>JBKHJL010000023.1:0-18192 GCA_046538155.1 Candidatus Micrarchaeia archaeon
GAAATACTTTCACTGTAGATGCAAGGAATCTTACTTTCACCAACCCCACCGGCTCCCTTGACAACTACACAGTGCTGGACATTCAGGACGATGTTTCTGCAGATGAGACATACGGAATAAACTGGACTCAGAACCAGACTTCCCTTCCCGAAGAGGCAATCTCATTTGAGAATAAGTATGTTTTGATTGAGGGCTCAACAGCAGTTTCCATAGATGAACTTGTCTGGCACTGGGGTGCAGGCGAGGAAGCAGGATACGCCCCCTCCCAGTTCAAGCTTTTAAGGTATAGTATATCTGAAGGCGGGTCCCTGGTGAACGAGACTCCTGATACCGGGGCAAGAACCCTCTCAACCTATGACCTGGACCCCGCTTCAAGCGATTATGGGATACTTCAGTATGTTGCAAACGTTTCCATCATTAAGCTCAACCAGACACCATTCCCACCAAGCGAAGGAGGGGTGGTGGAATTCAACATCACCATAAACAACACGGGAAACGTTACACTGGACACGGTCCAGGTGGTGGATGAGCTTCCTGCAGGGCTTCAATGGGCAGGAGAATCCCCCAATCCCGATTCCTGCACAAATGGGGAGTGTACCTGGAACAATGTCGGGCCCCTTGCGCCCGGAGACTCCACAGTAATATATGTTAATGCAACTGTGGGTGCAGGGGTTGCAGATGCAGGAAACAGGATAGTGAATGTTACAAATTACGTGAATGCAACATTTGATTCCAACCTCACCTCACCAGGATTTGCAGAGGATTATGAAAACGCAACGGTTTATTTTGCGAATCTCACCATCACTAAAACAGATGTTTCTTCATACCCGCCTGTTCCCGGAGCGACCGTGGAATACAGGATAGATGTGGAGAACACAGGAAACGTGACCTTGGACCCCGTACGGATTTATGATGCCCTCCCTGCGTGGTTCAACTACAGCAATGCAGACCCGCTACCGGATTCCACAGGCAGCCACTGGGCAAACTGGGACGATGTCGGGCCCCTTGCCCCGGGTGCAACCACAACAATTTATCTGAATGCAACAATAAATGAAAGCGCACCAGAAGGCGCCCAGACCAATACTGCAGAAGGGGAAGGCGCCCCGGTAAATGGAAACAATGTTACTGGAACCGATGATGCAACCACAACAGTTGTTTACCCGTCCATCACAGTAAGCAAAACCAATCCGCCTACAGCAGACATAGGCGACAACGTTACCTACACTCTGAACATTACCAACACCGGCCCGGTAAACATCACAGTTTCAGTAAATGATACAATTCCTGTAGGGCTGCAGTTCCTTAATGCATCCCCGGCAAACACGTCTTCTTCAGGGAATACAATTTACTGGGAAGATATTTTCGTGAACCTTACCCCCGGGAGCTCGGAGCAGATAGAGTATAATGTTTCAGTGCTTTCCAATGGATTGCACATAAATGATGTGTGGGTTGTTGGGGCACCTCCGATGGGAGAAAATGCCACGGATGATACCCGCAGCAGGCTTTCCGTGGGCCAGGAAGAGGATGATGATGGTGGCAAAAAACTTGATGAAATGTACATTGTTGTTTCCACGCCCAGGATAGTTTACCAGGAAGTCACCCTTACTGTTCTGGAGGAGGACGCCACACTCATATCCGGCGCAGAAGTAAGAATAGAAACTTATGCTCCAGGGTATGCTCATTGGTACTATTTGGGAGAAACTGATTCGAACGGAGAGGTTACGTTTACTCCGGATTATGTTGGGGACTACCAGGCAGCGGCAACAAAATCTGGTTATGAAACTGCCCGTGAAGATTTCAGCGTTTCAGAAGCAAAGGGAGAATGCATGGTGAACCAGGACTGCCATGAATTGTACAATGATTGCTTCTTCTGCAACCAGGTTGACCACATGTGCACACTCAATAAAGGCGCGGAATGCGGCTTTGATGAGGACTGCCAGGGATACACCCCGGAAAAAGTAGAAGACAAAGGAACAATCAGAGGGACAGAAGGTGAATACACCGATGGGGAGCCCACCATAGAAGAAGGAGAATACACTGATGGGGAGGCCACTCCATCAGACCTCTTTGACAAAGGAATTTATGCATGCATAGACTGTCAGTGTACTCCTGTGGAATGCCTCACGGACGATGATTGTGAAGAGGGCCAGGAGTGCATAGACTATGAGTGTATTGGGGAGCCTGATGAAGAAGAAGGATGCGAATCCGATGCAGACTGCGCTTCTGATGAATACTGCAACCCGGATACTGGGGAGTGCGAGCAGGTTGAGTGCCCGTGCGGGCAGATAATAGACCACGAATGCAGCCCTTACGAGTGCTGCTCAGACTCCACCTGCCTTGAGCTCTATGGAGACAACTACTACTGCAACCCTGACACCCATGAATGCGAACCAGTAGAAGAAGAGGAGGAAGAAGAGGAGGGGGACCAGCCCATGGACGTTGAGGTTCCAGGAGAGGTTTCTGTTGGCCAGCCGGTGCACATTTCCGTCACAAGTGATGGGGAGCATGTAGGCGACGCAGAAGTAACAGTAGTTATCCAGGGAACACCTTATAGTGCAGGGAAGACCGGGCCAAGCGGAGACATCACGTTTATCCCTGAAGAGGAAGGAGATTATACAGTGGTGGTAAGCAAGCCCGGATTTGATACAGGGGAGAAGGATTTCAAGGCAACATCCGAGCCAAGCCTCTGGGATACAATAATAAGGGGAGCCTGGATACTGTTGTTCTTATTGATTCTGGCTGCAGTAATCTACGTGCTCTGGACCAGGAAAAAGAAGAGGAGGCCAAAGGAGTAGCTTCCCCCTTTCTTTCCCTTATATTTTTAAATACTACTCCCCACTTACTCTAAAGCCAATGATATGAGGTGTATGTATGGCGAGTTATGTAAAATATGAAACCCCAGATGAGGTAGTGGCAAACATACTTGAGGCACTTTCAGTTGCAAAGGATACAGGAAAGCTCCGCAAGGGAATAAACGAGACGACTAAGTCCATTGAGCGCAAGAACGCGAAGCTTGTAGTAATGGCCGAAGACATCCAGCCTGAGGAGATAATAATCCATGTTCCCTCTCTGTGCGAAGAGAGGGGAATCCCCTACGCATATGTCCGCTCAAAGAAGGACCTTGGCTCTTCAGTAGGAATAGGCGTTGGTACATCTTCTATTGCAATTGAGGATGCGGGTAGCGCGGCAGAGCTCCTCCAGGGAATCCTCAAGAGGCTCCCGCGCGCAGGTACTTCTGCTTCTGAGAAGAGGGCAGAGGAGAAGAAAAAAGAGGAAAAGCCAAAAGAAAAACCAAAGGAAGAGAAGAAAGAGGAAAAAAAGCAGGAAGAACCAAAAAAAGAAGAGAAAAGGCCTGCAGAAGAAGAACCAAAGGAAGAAAAGAGAGATGAGAAGCCCCCGGAAAAACCAAAGGAAGAACCGGTGAAGGAAGAAAAGAAGCCGGAAGAGAAGAAAGAGGAGAAGCCTGCAGAAGAAGAACCAAAGGAAGAAAAGAGAGAGGAAAAAAAGCAGGAAGAATCAAAGAAGGAAGAGCCAAAACCCGAGGAAGAGAAACCAAAGGAAGAATCCGGGGAGAAAAAGGAGTAGGTGAAAACTAAATGAATTCACAGGGAACTCCGGCAGAAATTGTCGAAATAAAAACCAAAACAGGCATCTATGGGGAGATTTACCAGGTGCTCTGCAGGATTCTTGAGGGCCCGGATAAGGGAAGGGTTATTCTCAGGAACGTGAAAGGCCCGGTAAAGAAGGGAATGATACTGATGCTTATTGAGGCAGAGCGCGAAGCCAAGGAAATCAGGGCAAGGTGAAAAATATGAAGTGCGCTTTTTGCAATACAGATGTGGAAAAGGGAAGGGGTTTCCTTTATGCAAAAAAGGACGGCTCCACCTATCTTTTCTGCTCAACCAAGTGCAGGAATAACCAGCTTGGCCTTAAGAGAGTCGGAAAAAAGGCACCCTGGGTAAGGAGAAAAAAGAAACCGGAAGAGACCAAGAAGGCCAAGAAGGCATCTTCACAGCAAAAGAAGTGATAGGATGATGGAGAAGACCCTCATACTAATAAAGCCGGATGCTTTCCAGCGTGGAATAGTCGGGAGCATACTCTCAAGGTTTGAGCAGAAGGGGCTCAAGATATTGGGAATGAAGATGCTGAAGATGAGCCCGGAGCTTTCAAAAGAGCACTACGCACACCTCCTTGACAAACCATTCTACCCCGGACTGGAAAAATTCATGACCTCTGCCCCCCTCCTCGCACTTGCTGTAGAAGGGCAGGAAGCGGTTGAGGTGGTAAGAAAAATTGTGGGTGTAACCAATGCCCGCAATGCTGAAGCAGGTACGATACGCGGAGATTTTTCAATGAGCACAGGGAGAAACGCCATACATGCTTCTGATTCCAGGGAAACCGCGGAAAAGGAGCTCGCGCGCTTCTTCAAGCCGGAGGAGCTTTTTGATTATCCGCTCAACAACTGGGATTTTATCTATGCAGAGGATGAGAAGGAATGATTTTTCCCAAACAATCCCTTTTCTCTTTTATCTCTGAACACATTGCAGATTCCCAGTTTCAGCCTGCAGGGGTTGACATCACCCTGAACAAAGTGCTCTCCTTTTCTTCCCCCGGCCATATAGATTTTGACAATTCTGAAAGAAGGATAAGTGAAACCGTGGAAGTTCCTTTCCGGGAGGGATGGGCAGAGCTCCGCGAAGGCGCATACAAAGTAATTTTCAATGAGTATGTAAATATACCCAGGGACGCCGCAGCATTCTGCTTTCCCCGCTCCTCCCTCCTCCGCTCAGGGATTACGCTGGAGTGCGCGGTGTGGGATCCGGGATATGAGGGACGGAGCGAAGCCCTCCTTCTTGTGAAAAATCTCCATGGCGCCAGGCTAAAGAAAAATGCCAGGATAGGGCAGCTTGTTTTTGCAAGGCTTTCAGAGCCCTCCACTGATTCTTATGAGGGCATATACAAGGGAGAGAACAGATGAGGGATTGGGAATACCTTTCCAAAGGCAGGGGCATTGGGGGAGAAATAAAAAACAGCCCGGAGGATTTTCTGGTAGAGGAAATCTCCCCCGAAGGCGAGGTTTTTGAGCTTTACAGTAAAATAGAAAAAGAGGACCAGGGAAAAAAATATACCCATTTTATACTGCAGAAAAAGGACTGGAGCACTTCCGGTGCGCTCAGAAGAATAGCAAAGGCGCTCAGGGTGGGCCAGAAGAGGTTCAGCTATGCAGGCACCAAGGACAAGTTTGCGGTGACTACCCAGCTTGCATCAGTCTTCGGAGTTCCCAAGGAAAAAGTTTCATCGCTTGCACTAATGGATATACAGATAAACGGGGCATGGGGTGCGGAGGAGAAAATTAAGCTGGGCGACCTTACCGGAAACCGGTTCAGGATTTCCTGGAAAGGAGATGATGATTCTCCTGAAGAGAAAACAGAGAAGATTTATTCAGAACTGGAAGGGAAGTTCCCCAATTATTTTGGGCCCCAGCGCTTTGGCTCAACCCGCCGGAATACCCACAGGGTAGGTGAACTTATTCTCAGGGGAAAGATGGATGAGGCGGCAATGCATTTTCTTGCAGAAGCAGGGGAGGAAGAGCACAAAGTAGCACGGGAAGCCCGCGCCCATCTTCTCAGTTCCGGGGATTTTTCTGCTGCACTCAGGGAGTTCCCAAAACATCTCAGGCTGGAGCGCTCTATGCTTGCATATCTTTCTGAGAATTCCGGGGATTTTGCAGGTGCGTTCCGCCGCCTGCCCAGGTATACGCTTCTTCTTTTTGTGCATGCATTCCAGTCCTTTCTCTTCAATGAGGCGCTCTCCGAGCGCATAAAAGACGGGATGATACGCAGGGAGGATGGAGAATATTACTGTGATTCAGACTTCTATGGATTTCCTGAACCGGAAAAGCCGGGCACTGAATGGCTTTGCGGAAAGCTCCTGGGTTATGATTCTCAGCCCAATGAAAGAGAAAAGGAGTTGCTGGAAAAACACAACATCTCTCTGGATGCATTCAGGGTAAAAGTGCTTCCGGAGCTTTCCTCAAAGGGCAGTTTCCGCCCATTCCTCTGCCCGATTAAGGATTTCGGGTTCAGCAGCAATACATTTTCATTTTCCCTCCCGGCAGGTGCATATGCCACCAGCGCACTCAGGGAGTTTATGAAGGGGTAAGTGTATGCAGGAGGAGCAGGTAAGCTTTGAAGCAGGAAAAATATTCTATAATCCCCATATGCAGCTATGCCGCTCTTTTTCTTCTCTTCTTGTTGGTGCAATCGGGGAAGAGATTTCCATTCTTGATGGTTTTTCTGCTACAGGGATAAGGGGAATACGATATGCAAAAGAAAACCCCAATGTGAGCTCCCTGGACCTGCTGGACATGGACTCTGGTGCGGCAGACTTGTCCCGCACTAACGCAATCCGCAATGGCCTGGATGCGGAAGCATACACCGGAGAGTTCAATTCTTTTATGATGGACAGGAAATATGATTTTATTGAGCTTGACCCGTTTGGCTCCCCCGCCCCCTTCCTTTACCATGCAATACGCGCTTTCCGCAGTGCAAAGGCAGGATATATTTCTTTTACCGCAACGGATACGGCAGTTTTGTGCGGAGCGCACAAAAACGCATGCAAAAGGATTTATCATTCCACTCCTCTGCATGATGAGATTTTCCATGAGGCCGGGACCAGGATTCTATGGAAGTTTGCCTCAAGGATTGCAAATGAGTTTAATTTTGGGATAAGGCCGCTTGCAACCCTTTCCCACAGGCATTTTTTCAAGCTTTTCCTGAAGCTTGAGAAGGGCTCGGAAAACGCCCTGAAGGATTTTTCCAGCACCGGCTACCTTACTTTCTGTCCATCCTGCGGACACAGGGAAGGGGGAAAAACAGGAAAGGGGTCCTGCCCTGCCTGCGGAGAGAAGGCCAGGGTTACCGGCCCCCTCTGGCTGGGGGAACTCCATGACCATACGCTCCTGAAGAGGATGCAGGAACTCAATTCCGAAAGGGATTACAGCCATAAAAAAGAGCTCTCCGGGCTTCTGGGCCTGATGGAGGGGGAAATGGGCATGCCGCCCTGGTTTTACGGAATACACAGCACATGCTCAAGGCTTGGAATCCAGCCACCCCCAAAAAAGGAATTGCTTATTTCCGGACTGAAGGAGAGAGGTTTCAGGGCCGCGGAAACGCATTTTTCACCTACCGGAGTAAAAACAGATGCAGGAATCCGGGATTTTGCTTCAGCCCTTAAGGGTTAAATTATTTTTTGGTGATGGGTACTCATGGCGATTAAGCATACGACGCTCCCTAAGGATGTCCTTGATTTCTTTGATTTTGCAACAATGAACCCGATGCAGAGCAGCCTGATGAGGCAGCAGATTTCTGTCCCCATGGTTCTTCTCCAGTCTCTGGAGCAGCAGGAGAGGGATATGCAGTTCATGGGAGGGGTAATGGCAGAAGAGACAGAAAAGGTTGCCCAGCAGCAGCACGAGGAACGGCAGGAAATTAACACTGGTTCAAAAGAGTCAGTTGCAACAGAAGAGATTTCCACCACCACTTTCAATCTGGTCTATTACAACCCCGAAACAAAAAAGCCAGAAGTGATAAAGGAAGAAGTGAGCACCAATGTTTCTAATTATATTCAAAACCAAAAGGTTCCGGGCATGGAAGCTCAGACATCAATGGCTGTTGACCAGGCAGTGGGCCAGAAATCAACCCATGCACTCTACATGAATGTTGCAACCCCTCTTTCCCGGGAAGTGGTGGACCCGATAAAGCTTGAGGCCGCCCTGAGCAAGATTGAGGTTGAAAGCCCGAAGCCCTTTGGGGGGGCTGCAGCAGTTCCCGTGCCCGAGCAGGCATTTGACAGGGTGGAGCAGCGGCTTGAGAATGAGGGCCTGGAGCAGGAGGTGGTTGCACTAAATGCGCTCAGGGAAGTGGAGGATCTCAGGAAAGAGACAATTCACCAGGTGGATTCCCAGATATCCAGCTTTGAGGAGGTTATAGAGGAGCTGGAAGTGACGGATGAGCCGATGGACAAGGTTGTTGAAAAGCTTCCCCCTCTTTCCAGCAAGCGCTACCTTGCCCTGTTGAGGGAAGAAAAAGAGATAGCGGAAACCCTGCTTGTGGATATGCTTATAGCTGACCTGGAGTTCCTGGTGGTGCTCAAGAAGAACCTGAAGAATATGGGGCTTAAGGATTTGCTCAAAACTCTGGCAAAACTGGGAAAGCTGCCCGCACTCGGGGCATTGAGAAAAGAAGGCGGGGGGGATGAAGAGGACTAACCTTTCTTCCCTTTGATTTCCTTATTCTTTGGCCTGAGGTATTTTGAGCCGCACTTCCTGCACTTCTCAACCCCTCTCTTGTTCCTTGATTTGCACCGCATGCATATCCAGATGTTGTGGATTTCTTTATCTGCTTCAGGAAATTTTCCCATTAGAATCACCAATAAATAATCATGAATTGCAGAATTAATTTAGTGTTGGAAGAGTTTAAATAGCTGCCGGATTAGCACGTCCGCCGTGCAATCTTTTGCGGAACTCTTCCCGGAACCTGGCATTTGGGGGGCACACGTTTCCTGAACCCGGAAGGTGCCCTGTTCCAGCTGCCCTTGTTTTTGCACTTGCTCAGGTGAGCTTTCCATCTGAGCTCAACTGCTTCAAGCCTTTTTACCAGTTCTCTGTCCGCTCCCTCTTTTTTCAATTCTTTTATTGTTTTTCCCAGGAGTTCCAGCTCTCTCCGCGTTTCAGGCAGCTCTTTTTCCAGCCTCCTGACCATTTTTCCCCTTGTGAATACCATATCGGGAATGCTGTCTGCAATGTATTCCAGACTGGTGTGGTATTCTCTAGTTTCAAGTTCTTTAAAGGAAGGGGACATAACGGCCGCGTCCGCAGCATTTTCGGTTTTTTGGAAGGTTCTCTGGTCCACGGGCTGCAGTGTTTCTTCTTTTCTTTCCCCGCATCTCACTATACAGAGTATTCCAATTAGTGTGGTGTACGCCACTATTCCGGTTATTGCACCAATCCTGTCTTCAACAAGCCTGTTCATTGAATATGTTCATGCGGAGTAATGTTTATAGCTGTTGTTATGTGGATTTTGCAGGGAATTCTGCAACAACTGAATATTCCGCCCCGCCCCGCTTAAGAATGCTCTGCATGAGCAGGAATCTGTCCACCCGGAATTCCCCAAATTTCTCCCCATCGTGCTTACTGAAAAATCCTGAGAAATCCGTTTTCTTTTTTACCCGGGCAAGGGTGATATGGCCTGAAAAGGGCCTCTTCTCCCGGGGAAACAGCCCGCCCATCGCCCCTTCTACTTTTTCCGCAAGCGCATCAAGGCTCCTGCTCTTTGTTCCTGCCCATAAAACTCTCACATATTCCTTGCTGGGAAATGCTCCAATTCCTTCAACCCCAATTGAAAATGGGGAGAATTCCACATCTCCAAGCGCCTTCACCACCCTGCCCAGATTTCCTGCCTCCACTTCCCCAAGGAACTTCAGGGTAATGTGCATTTTTTCGCTCCCCACTTTCCTGAGGCCGCTGTCCGGCAGTTCTTCTTCCAGGGACTTAAGCCTTTCCTTTATTTTTCCGGGCAGCTCAACTGCAACAAAAAGCCTCATGCTTTTTTAAATGCTGGGAAAAAATAAAAACCATGACGGATTTTCCTTCCCCTGCTGAAATGCTGGAAAAAACAAAGTTTCCCGGAGCTGATGCAGCAGAAGTTTATTTTTCTGGAGCAAAGACGCTTTCTGTAGAGTACGGCGGAAGTTCCTACAAGAATAAGGAGGTTTCAGAAGACAAGGGATACGGAGTCCGCACAATAAAGAACAAAAGGGCAGGCTTTTCCCATACAAATACCCTGGAAAATTTCAGCAGGGCAGCAGACACTGCTATCAGGCTCTCAGGGTTCTCCCCAAAAACAGGGTTTAGTTTTGAGCCGCCCCCTAAAAAATATCCCAAAATACAAACAACGGACACGAGGATTTCAGGGCTTCCCCTTGAACTCGCCTTTAGCGCAGTAGAGGAAATCCTTGGGGAGCTCCGCAAATACGCAGAGCCCACCCGCATTTCGGTTTCATTTTCCGAAGCATCGGAATCCATTGCAAACACCGAGGGGCTTTCTGCTTCCTGCTGTTATACGGATGTAACTTTGTATGCGGAAGCAAAAAAAGGAAAGGGTACAGGATATTTCCTGTATTCTTCGCGAATGCTCCCCGAAAGCTTCGGGGAAATAGGCAGGAAGGCAGGAAGGATTGCAAAAGCGATGGCTGCCCCTTCTTCTATTCCAACCCAGGAGATAACAGTGAAATTTTCTCCGGACATGCTCAGGTCCCTGCTGGGGTTCCTGCTTTTCAGCTTTGATGGAGATAACAAAAGGCGGGGCATCACCCGGCTGGAAAAGGGAGAAGATGTTTTTAGCCCGGATTTCACGCTTTCCAGCAACCCGATTTCGGAAGGTGACTCTTCCTGTATTTTTGACGGGGAAGGGGTTCCCTCTTTTTCCCTTCCCCTTATTGAAAATGGGAAAGTAAAGAACTTTTTTTACGACCGCCAGACTGCAGCGCTTGAAGGAGTAAATGAGGGGGGCTCCTGCCAGCGGTCTGATTATGCGTCTCCTCCATCCCCCGGACTTTCCAATCTTGTTATAGAGGAGGGGAATTTTGCAGGCGGGCCGGATGAAAGGTTCCTGGAAATAATCTCTTTCCACGGGCTTCACACCTCAAACCCTGTTTCCGGGGATTTTGGCGTGGATGTGGATGTTTCCTTCCTCCATGAAAATGGAGAAAAAAAGGCAGTTTCGGATATCCTGCTTACCGGCAACATATTTAATCTTTTCAATAGCATAAAGCATATCGGGAAAAAACAGTCTGTGCATGCAAACCTCATTTCCCCGGAAATATGGTTTTCCGACCTGCACATAATAGGAAAGTGAATCTTCATGAAGAAATTCAAGACTACTGAGAATGTAGAGGTGCCAAAGCGCCTTATAGACCAGGTAATCGGCCAGGAAAATGCAGTGGACATAATCAAAAAGGCAGCAAAGCAGAAACGCCACGTGCTCCTGATAGGCCCTCCGGGCACCGGGAAGAGCATGCTTGCACAGGCAATGGCACAGCTCCTTCCTTCAACCGAGCTTGAAGATGTTCTCGCTTTTGCCAACCAGAATAATGACAACAACCCCCTGGTAAAGGTGCTCCCCTCGTTCCCCGGCCTTCCCTTCCTTTCCAAGCACCCAAATTACATGAAATTCTACTCCCCTGTTGAGAGGGCAAAGATAGCAGAGCTTTCTGCATCCGGGAAAAAAGACAGGATAAGTAGTTTCCTCAAAACCAGCCTTGCAAGACGGATGTCCATGGCAACAAAGCAGGCGGCAAAAACTGCAGAGGGGGGAGGAATTTCCCCGCTTTTCCTGCTCATGGTTGTGGGGATTATTGCAATAGCGGTTACGTTTTTCCTGGAGATTCCTGAAGACCAGAAATGGCTTATTTTTGCCGCACTTTTTGGCCTTGCAATACTCTATTTTGTCTCCAATGCGGCAATGGGGCTGTCAAAGAGGATGACTCCCCAGAAGCAGGCCAACTACAAAGTTATTGTGGACAATTCCGGCCGCAACAACGCGCCATTTATAGATGCAACCGGAAGCAGGGCAGGCTCACTCCTGGGGGATGTAAAGCACGACCCGCTGCAGTCCGGGGGCCTCGGCACCCCTGCTCACATGAGGGTTGAGGCGGGGGCAATACACAAGGCAAACTACGGAGTTCTCTTTATAGATGAGATTGCCTCGCTGAAGATGAACTGGCAGCAGGAGCTCCTCACTGCAATGCAGGAGCACAGATACCCAATTACCGGACAGAGCGACCTTTCCTCAGGCGCGCTTGTGCGTACCGAGCCGGTTCCCTCGGATTTCGTGCTTGTTGCGGCAGGGAATGCCCCGGATCTTGTGCATATCCACCCCGCACTCCGCTCACGCATAAGGGGGGAGGGTTACGAGGTTTATGTGGAGGATTCCATGGACGATACGAAGGAGAATGAGAAGAAGCTTGTCCAGTTTGTTGCACAGGAGATAAAGAAGGACCGGAGAATTCCCCACTTTACACATGCCGCAGTAAAAGAGATAATTGAGGAGGCAAGAAGGCTTTCCGGGAGGAGAAATTCTTTTACCATGAATCTCAGGGAGCTGGGAGGCCTGATAAGGGCAGCAGGGGATATTGCAATAGACAAGAAGGCAAAGTATGTTGATTATGAGCACATAATGGAGGGAAAGAAGGTAGCGAAGCCCATAGAGGCCCAGATTGTGGGCAAGATGGTGGAGCGGAAAAAAGAGTACCAGGTTTTCTCCACTTCAGGCTATTCCGTAGGGAAAGTAAACGGCCTTGCGGTTGTCGGGGACGCCTTTTCAGGCCTGGTCCTCCCCCTGGTTGCAGAGGTGACGCCCTCAGCCTCAAAAAGCGGAGGCAGAATTATCGCCACCGGCAAGCTGGGGGTGATTGCCAAGGAGGCGGTGGAGAATGTTTCGGCAATCATCAAGAAGTACACCAGTGAGGACCTCTCAAAGAAGGACATCCACATCCAGTTTCTCCAGACTTACGAGGGAGTGGAAGGGGATTCAGCTTCCATCTCCATAGCAGTTGCAGTGATTTCCGACCTTGAAGAGATAGCGGTTGATTCCAGCTATGCAATGACCGGTTCTCTCTCTGTGCGCGGAGAGGTCCTTCCGGTGGGGGGAATCACCGCAAAGATAGAGGCAGCCCATGATGCAGGAATAAGGAAGGTGCTGATTCCAAAATCCAATATGAAGGATGTTTACCTGAAGAAAGAGATTAAGAAGAAGATGAAACTCTACCCTGTTGAGAATATTGCAGAAGTTCTCAATCATGTTCTGAAGGAGGGCAAAAAGAAAAAGTCCCTTCTTGCTGCAATAAAGAAGCAGTTCAGGAACTGATTATCCTGTGCGCACAAGCACGTTTTCCCCTATTGAGGTTATATGCCTGAAAGGAAGGGTGAATTTCCTTCCAAGGTAGCTCCGTATAACCACGCTTTCTTTTTTCCTGTCCACCCCGAGTATTTTACCCAGGAAGCTTCCGGAATCACTCAGAACTTCCTTTCCCTCAAGTTTCATCCCCATTATGCTCTCCCTCCTTATCACTTCTATTGCAGTGCTTGCAAGGTAGCCCAGAACCACAACGTATGCCATCACGAAAAGGAATTCCCCGAATCCCACATATGGCGGTTCAATGTTCAGTACCCACTGGGAGCCCACGCTGAGTATAAGTGCGGTGAGCAGCACGGCAACAAGCGTCCTCGCATGCCTGGTAATGGTGAACTTGCGGTTGTCTGAGTATGCCTCCACGCTTTTTCCGCCCAGCAGGAACAATATTCCCATGGAGAGGGGAAAGATTATTGCCTTGAAAGTGTATGCAGCCGTCTTGACCTGGTCCAGCCCGAGGGAAACAGCCCGGGCATTTGCCTCCTGCCACATCCAGAGGGAAAGCAGGAACATGACCAATGCCGGAATGTATGATATCCAGGTGTTTTTTTCCAGGGAAACCCTGAAGTCCCTGAACCAGCCTATTATGGTATCTTCTATCCCGAAGCCCTTTACTATCAGGTAGAGGCCGATTAGCACGCCAACGAATTTTGTTTCCCAGCCCATTATGCTGGAGAGCGAAAACAGCAGTATAAATATTGCAGGTATCCCGAAAATTATTCTTGAGTAGTGCGGGTCCTTGAGCTTTTCCAGTAGCACGAAGTATGTTTTTTCCAGCTCTTTTGCCTGTTTCATTACCACGAGTTTTACTGCATCAATCTTGATTCTTGAGCGTATTACCGGAAGAAGTACCTCATCAGATGCACCATCTGAAACGAAAATGCAGGATTCTGCAGGAATCTCACTGAGTATGCGGTTCAGCTGCCTGCTTATTTCCTGGTCCGAGCGGTAGCCTATTTTTTTGTGCCCGGTAAGGGTTACAACCTCAATGTTCTTTTTTTCCTTTGCAAGCTTGTCGTAAAGCTTTACCGCGTAGAAAATGGTGTTTGCATCCGGCTCCTCAGGGTCTGCAAGCGCAAGCTTTGCTGCAGCCTCCTGATTTTCATCCCTTCCAATCACCGGGCCGTGCACTCTGGCCTTTTCGTAAAGGTCGTTGTCCCTGTCTATGCACAGTATCAGGAGGGGCTTTGCCATATTTTTAAAACCTGCTTTTCCATTTAAAAGTCTTTGGATTGCGCTTTTTTGCTGCAACCCTTTTTTAACCTTTCTTCTCCATAATGCTTCCTTATATTCGTGATTTTTATGAGTGGAAAGATAGTAATCCCCGGGGAGTATGTAGGCCCCGGGGAAGTTTTTGAAGAGGGCCCGGCCACCCATCTTGTGGAAAATGATGTTTATGCTTCTGCGGTTGGCGAGGCCGATGAGTCTTCCGGCACGTTCAATACTTCTACAAAGAGGCCGGAGCTTGGCAAGGGGGACATTGTTTATGGCACTGTGCTGATGGTGATGGATTCCCTTGCTATAATCACAATTTTTCCCGAGAAAGGGGAGAGGGACTCCCCGTTTGCACCTACTGAAGGCAAGGTTTTCATAAGGGAGATGGCAGAGGGATATGTGAAGAGTGCAAGGGATGCAATACGGGTAGGGGACATTGTGCGGGCAAAAGTAAAGGGAATTGAAGGGGACAAGGCGGAGCTTACCCTTGCCGGCCCCGAGCTTGGTGTGATAAAGGCATACTGCTCCATCTGCCGGGAGCCTCTGGAAAAAACAGGCAGGGGGCTTGTTTGCACCAACGGGCACAGGGAGCCCAGGGAAATTGCAAATGATTACAGGAAATACGGGAAAATAAACCTGTGATTTTTCAGGGTTCTGCATTAACGGAATCTGCTCCAATGGCTGAAGCATATAAAAAGGTATTTATGATAAAGGATAGCAGCGGTGCGTTTCTGCGTACCCGCGGCACATGAGGTGTGGATGTGGAAATTAAGCTTATCAAAAAGGAGAAAACTGAACTTGAGTTTGAAGTTGCCGGTGCAGACCCGACAATTCCTGAACTGCTTATACAGAAGCTGAATGAAGCTGCAGGGGTGGAGAATGCCGCTTACAAGGTTGAGCACCCTATTGTGGGAAACCCGAGAATTTACGTGAAGGTAAAAAGGGGCGACCCGGTTGCAGCAGTTGAAAAGGCAGCAAAAAGCCTGGGCAAGGATATAAGCGAGTTCCGGAAGGACGTTTCCGGCATGAAAGCTTAGCTGGTGCCCATGGACAGGGAGCTTCTTGAGAAGTATGCAAAGAACCAGTATGTCCAGATAGGGTTTCTTGCAGCTCTTCTTGCCCTCTACATTATTACGAAGCTCTCATTTTTCGGAATTCTCTTTGCAATTGCGCTTATTGGAATAGTGGCATATGAAATCTGGTCAGGAGGAAAAAGCAGAGGATGGAAGGAGGAGCTCAAGGATACTCTTGTTTCGCTTGCCTGGATACTTGTTTTCTGGCTTGCCCTGGGCTTTGTGCTGAATTCCCCGGTTCCCATAAATGCGGTTGTTTCCTGCTCCATGCTCCCGAATGTTGAGCGGGGGGACCTGATTATTGTGCAGGGGGAGGAGCCCATTGGTTATGAAGCAGAGATTAGTCCTGACGAGCTTTCCGCACTGCAGTCCACTTCTGTTTCAGTCCACGCGGGAAGCGCCGGACAGTTTGAACTGAACGGCTCGCTGTATTCCTACTGCACCCAGCACAAAGACAGTATCTGTAGCCTTTTTGCAGCAAACCCGGAGCTTTTTACCGAGAAGCGCGGACCATTCACTTTCAATTACGGGGAGTGTATGCGCGTTTCAGAGCAGGCTGCCCTTTCTACTCCCTGTGTAAAATCGGTTGAGTTCCGCGGCAAGACATATTACACAAACTTGTCTCATGATACTGTAGTATACGGCCCGCCTTCCGGGGACCTATACTCCTATACCGGAGACATCATCCACCGGCTGTTTTTCAGGGTGGAGTGCGAAGGAGAAACATATTACCTTACCAAGGGGGACAATAATCCAGTATTTGATATCCAGGCATACGAGTATTCCCACATGCTGGGCAACCGTGCCCCCGCATCCGCGAATTATAAGGGAAGAATTTTTTTCCGCATCCCCTTCCTGGGCTACCCCAAGCTCTTCATCTCCGGCTTCTTCTCGGAAACGGTCAATTGCGATTCAACGCTGGAATACCATACTGTTTCCTGAATCTCCGGCCCCGGCCGTATTACCTGTAATACTCGTGCCCCTCTTTTCTCCCAAGCAGCTTTCGTATTTCTTTTTCATAGTATGCTTTTTCCTCTGCCCCCATCCCAGTGGTCTCCAGCTTTTTGCTCCACCGGCTCAGCGCAAGCACTGCCCTGTCTGTTTTTTCCCCGTATTTCACATAGTTTATGAGAGCTTCCAGCGCGTAAGGGGAACTGCAGGCTCCAAGCGCCTCAAGCGCGGCGTTCCTGAATATCTGCAGCACAGGGGCTTCCATGGTTGAGTAATAGCTTATATGGTATGTTATCAGCTTTGCAGCTGTTTCGTCCCCCAGCTCGCCCAGGAGCCCGAGCAGTTCCACTATTCCTTCATATGATGTAGTGTAATTGAAGATGGTGCGGTAAACCGCCTTGCGCACTTCGCCCATCTCGGATTCTTTTGGAAGGGATTTCCGGTAGTGGGAAAAGTTGTGCATGGTTTTTATGCCTGCGGCCTTTGCAAGCTGTTCATGGGCAAGGAAGAGTATGAATTGCTTTACCACAACATCTCCCTTTTTGTATGAATCCTTAATCACTTCTTTTGCTGCTTCCTTCTCCTTCCTGTTTTTTGCAACCGGGTAGAGGAAGTAGGTAATCATTGCCTTTTCTGCAGGCTCCATCAGTGCTTTCCTGAATTCAACAACCTTTTTATCCACCCTGGGCTTCTTTTCCGCATTAGGCTTTTTCGCGGGTTTTTTTGTTTTTTTGCCGGTGGTTTTTCCGGCAGTTTTCTTTTTTCCTGGTTTTTTTGTTTTTGAAGGTTTTTTAGGTGCCATGGCCCAGTTTCCAGGAAATCATTTAAAAATCCCTCCATAATTCCATCAGGTTTTTATAGAGGATATCCCCATATATTGAACGAGGTGTACTACTTGAGCCCCCCAAAAAATTCTTCAAGGAAAACAAAGAAAACCGAATCCGGTCCAGGAGCCAAGCGCAAGGAATTCCCTGATGCCGGGAAGGGCGGACATTCGCTTGCGCGCAGAAAGCCCCCGGGTTCATTTAATCCCCCGAACCATAAGCTTTCCACAAAGGCAAAGATTGCCATGGGAGGAATTGCAGCTGCCACTGCCCTGAGTTTTTCCCCGGCTGCGGATGCAAAGAATGCACCTTCTATACTTTCAAAGGCTTTTGAGGACCAGCCTGCGGAGGCTGCTGAGCCACCCGTATGGCAGGCTATTCCCCCGGATTCATATGAAATACCTGAGAAAGGAAAGTCAATAGTGAGTATTCTCAAAGACCTTAAGGAGAAAACGAAAAAATTCATGGTTGAAGAGAACCATTTCCGGATTAAGCGCGTGGGCAGGACAATCGATATAACGCATAACCCAGAAGACAAAGAATTTTATTTTGAAATACATGAGATGACCCCCCTCTCTCCCGCAGGTGGAACCACAAGCAGCTTTTTTTACGGCTACCGCTATCTTGACCTCGGTTCGTTTGAGTTCCGGGCAGATGAGCGAAAAAACGAGTTCGTCCTTTATGGAATAGATGCAGAAAACAGCAGGATGCTGGAAATCCATGTTCCGTATTCCCTGCGGATTCCGGATGACCTCACTTTATACACGGTGGAGGACGATGCGGATGAGAAGCTGATTGAATTTATTTTCCAGGCACTTGCAAATCTTCCTGAGGTATACAGCGAGAAAGAGGACTGGAAGTCCCGCAAGGTTGCACATGCTGTGGATATTGGGGAAAAGATGCTTGAGGAGCACGTTTCCGGGCTTGATTTTGGCGGAACCGTTTCTTCTTCTGGTAATTTTGAAAAGGCCCTGGATTCTGCGATTGACAAGTTCGTAGTGGCCTATGCAGACACAATCCAGAAGATGTTTGACAGCATTTCTGCAGATATGGAAACTCTTTCACCTAAGAAGGCGGAGGAGCTTGCAGACTTTGTAATCCCCAGGATGTCCGCAATCCTCCTGCGGCCGCATGCGGCCAATCTGGGCCCTTCTATAC
>JBKHJL010000024.1:0-18058 GCA_046538155.1 Candidatus Micrarchaeia archaeon
CCATTCTTCTTGAGGAGCTGAACGTTCCTGAGAGTAACTGTACTTTTGAAGGCTGGAATGTGTAATTCCATTTTCATCCTCTTTTATAAACTTTACTGGCTACTAATAGATATTCATGGCTGTAAAGCAAAACGCCCCGCAAAAAGGAAACGGCAATGGAAGGGTTTTCCCCCGGTCATGGTCACAGAATCCCTTTTTGAAGAAAGGCCCCCTCCACCGTTTTTTTTACATGGGCAGGACCACCCGCCGAATTTTTAAGGAAGCTGTACTGTACATGAGGGAAGGCGACCTTGAAGGCGCATTTGCCAAGTTCCTGGCTGCTGCTTCCAGGTCAAACAATTCCGCATTTTCCGCTGACCTCCATGAGATGGCGGGAGACACAATGCTGGAGATGTCCAGAAAGCAGTTTGACAACCCAAAAATAAACGCCTGCCTGGAAACCGCAGCAGGAGAATACAAAAGTGCAGCATCAAAATGCTCAGGCGCGGAACCTGAAAGGGCAGCAAAGCTTTATGGCATGGCAGGAGAATTTTTCCATAAATCAGGAGTGCAGGGCCAAGCCAGAGAGTGCTACGCTCTTGGTTCAAATCTTACAACAAATCAGGCTTTCCGGAATTTCCTCACTGCAAAGTCTGAATCTCTTTAGCTTCGTTTTATGATTATGTAATCCTTTTATAATTTGTCTTCATATTCTGGAACAGGTGAGTTCATATGAAAGACGTTCTCTGGTTTGAGGAATTGGATAAAGGCAGCCTTGCTGAGGCAGGGGGGAAAGGTGCAAACCTCGGAGAGATGCTGAAGGCAGGATTTCCCGTGCCTCCCGGTTTTGTTACTACAAGCGGGGCATATTTCAAGCACCTGAAGCACAACAAGCTTACGGAAAAGATAACGAAAATGCTTTCTGACCTGGATGTGGATGACACTGCAAAGCTGCAGGAAACCGCGGAAAAGATACAGGAACTTATTATTGAAGGGGAAACCCCCCCTGAGCTTGAGGCCAAGATAAAGGAGAATTACCAGAAGCTCTGCCAGATGCGGGGAGAGGAGGAAGTTTATGTTGCGGTGCGCAGTTCTGCAACCGCAGAAGATCTTCCCGGAGCTTCTTTCGCCGGCCAGCAGTCCACCTTTCTAAATATACACGGCCCTGACAGAGTGGTAAAAGCAGTGAAGGAGTGCTGGGCTTCGCTTTTTACTGCCCGGGCGATTTTCTACAGGGAGCAGAATGACTTTGACCACATGGATGTGGGGCTTTCCGCAATAATCCAGGAAATGGTTCAGAGCGAGAAAGCCGGAGTCCTGTTTTCAGTAAATCCTGTGAGTAATAGAAGGAGCGAGCTGATGATTGAGGCCGCTTATGGACTTGGTGAGGTTGTGGTTTCAGGCTCGGTAACTCCGGATACTTATGTTGTTGACAAGGAGAGTTTTGAAATCCTCAAAAAGGATGTTGCGAAGCAGACCTGGATGGTGATGAAGCACAAGGGGGAGAATGCAAAGGCAGAGATAAAGGATGAGATGCAGGAGAAGCAGAAACTCCCTGACGAACAGATTGTGGAGCTTGCAAAGCTCGGGGTAAAGCTTGAGGAGCATTACGAATTCCCCCAGGATGCGGAATGGGCATATGCAGATGGCGAGATGTACATAGTGCAGTCCCGCCCCATCACCACCCTTATTGATGAGGAGGTTCCCAGCCCATCCAAATCTGAGGAGGGGGAGGAAAAAGAAGAGCTTTCGGAAGCAGAAGTAATCCTCCGCGGCCTTGGCTCATCCCCTGGATTTGGCACAGGAAAAGTCACTCTGCTTGAGAGCGCAAAGGATATTTCCAAGATGCCTGAGAGGGCAATTCTTGTTACAGACATGACCACTCCGGATTTTGTCCCTGCAATGAAGAAGGCGGCCGCAATCGTAACCAATACAGGGGGAATGACCTCTCATGCAGCAATCGTGAGCAGGGAACTCGGGATTCCCTGTGTTGTGGGGACGCAGCGTGCCACGGATGTGCTCAAGGAGGGAACGAATGTTACGGTTGATGGAACCCATGGGATAATTTACAAAGGAAAGGTTGCGCTCGGAGAGCCCCAGGCAGCCGGGGAGGCAGCAGGGCCTGCCCCATCTGCTTATGTGTCCCCGGTAACAGGCACCAAGATTTACGTGAACCTTGCAGAAGCAGAGCTTGCGGAAAAGACGGCCAGGCTTCCTGCAGATGGAATCGGGCTCCTCCGCGCAGAATTTATGATTGCAGATATGGGCGAGCATCCCCGCAAGATGTATGAGGACGGCCGGGAAAAGGAGTTCATAAACAATCTTGCGGACGGAATTAGGCGTTTTACATCCGCATTCTATCCCCGCCCGGTTGTTTACCGCACCACCGATTTCAAGACCAACGAGTACCGCAACCTGAAGGGTGGAGGCGAATACGAACCAGAAGAAGCGAACCCCATGATGGGATACCGCGGTGCAGCGCGTTACATAAACGAGCCGGAAGTTTTCAAGATGGAGCTAAAGGCAATCAAGAAGGTGCGCAATGAGTTTGGGCTTACCAATCTCTGGATGATGGTTCCGTTTGTGCGCCGGATTGGAGAGCTCCGCGCCATAAAAGACATGATGCGCGAGGTTGAGCTCTACCAGACCAAGGATTTCCAGCTCTGGATAATGGTTGAGGTTCCGAGCACTGTTATGCAGATAGATGAGTTCTGCGAGGAAGGAATTGACGGAATTTCCGTAGGAACCAATGACCTTACCCAACTGATGCTTGGAATTGACAGGGATAATGCAACTCTTGCAAAAGGCTTTGATGAAAGGAATAATGCAGTATATCGCGCCCTGGAGCGCGTAATTAAAACCACCCGCAAATATGGGGTCACATCCTCCCTTTGCGGGCAGGCCCCCAGTGTTTATCCTACGTTTGCGGAGAAGCTCGTGGAATTTGGCATAACATCCATGAGCGTAAATCCGGATGCGGTTGAGCGCACCAGGAAGATTGTTGCGTCTGCGGAGCAAAAGATGACTCTTAAGTATCTCAGGGATATGCGCGAAGGCAACAGTTACAGCGGTCCTGAAGAAACGCGAGAGCGCGATTAGTCCCCTTTTTCTTTTTTTCTCTTCCCCCCGAGTTATGCATATACTTTTTTTCTTTTCTATTCCTTTCAATATTATGAAAATCCTGCTGCAATTTCCAGAGGGGTTGAAAAAGAACGCGCTTTCCGAAGCCAGGAAATTAGAGAAGGGAGGGCACGAGGTTTACCTCTCCTCTTCTGCGTGCTATGGTGCTTGTGACCTTCCCATGGATGAGGCCCGCATCCTCCGGATAGACAAGGTGGTCCATTTTGGGCATTCCCGGTTTATCCGCAAGGGCCTCCCGTTCCAGGTTGAATACCGCGAATATCATGTAGATATTGATGTGGAAAAGCTGGAAGGAGCACTCTCTTCTCTTGAAGGAAAAAAGCGCATAGCGCTTGTAACAACAGTGCAGCATGTTCCCCAGCTGGAACAGATGAAATCCTTTTTTGAAGGGAAGGACAAGGAAGTATTGATAGGGAAGGGATGCTTTGCTGAGCATGCCGGGCAGGTTCTGGGATGCGACCCTACAGCCGCAACTTCTGTTTCCGAAGGCGCAGACGCCATTCTTTATGTTGGGGATGGAAAATTCCACCCAACCGGAATCCACTCCGGGCTTCCGGTATTTTCCCTAAACCCTTATTCCGGGGAATGCCGCCAGCTAAATGAGGAAATAGGGAAAATCCGCAAGAGAAAGAAGGGCAGGATGCTCAAGGCCCTGGAATGCAAAACTTTTGCAGTGCTCCTTTCCACCAAGCCGGGGCAGTTCTGTCCCCAGGTTGCTAATGAGGCAAAAAAGAAGCTCCAGGAGGCGGGATTTACTGCGGAAATTCTGGTTTCCAATGAATTCAATCCTGTTTCTATAGGGAATTTTCCCCAGTTTGAGTGCTATATAAATACTGCCTGCCCCCGCATAGATGAGGACTCCGAGCTCTTTGATAAACCCATAATAAATGCAGTGGACTTGGATGATTTACTGGAGCTCTGCAAGGAAACGCATAAACATTAAAAATTCATTATTCTAAATCCTCCCCAAGGGTGGAGTTATGGAAGCTATAACCAAAACAGATTTAGATTTGCCCTTAATCCACAAGGGCAAGGTCCGGGAAATGTATGATTATGAAGGGGACAAAATTCTCATGGTTGCAACTGACCGCATAAGCGCCTTTGATGTGGTTTTCAATGAAGGCATTCCCTATAAGGGTGCAGTGCTCTCCACCCTCTCAAACTTCTGGTTTGATAAGACAAGGCACATTCTGCCCAACCACGTAATCACCACCCAGATGCCTGACACGCTCCCGGATTATCTTCAGGGCCGTGCAATGATTGTAAAAAAGGCAACGCCCCTAAAGATTGAGGTAATTGTGCGCGGCTATCTCACCGGCAGCGGCTACAGGGACTACACGAAAACAGGTTCAATCAGCGGCATAGGCCTTCCGGATGGAATGAAGGACGGCGACAAGCTGCCCGAGCCTATTTTTACCCCTTCCACAAAGGCTGAAAAAGGCCATGATGTCAATATCACTGAAGAGGCAGCCGCAGAGATAATTGGACAGGAAAAACTTGATTCCGTGAAGAAAAAATGCCTTGAACTCTATAAGTTCGGGCATGAGTATCTCTTTTCCCGCGGCCTGATTCTTGCAGATACCAAGTTTGAGTTCGGCGAACTCCCTTCAGGTGAATTAATACTCATTGATGAGGTGCTCACTCCGGATTCGTCCCGATACTGGCCCCTGGACAGATACAAGCAGGGTCAGCTGGTTTCCCTGGACAAGCAGTATCTCCGCAACTACCTGGAAACCCTGGACTGGGACAAGACCTATCCTCCCCCGGAGCTCCCAAAAGAGGTGGTGGAGGTTGTGAGCAACCTTTACCTTGATGTTTACGAAAAAATCACCGGGCAGAAGTTCCCAACCGGGGAATGAGAACCAGTTCCTCATTCAAGAATTTTTTCAAGACGGGAAAGCGCCTTCCGCCCCTCCCCCCGGTCCAGTCCAATCAGGAAACCAATGTGCACAAGCTCCTCCGCAGTGCGCATCTCCGCTCCGTTTTCCGAGAAGCTCGCCACCGCAAAAGGAACTTTGTACCTGCTGCACATCCGGGCAAAGTTTCTCATCCTTTTCAATACGGAAGCCCGCTTCCCCTTCCCTGTTTTGAGTATTTCAGAAAAATCCAGCAGAAACAATGCGTTTTTTCCCTCAAATCCCCGCACGAGCTCAAGGTCCATAGGGTACCCTGAAACCCTTACGAGAATGTTGCGGTTGCGGAGCCTGAGTGCCTCCTTCCCGCTTTCTGCAAACACTATCCTGTTTTTTAATGAATTGAAAAAATAAGTTTTGGAAAACCCGTATTCCTCCGGGTTTTCGCATTCAAATTTCAGGATGTCAAAGCAGCTTTTCATCTTTTCCTGTACCTTCGGCTCTTGTTCTGGTTCCTTTTTTTCTTGTTTTTGGAGCCTTTCCTCTGTGCTTTTCTTCCCTTTGCCCTGAGGCCCCTTGTCTTCTTTCCTGAGCTGCTCATTCCGCGGTAGGCCCGCCTTTTGTCGAGTTTCACTTCCCTGTTTTTCCGTGTGTCCACCAGCAGGACTTCAAAGAACTTGTAGTTTCCGTCCTCACCTGCGAGGTATGAGTTGAGGACTTCAAGGTTTGAGTATTTTCTGTTTGCCTTCTGCTCTGCCTGGGTTCTCAGGCTTGAGCCGGGCTGTACATAGAGGTATGCGTGCGCAGGCTTTCTTCCCTTTCCTGAGGTTGGCCTCCTTCTGCGCCCCTTGCCTACCCTGACTCTTGCAACCACGTATCCCTCTTTTGCTTTGTATCCGAGGGTGCGTGCGCGCACAAGGTTAGATGGCCTCTCAACGCCCTGCACAACAGGGCCCCGCCTCCAGCGGAAAACCTTGTTCTTTAGCAGTTTGCTCCTTTCCCGGAGCTCTTCCTGGTATGTTTTTTTCATGTATTTGTATGCTCCCATATCATTCACCTACAGGGCAGTTCAGGATACCACTCCCACATCCGGCCCGTGGAGTTCCTTTAAGACGAGATAGCTTTAAAAAGAGTTACCTCTTAATTCTCATCCCTTAACGCGGTGTGGTTATGGAGGAAAATGATACTTCATTTATGAAATCAATAGAAGATGTCAAATCCGCTGAGCAGAAGGCGGAGGAGCTCAAGGAAGAGGACCGCAAGAAGTCCGAGAAAATTTCCTTCTCTGCAAAAAAGAAGTCCGAGGAAATCCGGCTGGGGGGGGAGAAGAAGGCCCTTGAGCTCAAGGAAAAAAAGATTGCCGAAGGCAAGAAGGCGACCGAAAAAGAAGTAAAGAAAATACTTTCTTCAGCAGAGAAGAAGGCGAAAAAGATAATGGGCAAGAAAGTAGATTCCAGAGGGGTTTCCACACTGATGGATGACTTCTTGAACTCGTTCCAGTGATACCATGTTGAAACCCGCAAAAATGCAAAAGACCAGACTTGTTGCATTAAAGTCTGTTTCCCGCCCCCTCCTCTCAGAGCTTCACCGCCTTGGAATGCTTGAGATGCGCAGGTTCGGTGGGGACGGATTTGAAAGCGGGAAGACCATGGAAATATATGACCGAATTTCCTCAAACATGGTAAGGCTGCGCTCCATCAAATCCATGCTCGGGCTTTCAGGGCAGCAGCCCCAGGACATTGAGATGGGCCTGGAGAAAACCCTCAAAGAAGCGGAGTCCTTTAATATTGAGGAGGGGCTCCAGGAGAAACATGCCCTTCTTGACAAAAAGGAAAACGAGATTTCAAACCTGGAATCACGGCTTGAAGACCTTAAGAAGCTTTCCAAGTTCAAAATTGATTTTTCAAAGCTTGATTCTGAAGCACTTTCTTTTTCAGTGGGCACTGTTCCCCTTGCAAAGCTGTCTTCCCTTAAGGCTGAGCTCAAGGGGGTGAGCCTGGATTCCCATGTTTCTGGAAGGGAAGGGGTATTGGTGGTGGCTTACCCAGCCGAAGATGCAAAGGTTGAGCTTATTCTGAGCAGGCACAGCTTTGTCCCTATAGATATTGAAGGGTTTACAACTCCTGCAGAAACCAGAAAGGAGCTACAGGAAAGGATATCAGAATTAAAGGTTGAAATAGAAGAGATAAAAGCAAACCTAAAGGAGCTTGTAAAGAAATACGGGGAAAAGGTTCTGAAGCTCAATTATGCGCTCGGCCTCTGGTCCGAGAGGATGCTTGCAACAAAGGAGATGGGTTTTGGCTCCAAGACTCTTATTATGGAGGGGTGGGTAAAGGCAGACAATTATGATTCTTTTGTGAACACCCTTAAAACAAAATTCGGGAGCAGGGTGTATGTTGAAAAAATATCTCCAGGGAAAGGGGAGTCCCCCCCGGTTGTCCTGGACAACCCCAAGGAAACTTATCCTGCCCAGTTCCTTGTGAAACTTTTCTCGCTTCCAAAATCCTCTGAAATTGACCCCACTATTATACTCTATGTTACAGTCCCCCTGATTTACGGAATGATGCTGGGAGATGTATTCTACGGCCTGGTTTCATTCCTTCTCGCAGGATGGCTCATGACCAAGTGGAAGAAGGGCGGGCTCGGATACGGAGTTGCCTCAATCTGGAAATTCTCCGCGCTCGCAGGAATTGTTTTTGGGGTAATTTTTGATGAGTGGATGGGCATGTCATCCTACCAGCTTCTCCTGCTTCTCCAGCAGTGGGGGTTGGTGAATCTTGCCTCCCTGGGCATAACTGGTCCATTGTATCATGGTTTCCACAGGGCTTCACAGGTATCCCTTCTTATCGGGCTGTCTGTGCTCCTTGGCCTGGTCCATCTGGCCCTTGGTTTCCTCTTGGGCGCAATAAACGAGTGGCACCACAACAAGAAGCATGCAATAGGGAAGCTTTCCTGGATTTTCATAGAGCTGGGCGGGTTCCTTGCAGTTAGCTCCATGATGTTCGGGATTTTCCCGGAGGCGGTTGGGATGGCTGGCGCCGGGCTTTTCGTGCTCTCAATGATCGTGATGGCATTCACTGAAGGTCCCATCGGGCTGATTGAGATTCCCGGCCTCCTCGGAAACGTGCTCTCATATGCCCGTATCGCTGCAGTGGGCCTGGTGGCCGTGCTGCTCGCAGAACTCATAAATACCACCTTTATTCCTGCACCCGAGCAGGGATTGGTTTATGCGGTGCTTATGCTGCCGCTTTTGGTTCTTTTCCATATAATGAATATCGGCCTGGCAATGGTGGAGTGCGTTGTCCAGGGCGGCCGTCTCAATCTGGTGGAATTCTACGGAAAGTTCTTCCAGGGCGGCGGAAAGGAGTTCACTCCATTTGCAATAGGTGTTAAGAAGTAAGAAAAAGTAGGTGAAAATATGGCAGACTTTAGTATAGCGTCCGAAGGTCTTATTGGCCTTAGTGCAGGACTGGCGATTGGAATCGGAGCGCTCGCTACCGGTATGGCTCAGGCTTCCATTGGTTCAACAGGTATGGGGCTCCTTGCGGAGAAACCCGAGGAATTCACGAAGGTTCTTATCTGCCTCGCGCTTCCGGAAACCCTGGTGATTCTTGGTTTCGTGATTGCGTTCCTGCTCATCGGCCAGATCGGTGCTTGAGCTTTCCTCCCGAGGAAGGTGTGTGAATGGGTATTGGCCATCTCACCGCCGATATTCTTGCGGAAGCAAGGAAGGAGGCGAAAGCGATAACCGATGAAGCGGAAGCAGAAAAGAAAAAGGTGATAAAGGAAGCCCGGCAAAAGGCAAAAGAGCGCCTCGCTGCTGCTGAAAAAAGCGCAGATGAGTTCGTGGAAGCCCAGAGGCGGGAGAGGGTAGCCTGGGCAAAGCTTGAAGCAAAAAAGATGGAAGGCGAAGCCAGGGAAACAGTAATTTCCGAAGCAATGGACGGCCTTTACAAGAAGCTTTCAGGCTTCCGCAAGGACAAGCGGTACCCGGGGTTTCTGAAGGAGCGCGTGCAGGAGGCAATGGACGAAATCCAGGTGGATAACCATACTGTGCACGTTTGCAAGGGGGATAAGAGCTACCTCAAGGGAATAAAAGCCACCATAAAGGAAGACCTTTCAGGAATGGGTGGTGCGATTGTCGTTTCCCCCAACGGAAACGTACGGGTGGACTGCACGCTTTCTTCTCTTTTTGAAGAGAAGAGGGAGGTGCTTAGGAAGAAGCTCTATGAGCGACTCTTTGGGTGAGCATGAATGAATCCGCTTGATGCATTAGGGAAACTTTTCTACAACCGCCAGCTTACCTATGGGTATGCAGCAACCAGGGTAAGGGCGAGAAAGGCCCTGCTCCTGCAAAAGTCATTTTATGAGGACCTCCTTAACCAGAGGACCTTTGATGGAATGATTGGGATGCTTGAGCGGACATATTACAAGAAAGTGCTCACCGGAGGGGTGCTGCAGGATTATTTCACACCCGGGCAGGGTTCCCGTTTCATTGAAATGGCCGCGGAGATACATTATAAGGACGTGGTCAACAAAGTGAGGAGCTTTACCCCTGAGGATGGCCTCCCTGTGCTGAATATGCTGATGCGCAAGTGGGATATCCTGAACCTCCGCACCATAATTTCTTCCCGGAGGATGGGCAAGAGATGGGACGATATTTATCCATATCTGGTTTCAGCGGGAGAGCTCTCGATTTCCGAGTTGAAAAGGATTGCGGAAAGCGACCCGGAAAAGCTCTACGTGAGGATAAGGGCAACCCCGGTAGGGAGGCAGATTCTCTCCCAGTCCAGCAAGGGCCTGAGAGGCACTGAGCTTGAGCAGATGTTCATAAAGGCAGTAAAGAATACAGAAGTGCTGAATCAGCTCCAGATAATCCTGGATGCCAGCTATTACAATTATCTGGAGGGGAGCATAGTTTCTTCCGACAGGGATATTGTCTGGATTAAGAATATTGTTTCAAAGGAAATAGACCTCAGAAACATAATCAATGTCCTCCGCCTCAAGGAACATGGGGTGAAGGAAGTTTCAAAGATTGAGCCCCACCTTATAAAGGGAGGCAGGGCTCGCGCAGGATACATAGAGGAGCTTATCAAGACAGGTAGTTACAAGGATGTAGTCCAGCTTATCAGGCCACTATTTAAGCTTGAAAAAGAAGAGTATGGCTCCCTCGCGGAGCTTGAGACCGCGATGCAGCAGCAGCTTGCAAAGGAGAGGGTCAGGATTTTCTACCGCAACCCTGTGTCTATTGCAACAATTGTAGGATTCCTCCTGATAAAGGAGGAGGAGATGAATAATCTGCGCAAAATTGTAAGGGGCAAGGACTACCACCTTTCCCCTGAGGAGATAAAACCAATGCTTGTATATTGCTGAGGTGCAAAATGTCTGAAAGGATTGCAGTGATTGGAGATGCAGCCCTTGCAACCGGATTCCGGTTGGCAGGGCTCTACCATGTACATGTTGTCAAGGATGGAAAGGAGTTTGAGGAAAAGCTCAGGAGAGTTATTGAGGACCCCAAATTCGGCATCGTAATCGTGAACGAATCCTATCTTCCTGGAATAGACTGGAGACTCAGGAAGAAGATGGACAATCTTGCACATCCAGTTGTTATAGGCGTGGCAGACATCTCAGGAAAGACAGAAGAGGGCGAAGACTTGAGCGAGTTGATCAAGAAGGCCCTTGGTTTTGACGTTTCAAAAGGGTGATATGAATGGCAGTTAATGGAAAGCTTTCGCGCATTACCGGTCCGGTTGTTGTGGCCAAGGACCTTAAGGGCGCAAAGCTCTACGACGTTGTAAAAGTCGGAGAGGAAAAGCTCGTAGGAGAGATTATCAAAATTGTAGGCAACGAATCAGTTGTCCAGGTTTACGAAGACACTGCAGGCCTCAAACCGGGTGAAAAGGTTATTTCCACAGGCCAGCCGCTTTCAGTTGAGCTCGGGCCAGGAATACTCCGCTCTTTCTATGACGGTATCCAGAGGCCCCTGGACAAGATAGAGCAGGCTGCAGGCGCATTTATTACCCGCGGTATTGATGTTCCTCCCCTTGACCATAAGAAAAAATGGGATTTTAAGGCAACAAGAAAGAAAGGGGAGAAGGTGGAGGCAGGAGACATCCTGGGAGAGGTAAAGGAGACTGGTGTGATTACCCACAGGATACTTGCAACTGAATCAGGAAAGCTAACAGACATAAGTTCAGGAAAGTATACTCTTGATGACCAGATTGGCATCATTGAAGCGCGGGACAGGAAGCACCCCGCAAAGCTTTACCACAATTGGGTTGTAAGGAAACCCCGTCCCTACCGTGAGAAGTTTCCCCCTGTAGTGCCTCTTTCCACAGGGATGAGGATTGTGGATACATTCTTTCCAATTGCAAAGGGAGGAACCGCGTGCATTCCCGGTCCTTTTGGTTCGGGGAAAACGGTTACCCAGCAGTCTCTTGCAAAATGGTCTGATGCTGAAATTGTGGTTTATATCGGATGCGGAGAGCGCGGAAACGAGATGACAGAGGTGCTAAACGAGTTTCCCAAGCTTATTGACCCGAAGACAGGAAAGCCCCTCATGGAGCGCACGGTGTTGATTGCAAATACTTCAAACATGCCGGTTGCCGCACGTGAGGCATCCATTTATACTGGAATCACTCTTGCAGAGTATTACCGTGACATGGGATACGGTGTTTCCCTGATGGCTGATTCCACTTCAAGGTGGGCAGAGGCCCTGCGTGAGATTTCCGGGCGCCTGGAGGAGATGCCCGGGGAGGAAGGTTACCCCGCATACCTTGCGCGCAAGCTCGCAGAGTTCTACGAGCGTGCAGGGAGGATAAAAACTCTCGGCTCCCCTGACCGCGAAGGAAACGTAACAGTTATTGGTGCGGTTTCTCCTCCCGGAGGAGACATTTCCGAGCCGGTTTCCCAGAACACCCTCCGCGTAACCAAGGTTTTCCTTGCCCTGGACTCTTCCCTTGCCCAGAGGAGGCACTTCCCTGCCATCCACTGGCTGAAGAGCTATTCTCTTTACACGGAAACCCTTGACCCATGGTATGAGGAGAACATTGCTGCAGACTGGCCCAGTCTTCGCAACAATGCGATGGCTCTTCTCCAGAAGGAAGCAGAGCTCCAGGAAATTGTACAACTGGTCGGGCCAGATGCTCTCCCTGAAAAAGAGCAGGCAGTCCTCCTGGTCGCGAAGATGATTCGTGAAGATTATCTCCAGCAGTCTGCATTCCACGAGGTTGATGCATTTGCAACAATGAAGAAGCAGCACGCAATGCTCAAGACCATCATGAGGTTCCATGAGCGTGCAATGGGCGCCATTGACCTCGGCATCCAGCTCAAGACAATTACCGGAATGAAGGTCCGGGAGAAGATTGGCAGGATGAAAGAGATTCCCGAAGACAAGCTCAAGGATATTGAAGCTGTCTACAAGGAAGTGGACAGTGAGTTTGATGGCCTCAGGAAGGAGTAGGTGATACTATGAAGGAATACAAAACAGTTTCACAGATTGCCGGTCCCCTTGTGTTCGTTGACAATGTTGTAGGTGTCGGATACAATGAGCTGGTTGAGGTAACCCTGCCCAGTGGGGAAAGGCAGAAGGGACAGGTCCTTGATGTGAGCGAAAATGTCGCGGTTGTCCAGGTTTTTGGAGGAACTTCTGGCCTGAACACTTCCGACACTTCAGTGAAATTCCTCGGGGAAACCATGCACCTGGGAGTTTCCGAGGACATGCTCGGCCGTGTTTTTACCGGTCTGGGCGAGCCCCGCGACAATGCCCCCAAGCCGGTTGCAGAGGACAGGCTGGACATCTCGGGTGCGGCAATAAACCCATACTCCCGTGAAGAGCCCCGCGATTTCATCCAGACAGGAATTTCAACAATTGACTGCATGAACACGCTTGTGAGAGGGCAGAAGCTCCCGATTTTTTCTGCTTCCGGGCTTCCCCACAATCAGCTTGCAGTGCAGATTGCAAGGCAGTCCAAGACAAAGGACCAGAAGGAGGAGTTTGCGGTTGTTTTTGCAGCTGTGGGAATTACCCACGAAGAGGCATCTTACTTTATGCGTGATTTTGAGAAGACCGGCGCACTTGAGCGCGCAGTCCTTTTTCTGAATCTTGCAGATGACCCTTCTGTGGAACGTATCATTACTCCCCGCCTTGCCCTTACTACTGCAGAATATCTGGCTTTTGAGAAGGGTATGCACGTGCTGGTAATCATTACGGACATGACCAACTACTGCGAAGCGCTGCGTGAGATTGCTTCTGCAAGGCAGGAGGTTCCGGGCCGCCGTGGCTATCCTGGATACATGTACACTGACCTGTCCACAATTTATGAGCGTGCAGGAAGGATAAAGGGGCGCAAGGGAACAGTAACTCAATTCCCCATTCTTACCATGCCCGGAGACGATATTACGCATCCGATTCCTGATCTTACAGGCTACATTACTGAGGGACAGATTGTGCTTTCCCGTGATCTCCATAGGAAGAACATCGCTCCCCCAGTTGACCCGCTTCCTTCCCTTTCCAGGCTCATGAATCTGGGAATCGGAAAGGGAAGCACCCGTGAGGACCACAAAGGGGTTGCGGACCAGCTTTATGCTGCATATGCAAATGGGCGTGACCTCAGGAGCCTGAGCGCGGTTGTTGGTGAGGAGTCCCTCACTGATATAGACAGGAAGTATCTCCGCTTTGCAGATGAATTTGAGAACATGTTCATCATGCAGGGCAACACAGAGGACCGCATAATAGAGCAGACGCTTGACCTTGGCTGGGAGCTGCTTTCAGTACTTCCCGAGGAGGAGCTCAAGCGTGTAAAGCTGGACTTTATAAAGAAATACGGGGAAAAGTTCAGAAAGAAAGAGAAAGAAGAGAAAAAAGGATAGGCGGTAAGCATGGCTGAGAAAGCTAACCCAACCAGGATGGAACTGCTTAAGACCAAGTCCAGGATTAAGCTCGCAAAAAACGGGCACAATCTTCTTAAGCAGAAGAGGGACGCCCTCATAATGGAGTTCTTCAAAATCCTCAAAAAGGCGAAGGATTTGCGCGGGGAGCTCAACGAGAAGATGAGGAAGGCCTACAATTCTCTCTCCATTGCCCATGCATATCACACAACCTTTGAGCTTGAATCCATTGCCTCCAGCCTTGAGCAGGACCTCGGGCTTGAGGTGAAGTCCAAGAACGTAATGGGTGTCCGCATCCCTGAGATAAAGGAAGAGATTGAGGAAAGGAAGTTCGGGGAGCGCGGCTACTCCATAATGGCCACATCTGCCAAGGTTGATGACGTAGTTGAGGATTTCGGAAGCGTGCTTAGGGTGGTGGTAACTCTTGCAGAAACAGAGACTGCAATAAAGCGCCTCATAACGGAGATTGAGAAGACCAAGAGGCGCGTAAATGCACTTGAGTTTGTTGTGATCCCACGTCTTGAAAAGCAAAGGGACGATATTATTTTCAGGCTTGAGGAGATGGAGCGTGATTCATTTGTTTCCCTCAAGGTAATCAAGAAGCGCCTTGAAGAAGAGGCCGCCAGCAAGGAGGCCGCATAATGGGTACAAAAACCCTTTCCAAGCGTGAAATAAAAGAGCTTTCCCCGCAAATTTCTTCTCTTGTTTCTGTTTCCCCGAAGCAGAAGGTGGAAATTATCCAGGAGGATAGATACACAATTCTTTCTGTGGATGATGAGCCTCTTCTTTTCAGGTTTGAGGATAAATGGCTCCCGCTTTTGCGCCAGCTTTTTTCAGGCGGCATTTCCCCAGATTACCCCAGGGTTACAGTAGATATGGGCGCAGTTAAGTTTGTTGCAAACGGGGCAGACATCATGCGTCCAGGGATTACCCATGTTGATGATGGGATTTCAGCCGGAGACCCAGTTCTGATTGTTGACGAAATCCATGGAAAAACTCTTGCAATAGGGGTTGCTCTTTTTTCTTCTGAAGAAATCCGCGGCCGCGAAGACGGAAAGGTAATCAGGAGCGCCCATGCAGCAGGGGACCGCCTCTGGGAGCTCACCAGGTAAATATTTTTCCCAGAAGCGCAGAAACCCACTTTTCAAAAAACAGTTCTTTCTTTTTTTCCTGCCTTTTTGCATCTTTCAGGTTAATCCATCTGAACCCTGAGAATTTTTCCGCGGGACTACACTTCATTTTCTTTGCAGTAACCCTGAAAACAAGCAGGGGAACCCATTTTTTATATTTCCTGCTTCCCGCATTGTACTTTCCCTCAAAAATTACTTCATGTATCTCCCCGTCTATTCCTGTTTCCTCTTCAAATACCCTGTCTATCTCAGATACCGGGTCCGCCCCTCCGCGGATTTTTACAAACGGAAGCACCAGCCTCTTTTTTCCATGCCTCTCTTTTTCAAGGAACAGCACTCTTCCTCCGTCTTCCAGCATCCCGCAGGCAACCGCCTTTGGATAAGTTACTGGTTTTTTCCTCCTCCCCATAAATAAACATTCCTCAGAAGCGCGTCCGTCTTCCCTTTCCGCGGGGCCTGCCCGCTCCTCGGCCTTCTGTGGGCCTGCATCCTTCTCTTCCCCTGTTTGCCCTTACTCCTTTTCCTGAGCCATCTCTTTTTGGAACTCCTTTTTCTGAAACCACATAATCGCCTCCTTCTATAATTATTTCCTTCCCGTTTACGAGTGCGTCAGCAATCTTTTTTCTTGCCGCCTCAAGGATTCTGCAGAAGGTTGGCTGGGAAACGTCCATTTCTTCTGCTGCCTTTTTCTGCTCATTGCCCTCCAGGTCCTTCAGCCTCAGTGCTTCAAACTCGTCCACGCTCAGGCAGACTGCTGCACCCTCGGGCAACAAACCACAGGGGCCGAATTTTGAGTAGTGGGGTTCTTTCCAGACCCTGCGGAATCTTCTTCCTCTTGGCATGCAGTAATAGGCGTTAACCTCTTTTTAAATTCTATTCCACTTCCCCCATTTCTCCCATGCTTTCCAGAATAAGCTTTTCTCCCTCTATTTCCCCATAATATTTTTCCACCATTTCCTTTTTTGCTTTTGTAACGGGACTCTTTACTGCCACAAGCGAGCAACAGTCCCTGTACTCCTTTATGCTTTCTCCGTATGTTCCCATCCGCTCCGCAACATCCACAATTTCCATTTTGTCCATGGAAATCAGTGGCCTGAATACCGGCAGTTCCAGCCCGTGCTGTGCTGCTGCAATGTTCTCCAGGGTCTGGCTTGCAACCTGCCCAAGGGAGTCCCCGCTCACAATTCCCATATATCCCTTTTCCAGCGCCAGCTTTTCAGCAAGCTTGTAAAGATATCTCCTGAACACGACCAGTTCATACTTTCTTTCTACTTCTCCTGTCCTTGAATAAAACCCGGCATATGGGGCCACGAGCAGTTTCCCCTTTCTCTGCTGGTAGGAATCCAGCTTCCGCACGAGTTTCTCAATCTTACTTCCCCTTACTTCTGAGTTTTTCTCAAAAGGGTGGACGTGCAGGAAATCCACCTCACATCCTCTTTTCATCATCATGAGTGCAGCCACAGGCGAGTCTATTCCCCCGCTCATCAGGCAGAGCACTTTCCCGGCAGCCCCGACCGGGAGCCCTCTTGCTCCCTGTACCTTGGCAAAATACACAAATGCCTTTTTCTGCAGCACCAGTATACACACCGTTGCCCCAGGGTTGTCCAGGTCCACCCCTGCCCCTGTTTTCTCCTGTATTCTCCCCCCAATTTCTCGGCTCAGCTCCATGGACTTCATCGGGAAGTTCTTGTCGCTCCTCCTTGTTTTTACTGCAAAGGTTTTTCCTTCCACCCTCTGGAGGTTCTTCTTTATGCACTCCCAGACTGATTCCAGTTCAGGCCTGCATTCTTCCGCAATTGCAAACCACTCAATCCCGAATACTTTCCCCAGCTTCTCTTTCACACTCTTTTCTGTGAGCTCTCCCTCTACAATAATCCGCTTTTGCTCTATTCTGACATCCGGCTTTTCCGGAAGCAGTGCTTTCCGTACGTTGGACGCAAGCTTTTCCTCAAAGTGCCTCCTGTTCTTCCCTTTTAGCCCGATTTCCCCATAGTGTATAATCGCAATCATGCACTAAAGAATGAGAAGAAAGAGTAAAAAGGTAAGCGGCGCCCCAGAGAAAAACCCATTTCATGCGGTTATCTCAGTCCCTGCATTTCCTTCAATTGCATCTTCAATATCTGCAAGCGAGCAGATTACTGCCCTTCCCCCTGTGCTTTCCACAAAGTCAATGCACGCCTCTATCTTAGGCTTCATGCTTCCCTCCGCAAAATGCCCTTCTCCCATAAGTTCCCGTGCTTCGGAAACAGAAACTCTGTCCAGCCCGCGCTGGCTCTCTTCCCCAAGGTTCAGGTAAACCTTGTCTATGGAGGTGGCAATTACCAGCATGTTCGCTCCGATTTTCTTCCCAATCAGCGCGCTTGCCCGGTCCTTGTCTATTACTGCATCCAGCCCCGAGAGCGTTTCTCCACTCCTGAATACAGGTATTCCTCCGCCCCCTGCCGCAATTACTACTACTCCTGCATCCAGCAGGCTCGTTATCGCCTTTATTTCCACAATTTCCTGCGGGATGGGGGATGGAACCACTTTTCTCCAGCCCCTTCCTGCATCCATTATCATGCCTTCTTCCAGTTTTTCTTCATAAAATGGCCCCACGGGCTTGGATGGGTTCCTGAATCCCGGGTCATCCTTGTCCACAACTATCTGGGTAATTATTGTAGCAACGGTGCGGTGGCTGACTCTTTCAAGTTCGCTCTGTATAAAATAGCCCAGCTCCCCCTGGCTCATTGCCCCGCACACATCCATGGGCATTGCCGCGACTTCCCCCTTTGCCCGCTCCTGCTGGATAATGAGGTTCCCTACCTGCGGCCCGTTCCCGTGGGTGATTACCATCCGGTTGCCCCCCTCCATGATTTTTGTTATTGCCTTACAGGTTTTTGCAATGTTTTTCCTCTGCTCCTCCGCCGTTCCCTTCTGCCCTTTTGCGAGCAGTGAGTTTCCTCCGAGTGCCAGAACAATCTTCATGCCTGGAATTTGTCTCTCACAATTAAAACGGTTGCTTTTCCGAAAACTTGTTTTTTTATTGTCTTCGGTCCATATTTATAGACACATATCCCAAAAAGTGAT
>JBKHJL010000025.1:0-17980 GCA_046538155.1 Candidatus Micrarchaeia archaeon
ATAGGCTTAAGAGCTGGGGCATGAATTCCTTGTTTTCTATCCTTGGGTTCAGCTCGTTTAGGTCTGCTTCAAGATTCTGGGTTGCTTGTTCTAATGGGGGAGATATGTAAGTATCCTGAACATACTGCTGGGTTTGTCCTGTTATCCTAACTAATTTGTCCATAAGCTCAAGTTCTGCTGTTTTTTGCGCACCTATCTGTGTATCTGCTTTAGACCGGTTACTTTCTTCTTCTATCTTTTTTGCACCAATTGCCATAAATATCACTACAACCAGCATTCTCTAATTAAGTTTAAAAAATAATGAGAAAAAATTCAAAGTGAAGCAACAGTCATTCCTGCAGGTTTGTCCGGAGCAAACATATAGAAGAATCCTCCTGAACTCCCATTCGGATGTATTTGTGCTTGACAAACGACGTCCCCAGTTTTAAGGTCCTTGGGGGAATTTATTACAAAAATCGTACCATTATCTACCCCAAATCCAGTTCTGATCGGCCCTGCACGCATCTTGCCTTCCCAAAGCGGAACTCCCCTTGTCTCATGCCTGTTTTCTTTCTTGTTGAAGTATTGGAAGTAAACGGAATCATTATCTGTAAAAACAAGCATCTTGCCCTTTATGTATGGGTTGGATTCAGGAACATCTATTACCAAAACATTTACCTCTGGGAGTGGGGCAGTTAGGCCAACTCCAAATTCCTGTGTGGAACCATCTACTTTAAGCTCAAAGTTTACCCCTGTTCCATCTTTTTCCACAGAAACAAGATATGGCCCTACCTTTTTCTGTTCCCCTAGCTTAAAGTTCACAAATTTCCCTTCAGCATTCTTGAAGTAAGGCTCAAGCTCCTTGGGGTCAGAAAAGGTTTCATAAGTAACTTCGGATTTCTCTTTTTTCTTGCTTGGGGGAGCTTCTTTTGGGCTCCTGAGAGTTTTATCGTTGGCAAGCCCAGGTGCGCATGCAGTCATTACCCCAAGCCCAAGCAGGGCTGCCATGGATTTGAGTGCAGCTCTCCTGGAAACTCTTGATTCAGCACGGACTGCAGCTGCTTTCGCTTCTGCACGGCTTTCGAAGAATTTAGAGGCAAAGCTGGAAAGCCTGCTTCTCACTGGTGAAGTTGGCATTTCCTTCTTTTTTTGGGTTTTTGATGTGCGCACCATCATTAGCACCGTATAAATTAGGAACGCGCGTTATATATAAAGGTTTGCTTTTAAGTGTTTTATTGTGGGGAAACCAAAAAGAAAGAGTTTTTATCACTTATACACTTTATCGTGGTGCTCAAACTTCACAAATTTAACTATTTTCTCTTCTGCCAGGACTTCAAAAAGAAGCACAAACGGTCCAATCTGGGTTCTGCAAAGGCCTTTCAAAACATTCTTCATGGGCTTATAGTGCTCAGGATTAAGAAGAATCTGCTCCATTTTGTCCCGCACCCGCCCATAGAATGCAGCATCTTTTTTCTTGATTTTTTTGAATGCACGCAAAATATCATTGGAATAATCCGGAGAAAACATGGAGGTTACTCTCTTTCCAGGTATGCATCCAGTTCATCCAGATTCTTAAAAGAAACCTTTTTACCCTTGTCCATTTCAGAAGAAATCCTCTTAACCTCTTCCACGAACTCCCCCCTGAACTCATAAATCTGCTCTTCCAATGCTTCTACTGCTCTTTTATAGCGGATTAGCCGCTTGTATTCTTTTAGTGGAATTGTGATGTTTTCTTCCATGATTTTCTTCCTCATCCCGGATTTAAATACCTAACTATGCCCCCTTCCGCTGCCTCCTACCAGCGCCAAACTTTGATAGGATTTTGATTACTTCAACCCCTGGAAGAAATCAGTATGCAAACTAAATGGTTCAATCAACATGGAAGTGTCTTCGTGTGTCATCAATATGGAAGACAAGTAATTTGTGCCAGATCTGGGGTGACCTAAAACAAAAACTGGTCGCTCCTCATAGTGAATCACTTTTTTTTTAGTTTCAGGTTCCAACTCAGACATATTTGATATTACCGACTCTAGATGTTCAAGACTGTGCAATTGAGCATAGGGTGCAGCGTCTTCTGAACCTAACGGCACATTTTTTCTATTTATCCATATGGCTTTTATCCCAGCTTTCATTGCTCCGGCAATATCCCTGTTATATGAATCTCCCACAACAACAACTTCAGTTGGTTTGAGCCCACTTTTTTTTAGGGAGACATTAAATAGCTCTCCGGTTGCTTTTATTTTTTTCAGTTCCCCCGAAACAAATATGTCTTCGAAATATTCTCCTAAGCCAAGAATGTCTACTGCTGTCCGTTGTGCATCCCCCGGACCTTCGGTGATTAAATAGAGGGAGAATCTTCCTTTAAGATTCTCTAGTAGCGATACTGCCTCCGGAAAAGGCCTTGTATTAGTTTTCAAAGTATCTGCGTAAAGTTTGACAAGCTCTGCCACAAAGAGAGGATCACCTACCCCAAATGCTTTAAGGAGGTTAGTAAACCTCTCCGTCCTATACTCATGGCTAGTTCTACCATCAAAAAAGGCATTTTCTTCGGCTTGTCTAAAAAGAGAGGCATACTCTTCTTTTAATTTTTCCAATTCTATCCCATATCTGGAGTTAATAGCAGAATACACCTTCTCCATTGCTGGCTTGGAACTATTGCCAAAACCATGCAGCGTATCATCAAGATCGAAGAAGATTGCCCTTATCGCCATTTAATTACCACCGCCCACCATATCTAAACAAATTTATATGCCCTTCTGCTTTTAAAGCTTAACTATGAGGACCACGAAATCAAAAAATTAGCATCATCTGCGAACTTTCCAATTCTGCTGTCGCTATAGGCAAACCGTGGTCCAATTTTGGAAAGGAATTGGTGGTGGGAAGGGACAACAACGATCATTAGAATCGGAACCCCAATCAGCAAGTTTATAAAGTTATATATCCATTAAATAGTTAGATATGGATGTGAGAACATGGGAAACGTTTACATTTCACTTGATGATGAAGACGAAGCAAAGCTGAGGAGGCTGGCCCAGGAGAAATACGGGGGGAAGAAAGGCTCGCTCAGCGAGATTGTTTCCGAAGCCCTTGAAGGCATGGAGAAAAAAAGCAAAACGGAAATCAAGGAGGAATTCTTCAGGAAGCTGGAGGAGGGCGTACGCTTCAGCTACAGGATGTACAAAAAGCGGGCTGAGATTTATGAGTAAGGTGCTCGTGGACACAAACGTGCTGATTTATTCTGTGCAAAGGGGAGAAAAAAGGCACAAAAACGCAGTGGAAACAATAGAAAAGCTGGTAAATGAAAAAAGGATGTGCATCAGCGTGCAGAACCTGGTGGAATTTTCAAGGGTGCTCCGGGAAAAAGCTCAGCCTGGAATGGACCATGAAACAGTAAAGGAGTACCTGTTTGGGTTCATGAAATTCTCTACGGTGTTGGAGTATTCCGGAGGCACCGTGGTGGAAGCGCTTTCCGTTTCCAAGGCATATGGAATCCATTTCTTTGATGCGCTGCTTGCTGCAACAATGCAGGAAAACGGAATTAAGGAAATCCTTACTGAAAACGAAAAGGATTTTGAGAAAGTAAAGTGGATGAAGGCAACAAATCCGTTCAAGTAGCATAAAACGATGTTTTTACAGAAAAGAGAGGGTTGGTTCCACAAGAGTAATATTCGAAAATGGTTTTTCTTTGGGTGAACCGCACCTTTCTTTTTCTCAAAAAGAAAGGGGAGATTGGACTTGGGGGGAGTCGCACCCCCGGCCTCTCCCATGCCAAGGGAGCGCTCTACTACTGAGCTACAAGCCCAAAGCCTTAAAGCGCACGCGAAGCGGCAAATGCGCTTCAGTATGGCGCCCAAAGAAAAACTAATTTGGGGAGGGAAACTCCCCTTCATATTCCGTCTAGGAGGGTGAGATGTAGACAACGCTGTCCCCACGGAGGAGGCAGGTTCCGATGCCCTTCTTAACTTCATCGTTTTCAAGGAGCTCGGTTTTCTCGAGCACCAGGTTCATGTGAACATCGTACGCAGCAAGGATGCCGCGGAACGTCACTCCTCCTTTCAGGCCAATAACAACAGTGTTGTTAAGTGCATTGTTCAAAACATCAAAAGGTCTTTTTTCCGGCATTATAATACACCCACTTCGAGATTATACCTTCTATGAAAGTATTTTAATAACTTGTGGAGGCCCTCACTTTTTGTTATGCTTCACCACCACAACCTTCATTCCCTTTTTAAGCTGGAAATCCGGGACTGCGGGCTGGAATTTCTTCCCGTCATAAATTGCGGCAATTGTTGACTTCTCCTTCTCCGAGGCCTCCTGCACGGTCTTATTATCGAGCCCCCCTCCGACTTCCTTCTCAATCATCTCAATCTGCGAGAACCTCGGGTCAAGCAGGAGAGTAATCACCGGATGCATCACCATGCTTGCAAGCTCCCGGGCAAGCGTCCATTCAGGAAGAAGGGGCTCAACCTCCAGCCTCTCCATAAGCTTGGAATACTTGGGCTCAGAGGCACGGCAAACTACTTTCTTTGCCTTTGCATTCTTTGCATAAAGAGAAACAAGGAAGTTTGCTTCCTCGTTTCCGGTAACTGCAAAAATGAAATCTGCTTCCCCAAGTTTCAGCTCATCAAGAAGCTCAGGATTTGTGGCATCTCCGCAGATAACATGTATGTCTGACTCGCTCGCAATCCTGTCGCACTTTTCCTTGTCGTCATCAACCAGAACAATCTGGTGCTTCTTGTCAAGAAGCATTGCAAGATTGGTTCCTACTCTTCCAGCGCCAAATATCAGAATCTTCATGTCATCTCCTCACAACAAGCCTTATCAGAGCAAGGCTTGGAAAAATCTCAATACGACCTAGATACATCAACGCAATTAAAAAAACCTTTGTTGTGGCAGCCATCTCGGGGATGGGAAGGACCGCAAGCCCAACGTTCCCCATGGCAGATGCAATCATGAACATTGAATCCTCTATTTCATAATCAATAGCCATCAGCACCCCGCATCCAAAAAGGAACAGGATTACATAGGCAAAAATGAATGTGGAACTCTCCACTATTGATTCCTTGCTTATGGGCTCGTTGTTGATTTTCACTATCTGCACCGAGCCGGTGGGAAGGAATGCTGCCTTTATGTTACGGAGAATGGATTTCAGCACTACGAGAATTCTCCACAGCTTTATCCCCCCTGTAGTTGAACCCATCATCCCACCCATGAGCATGAGCAGAATCAGGATATATGTGGGGAACGCGTGCATTATGGAAAGGTCCCCTATTGCAAACCCGCCGCAGGCAATTGCAGAAATGGAATTCAGGAAAGTGTTGTAAATACCTTCATGCCCCACAAGGTAAATCAGCCCTATCGCCGCAACCGTGATGAGCACATAGAGCTTGAGCTCCTCATCAAGGAAAGCCTTGCGAAACTGCCCCCGGGCAAGCTTGCGGTAAAAAAGGAAGCTCGTAGCCCCCCCAAACATCAGCCCGGCAAGGGCAAACTTCTGGGCATCTGTAAAATCATAGGAATCAAAGGGAAAAAATCCTCCATTGGAAATCCCTGAAAAAGTAAGATTCACTGCATTAAGGGGGTCCAGCCCAACCGCATAAAGCAGCCCAACCCCAAGAAGGGAAAGCAGGAGGTATGTCCCCCAGATGTTTCCGGCAGTCTTGCTTATTCCCACATCCTCAGGGGCGCGCCCCTCTGCCTTGAGGAAATGCCTTGCTTCCCTTCCTTTGATCATCGTAAGCATCAAAATAACAATTCCCAGCCCCCCTATCCACTGGGTTACGCTGCGGTAGAGGATGATGCTCTGGGGAAGGCCGTCCAGGGTGGGAAAGGAAGACAGACCGGTGGAAGTCCAGCCGGAAACAGACTCAAAATATGCATCTACCGGAGTAAACCCATATGCGAGATAGGGGATGGAGGAAAACGCCGGGATTATGAGCCATGCAACAGAAATAAGCGCAAGGATCTCCCCAAGGGTAAGCTCGGAAACCTGGTCCCGCATTTTCTCCATGTCCACCAGCTTTGCATAATTAAAGGGGGTGTCCGGCTTGAAAATGGAGAGAATGAAATTCTTTATGTTCTGGAAAATGTGCTTGAGTATTTCGGGGACTGCTGGAAGGGCCATCAAAAGTATTGTAAATGAGATTGTTTCCCATGCGCCATCCTCAACATACAGACTGTAGCCAAGAGGTATGAGTAAGGGTAAAGATGCATAAAACATCAAAACGGCAAGCCGCTTAAGCAAGAGCATCAAAATCCACTATCCCTGAATATTTTTAATCATAACCTTCCTCGCCATCAGCAAACCAGCCCCTGCTCTCCATGGAAATTGCAAGCATCCTTGCCCTTTCAAAAATAAAGTTCAGAAGGGGCATTATAGCTGCCCAGGGAGAGCGGGAACCTCTGCTCTTTTGGGCTATTCTGACCTGTTTTGCTTTCCTCCCCAGCACGTGCACATAGGGGATGCTCACAGAAAGGAGGAATGAAAAATCCTTCGGGACTCCGAATGAGCGCATAGTATCAATTATCTCCTGCATGGAGCTGGAGGCAAAATAAACATATACAGGAAGGATTATGGAAACCGTGCGGAAAGATGCGAGGAGCCCGTGCTCCAGCCCCATACCAAGAAAAACCGCGGAAATCCCGATTGTAATTGCAAAAAACGCCGTCCCGAGGAGAGCAGCAACAATATTTACATTATGAAAGAACGCCCAAATGAGAAACAGGAAAAACAGTACCGGTGCATAATCAAGCGGAACAAGCACGGCAAGCGCAACAAGCAGCAGTGCAACAATCAGCCCTTTTCTTCCCTTAAGCCCCATGGTATCTTCACCCCTGCTTTTTCCACTTCAGGCTGGTGGAAAACTTCCTCGTCCCCAAAAGCTTTCTGCATACCGTGGTCAAGTATGAGGAACTTATCTGCAAATGAAACCAGCATATCAGTATCATGCTCAACCACCACAATAGTATTGCCTTCTTCCCTCAGCTCATCCAGCTTGCGGTAAACCTCCACTGTAGTATGGTGGTCAAGACTGGCGGTCGGCTCATCCAGCAACAGTACCTCAGGCTTCATTGCAAGCACCGAAGCAATTGCAAGCTTCTGCCTCTGCCCGTGGGAAAGCACAAACGGGTCATCCTTCCTGCGGTTCCAGAGCCCCATCATATTCAGGGCCTCTTCTGCCTTTTCTCTAACCACTGCACCAGAACAGCCGTGATTCCTGAGCCCAAAGCACACTTCATCATAAACGGTTTTGGAAAAAATCTGGTCATTGGGGTCCTGGAAAACAATTCCCACATTCCTGCGCAGGCCATTCCTCTTCTTGCCGGATATATTTATGCTTCCGGAAAGCTCCCCTTTCTTCATTTTTGGGATTATTCCCTTCAAACAATAGAGCAGGGAAGTCTTACCCGAACCCATGCTCCCGGAAATCCCCAGCGCCTCGCCTTTTCCGATTGCAAAATCAAGCCCGTCCAGCACCTGGCGATCCTTTATCCGGAGAGAAAAATTTCCAATCTCAATCATTCAGAATACCTCTTCACCAGCCCGAAATAATAGGCAGGAATCCAGGCAAATGCAAAATCCACGACAGACTGGATTATGTTCCAGAAGAAAATCACAAACCATCCCATCCCGCTGCCGAAAAGAGGCAGAACCAGCTGGTCAAGCGAAGCGATGAATTCTGCAGAGCTCACATGGAAGAAAACGGGCCCTGCAAAATAAAGGTTTGAAAGCGTCATGATTATGCTTCTGGAAAGCGCTGCAAGCAGGAGGGCGAGCCCGGCAACCGGAAGTGCCCGCAGGTCCACTCTTCCCCCTTTCCGGGCCATCCAGTACCCTATTACTATTACAAGGAGGAGGGGAACCACCCCTGCAAGGAACTCCAGTCCTTCCATTTTTGCAAACTCGGTTGAAACTGCAAAGAGGGCAAGCATCCCCAGCACAACGGCCACAACCCCAACAATATCACCGAAAACTGTTTTCTGCCGGGCAATCAGGTAGGGGACAACCACCATTGGAATAGTTGCGGACATCTTCATTAGGGCTCCCACATAACCTGTAGGCGAGGTTGCCAGAATTATCAGAGTAAGTAATGCAACCACAGTCATTGCATACTCCGCACCAAGCACAAACAGCGCAATGAGTACTGGAACGGCTGCAAGGTCTACTGTCATGCCAAAACCTGTGGGAATTCCCACTATTCCATTTGAAATCTGGAGAATAAATGCAAGCGCCGCGAGCAGGGCGGATGCAATAAGCCGGTATGTCTTCATGGAGGATAGCTTTGAACAGGGAACATTTAAACATACCTACAAAAAAATTTGTAAGGCAAAGCAGTAAATAGTTTAGCTAATATAGTCCGGTGGTGCTGAAGATATGGACCTGAAGATTCTTGCAGTAGTTCTTGCATTTTCCCTGCTCATTGCAGGATGCCCGGGGACCGAAGAAACCGAAACAAAATCAAGCGAAAAGGAAAGCAGCGGGCCTGCGATAAAAGAAGTGGACAAGAGCATTGCAATAGTGGAGGAGCCCGAAGAGCAGGAAGGGGTCGCTGAAGAGGAAGAACTGGCAGAGAATACCACCATAAGTTTTGACCCTCCGGGACTCGTGATGAAATGCAGCGGGGAAACCTGCACCAGGTACAGGCTCCTGGACAGGAAAAGCAGCATAGTTGTAACTGCCTTCAACAGTACCAGCTTCCTGGTAGGTAAAGAAAAGGCCCACCTGTTTATTTACCCTGAAGGCTGCAATGCAACAGGGGAAACAGAAGCAAACGCATTTTCAGCAGGCGGAAATGAATACTCGTTCAGCCAGAACGACTCATATGGAGAAGACTGGGGCGAATACCTGGAATTCCAATCGGAAAATGGAGGGAAAATGACCCTGCACGAAGGGGAAATGAAGAAAGTAGGGGATGAACGGGTTTTTGCCTGGAAAATTTCAGGAGAAGAGGCAGGATGCAGCACGAGTGCGGAAATATCCATGTTTGAATCCGTGATTACCCTGAACGACTGGGCTGCAGGAATCGGGGTTGAAAGCAATGAAACTACAGGGGAAATAAGAGTCTCCCGTGTTTCAGTGCAGCTTCCCTAAACACAATCAATCCGCTGGTTAGGGGCAGGATTCCAGGACTCCGGGGGCTTTGTGCCCTTTTTCTTGTAGATGAGCCCTCCTGCATATGCAATCATAGCCCCATTATCGCGGTTGTATTCATCCGGGGCAACCCCAAACTTAACCCCGTCTTCTTTTGCAAGAATATGGAGCATGGACCGGAGCCTCCTGTTCTGGGCAACCCCTCCGCAAACGATTATTCCCCTCCTCCGGGTGAGGAAAAGGGCCCGCTCAAGGGTTTCGCAGCACATGGAAAACGCGGTTTCCATCAGGGAATATGCAACATCGCGGGCAGGGTGCTCCCTTAGGGCGCGGGCAGCGGCAGTCTGCAGCCCGGTGAATGAAAGATTTGTGCCCTTTACTGTGTAAGGAAGTTTGACATATCTGCCGCCGCGGGCAAGCTTCTCCAGGGCAGAGCCATGGGCATAGGCCATCCCTGCTTCACGTGCAAACGTATCAAAAAGATTCCCCAGGCCAATATCCAGGGTTTCCCCGAAAATGCGAAAGCCTGATTCCTCCTCTGCAAGAATCTGGGTGTTCCCCCCGCTGACATAAAGCACCAGGGGATTTTTTATCCCTGTGAGATGCTCGGCTATTTTTACATGCGCATAGGGGTGATTTACCCCGACCAGGGGCTTTGAATATTTAAAGGAAAGGTATTTTGCAGCAGTGCACCCCACGGCAAGGGGCGCCCCTATCCCCGGGCCCTGGGAAAATGCAACCAGGTCCAGTTCGCCCATAGAAATACCTGCAGAAGAGAGCGATGAAGAGAGAACTTCCGGGAACACTTCTGCATGGTGGTCCGCTGCCTTGCGGGGAACTATACCCTCGTTTTTGGGCTTGTAAATATTTTGAGCATTGGAAAGAATTTTCCCATTTCTGCAGACACCTATTCCCAGCGTGTGGGCAGTGCTCTCAATACCAAGTACAAGCATCAGTACACCCAGAGTATCAGCATTACTGAAAGAAGGTTAAAAATAGCATGCGCAATTATGCAGGGAAGGGGGTCCCGCAGATAATAGTATGCATTCGCAAGAACGAACCCAAGGAAAAACGCCCCGACAAACTCGGAAACAGAGCCGTATGCTGCATGGATAAGGGAGAAAAGCAGGGAGGATACCGGAACCCCTATTCTTGGGACAAGGAAAGCGCGGAAAAAGAGCTCTTCTGAAAGCGGGCCAAGGGTGAATGCAATTACCACCAGATAGACAGGGAGGCCGGAAACAACATCAATTATCTTGGCCTGGTCCCCTATTCCTGCAAAATGGAGGGCAAGATTTACCAGGAAAGATGCAAGGAGCATCAGAAAGAATATCCCGATTCCGAATGCAACCCTCTTTGGGAAGCTGCCGCAGCCGCGGATAAGTGCCTTTCTCCTGGGCCAGAGGAAAAAAAGGGCAAATGAAAGGAAGCTCATGTGGAGGAACAGGGTTGAGATGTGCACAATGCCCATGAGCAGGAAATAGATTATGGAAATTGCAAGGAAAATGGCGGATGACCTTTTTCCAATGAAATGGAAGATTCCTGCAGTAAACAGAAGAACTACTGCAGCAAGATGGAAATCAGAATAAAGGCCTGAAAAATATGAGGCAATAAGAAAAATCAGCGAAGAAAAAAACAGAGAAATAAAGTATTGCTTATGCATCTACTTCTTCTCGTAATAGCCGCACTTGCCGCAGGAACGCCGGTCCTTGTGCTCAGCAAGATTTACTCCCGGACCGCATTTGGGGCAGTGCTTGCCTTTCTTGTAAGGCATAGGTGGCTTTTTCTCCTTCTTCTCCTCTTTCTTTTCTGCCATTGGCAATCACCTGCCTTATTCAGGAGGCTTTTCCTCCTTTTTTTCTTCGGGCTCTTCTTTCTTCTCTTCCTTCGCAGGCTCTTCTTTGGGTTTTTCCTGGGGTGCCTCCTCCTTCTCCTCAGGAGGTTTTTCTTCTTTCTTTTCTTCTTCGGGTTTGCTTTCTTCCTTTTTCTCACCCTCAGGTTCTGCTTCTTCCTTCTTCTCCTCTTTCTCCCCTATTTTGTTCCTCTTGAGCACGTACTCCTCCTCAATCTCCTTCATCCGCTCAGGAGTCTTGTAGATGTGTGCCCTGAGTGCGACTTCTGTTTTCCCAAAGCCGGGCTCCACCTTCCGTATAACCATGAGGTCCGGGTTGCAGCCCATCTTCTGGACTATCATGTCGCGCATATCTGCAACCGGGGGCGTTGCGCCCTCAAATGAAACAACAGCATCAACTTCAGTGCGGTCAAGAAGCTTATTCTCTTTTTTCTCCCTTATCTCAAAATCCATGCAATTCACCTTTTTCTAAGAATGGCTCTCTTGCCCATCGCCTCCATTACCTCAACATCATCTCCTGCATTTACCTCGCCCTGGATTTCATCAGGAATGAGTATTTCAAATGTCTCGTAGCTCTGGGGGTCCATCACCTGGGCACTATTCCCCGAAACAGAAAGCACCTGGGCAGTTTTGCGTTCAATCATCGGGACTTCCACATCTGCACCCGTATTGGTAAGAAGATTCCTCTTTTGCCCTGTGAATATATCTGTCGCGACTATCCTGAGCTTTGCAGAACCGTGCTTTCCCGGCTTGGACTTGTCTATGCTTACAATCCTGCAGGGGGTTCCTTCAATAAGGACATACTTTCCAACCTTAAGCTCTTTTGCAGAAGCAAATATTTTTTCACTCATGATAATTCACCGAAGAAAACTCAATAGTTTTATAACGCTACTGTTTAAAAAGCTTAGACATGGCAGAAAAAACCCCTGAAGTAACAGTTGTGGATGCCCACTGCCACCTTGACTCATTCAAAAAGAAGCAGCTGGAAGCCCTTCCCCGGGGAATAATCCCGGTAACCTGCGGATATTCACACTCCTCCAACAAAAAAACAGTGGAGATTGCAAGGGAAATGGGGGTGCCATTCTGCCTGGGGATTGCCCCGCAAACCGTGCTAAAAGAGGGGAAGGGGGAACTGGGGAAATGGATGCAGTTCATTGCGGACAGCAAGCCAAATGCAGTGGGGGAGGTGGGGCTGGACCGCTACTGGGGAAAAACCAGGGAAGACTTTGAGCTTGAAGAAGAGGTTTTCCGGGAGATGATTATGCTTGCCCAAAAGCTGGAGCTCCCCCTTGCCATACATTCCAGGAAAGCGGAGGAATGGTGTCTGGACGTTCTTGAGGATGCGGGCTGGAGAGGCAAATTCATGATGCACTTTTTTGCAGGGAATCTTGAGGGGGCGAGAAGGGCAGTGGACATGGGAGGAATAATCTCCATAATCGGGCTTCACTCAAAGTACCGCAAAAAAATAATACGGGAGATTCCACTGGAAAAGATGGTGGTGGAAACCGATGCACCATACGTTACACGGAATATAGACGGAGTGTTCAAAGCGATTGAATACATCTCTGGGATTACTGGCCTTCCGGAAAAGGAAGTAGGAGAAATTACTGCAAAAAACGCTTCTGAATTTTTTGGGTTTGAAATCTGATTGGCAAAAAAGGGCAAAAGCAGGAAAGCTTTTTAATCTTGCCTTATGAAAATAATTTACTTTTTTAGAAGTGATTTGATGGAGATTTTTAAAAAATTTTTTGGAAAAGGCAAACCACAGATTGCCCTTTTTGTAGACGGCCCCAATGTAATCCGGAAGCAGCTTTCCGTGGATTTGCGGGAAGTCAAAAAGAAGGTTTCGGAATACGGGAACATCCGCTTTGCAAAAATCTACCTGGACCAGTATGCCTCCGACAAATTAATTGAAGCAATGGTCAACCAGGGATTTGTCCCCCAGATTACCACCGGGGACGTGGATGTTACCCTTGCAGTTGAAGCAACCGAGCAAATCGTCAACCCTGACGTGGACATTGTTGCAATAATGTCCAGGGATACTGATTTTATTCCGGTGCTGAACAAGATAAAAGAACACGGGAAGGAAAGCATGGTTGTAGGGGTTGAGCCGGGCTTCAGCGTTGCGCTCAAGAACACTGCAGATTACCTGATAATGGTAAGGGCAAAAGAGCGCAGCACAGGGGGACGGGCAAAAAAGAAGGCTTAATCTCTTTTTTTCTTTTTTATTTCGGAAAGATATAATTTGGCAGGCGGGCAGATTTATAAATCTTCTCAAATTAACCACCTTTGGTGAACAAATTGCAGAAGAAAATTAAAAAGGCCGAAAAAAATCTCAAGAGGTGGCACGGCGACATTGGGCCGTATGCATACTTCCTGGGAATTTTAATCGCGCTCTTTGCAGGCTTTGCCCTTATTCCTGAAGCCACATCAATAAGCTTCCTTGCAGCACTGGGGGTTATTGTAGGGCTGCTGAATGTGCAGGACCACGAGCTGGAGAAATTCCTGCTTGCATCGCTCACATTCCTATTCTGCGCAGTCAGCCTGAGCAACCTTACCTACCTGATTCCCATGATTGGGGACCAAATACGCTGGGTACTCTACTACATGACTGCCTTTGCTGCCCCTGCTGCAGCCGTGGTTTCGCTCAAGGCGATACACGAAGCAGGGCAGGAATAAACCTCTTTTCTTTTTTCTTATTTTCCGGGGATTCAGATGGATCATGCAAAAATACTCAGGATAATGGAAGAGGAGGGGAAAAAGAGGGGTGCCCCGGTATACAAAAAAGACCGCATAATAAAAACGCCCTTCCAGGCGCTTATCTTTACCCTGCTCTCCGCCCGGGCAAGGGACGCGGGCACAATAAAAGTCTGCGATGAGCTTTTCAGCAAAGCGGATTCCCCTGCAAAAATAGCTGAGATGGATGAGGAGGAACTACGAAAAATTCTGAGGTCCATAGGATTCTACAGGGAAAAGGCAAAGAGGGTACTGGCGGCTTCCCGCAGGATACTCGGGGAATTTGGAGGAAAGGTTCCGGGTACCAGGGAAAAGCTGATGGAGCTTCCCGGGGTGGGGAGAAAAACTGCAAACATAATTCTGAACAGGGAATTCGGAAAGCCCGCGCTTGCAGTGGATGTGCATGTGCACAGGATTGCAAACCGCCTTGGATGGATGAAAACAAAAAAAGCACCGGATACGGAAAAGAGGCTGGTAGAACTGCTCCCGGAAAAACTGGTTCGCAGATGCAACAGGGCGATGGTGGGATATGGGCAGACAATATGCATCCCGAGGAATCCAAAATGCAGAGAGTGCAGGGTAATCAAGTACTGCAAAAGAGTGGGACTGCCTGAATTGGACTAGCCGATTTGGGCCTCAAAAACAAGATGGTTCTTACCTATATGCTGCAGGATAGCCGATGCATCTTTTTTGCTCTCCAGAAGGGCAATTGCACATCCTCCTCCTCCCGCACCCGTAAGTTTTGCCCCGAGTGCACCCTCATCCCTGAAAATCTCAATGAGACCTTCAAGCTCAGATGAAGAAACTCCAATCCGGCGCAGATACTCCTGGTTCCTGTTCATCAGGCGGCCCACCAGCGGGAGGTCCCCCTGCTCAAGCGCGCGTTTTGCATTCATCACAAGCGCCTCTTCCTTTTCCATCAAATCAGAGAAATGCTCCGGCTTCTCACCCTTGAGCAGAGAAACGCCTGCAACAAGCTCCTTTGTAGAGCCCGTCTCCCCGCTGTCCGCAACAACAACATGAAGAGGCTCTGCGAGCTCTACCGGAAGTGGCTCCTCGTCCCTGCGGAAAAGTACCACTCCCTTCTGGGATGAAAGAGTGTTGTCTATTCCTGAAGGATTCCCGTGGAAAACCTTTTCCCCTTCATAAGCATGATGGGAAATCTCCCTCCACCCCGGGGAAATCCCTTTCTCAGCTGCAGCTGCGCGGGAAAGTGCAACCGAGTATGCTGCGCTCCAGCCCAGACCTGCTCCGCTCGGGATATCTGTATCAACTTCAATGCGGTAATTTTCAGGAAGGGAAAAAGAAGAGAAAATAGCCCGTGAGGCTTCCAGCACTATTGAACTTGTTTCAATATTCAGGGAAATCTTTTCCGCAGGGGAAATCTTTACCCTGAGCTCCTTTGAAAAGGATGCCCCCAGGGCATGCGTGCCATGGACAACAAAATGCTCACCGAACAAAATGGCTTTGGCAAAGCCGGTGCCTTCCCCCATCATTCCTCTCCGCCCTGGAGGGCAATGATTGCTTCTGCAATGTCCCCCCCTGAATCCTTAAGGGCTTCTTCGGCCTTTCCCCTCTCCGCGCCTGTTTTCTCCATCACCAGCTCCACATCCGCCTGGTTGAGGGACTGCTCGGTGCGGACCTGGCCGCTTATCTGGAAGGAATCCTGCCCCTGCATACTTATCCTGGTTACCTGGGCAGGCTCCACAACTATCTTCTCGTCTTCCGTTTCAATTATTACCCGCTGGGCAGACACCTCCTGGGTGTTTATGCCCATCTGCTTCATCATCCTCTGCATCTGCTTAGGGTCCATATTAGGCATCATAGTATCAACTCTCAAGAAGCAAATCATGCTCAAGCATCTTCTCAAGCTTTTCCACAACTTCGGAATAAATCTTCTCCCCTTTCTCCCTGCTTATGTCCCCCACGTTTCCAATGTAACCTGAAGGAGTAAACAAATCATCCGGAGCGGGCACAACCGCTCCCACATAATCCTTCCGGGGCTCCTGGGCAGGCGGCTTTCTCAGGGAATAACCTGCCGCAAGAACGAGTGAGGACTCAACCTCATCTGCATGGCCTGCCTCAACCTCAGTGAGCTTCCACCATTCCACCACCGCTGCCCGGAAATCAAAATCATCCGCCAGCTCCTTCAGGGAAGACTTTACAGGGCCGGTATTGCCCCCGTGGCCGATAATCACCAGGATGCGGGTGAATCCCTCACGGAAAAGCTCTGAAAAAATTTCTTCTGCGACCGTGTGCAGGGTGCGGGAAGTAAGGCTGATTGCCCCGGGGTATTTCCGCAGGGTATACACATACCCGAAATTTACCGGTGGGAAAACCACCACATCTGCCTTTTTTTCAAGCCTGCGGGCGAGCTCCCAGGGGATTATTGAATCTGTATCCAGCGGAAGGTGCCTGCCGTGTGGCTCTATCGCCCCAAAAACGACAACGGCGGGCTTTCCCCTGGCCTCCCTGAATTCTTCCCAGCTTACTTCTCCTGCATACATCCAAACATCTACTCAAGATCTTCGTGGAGCTCGGTTCTCCGGAACTCCACACGGCTCATCGGGGTAACCTGCCTCAGCTGGTTGAAAATCTTGGAGGCGAGGCGGCCATGGATTATCTCCTGCATAAGGGAGTAATAATCATATTCCCCTGAAGCCTCTGAAAGCTGTTCCTCTATAATCTCCCTGAGATTCTTCCTCATTGTTTCGCTTATGCGCTCCCTGGTGACTGCAATAAGCTTTACCCTTACATTGCGGTCATCGCTGGTCGGCAGGTCCCTTATCGTGTGGAGGACAGTCCTCCTTCTCCTTACCAGGGTGCGGATATATCCCGGGGAAAGGTTATGCCCTATAAGCTCGGTATACGCGGTCTTTCCCTTCACATCCTTTATCCTGAAGTTAAGGGTAGTATATATGTTTGCCTGGGACATCTTGCCGGTCATATCCCTGAGACTGACAGGTATAATCCTGTGCATAACCTTGCTATCGTCCGTTGCCAGCACCTCTCCCAGCTCCTTTGAGTCAAACTCCTGGGGGGCAACCACCATGTACCATTCTTTTGACTTCTTTTTTTCAGTTTTTCTTGATTTTCTCCTTGGTTTAGCCATCTGAACACCCTCACTTCACCAGCAGAGCCGCAGTCTCAGGGTCATACTTCCATCCTGCAGGGATGCGCCCGGACTTCCTGTAGTATTTTGAAAGCCTGTGTATCTTGGACTCCACATGAGTAAGCTTTACCCTGTTGTGGGTATCCATCTTATTCTGCTTCAGGTGGTTTCTCATCACAACTGCCTTTTTTATCAGGCTTAGGATGTCCTCGGGGAATTTTGCGGTAAGCTTTTCCTTCTCCAGGAACTCCCGCATACTCATTCCAAGAACCCTGCTCACCAGCGGGACGCTGTATTGGTCCCTGAGCACGAGCCCGATTTTTGCAGGGGGAACTCCCTCGCGGGCAAGCTTCCTTATGGTTTCCTCTACCTCTTCCTTTGAATAGGAAGACCATTCCGGCTTTCCCTCCTTTTTTGGCGGGTTTGAGCCAGACTTTCCTTTCTTTCTAGAATGTAATTTTGCCATTCCTTCACACTCCCTGGGAAACACCCAGTTTTTTGTCCTGCTTATTCCTGCTTTCCTGCAGGAATTCTCCAAGTTTTTCCAATGCCCTTTTCCTGTGGGAAAGGGCGGTTTTCATACCTGGACTCTCGGCGAAGGTCTTTTCCCCGGAATGGCGAATTCCCGGGAATTTTTCTGGTATGAATATGGGGTCGTATCCGAATCCTCCGGAGCCCCTGCTCTCATCAGATATTCTTCCTTTCACAGAACCCGTGAAAGCATGGAGCGCTTTTCCATCCGTGTATCCAATACAGGCACGGAACTCAGCAGGCTTCCCGGAAGCCAGGCGCAGAATGCCCCTGTTCCCGAGTTTCCTGAACACCCAGGCGGAATAAGGCCCGGGGAATCCATTCAGCGAAGGGATGAAAAGCCCGGAATCCTCAACAAAAAGAGGCTGGCCGAGCCCGGCATACGCTTCGCGGGCGGATGCGGATGCAATTTCCTCCAGCGAGTCGCTTCTTATCTCGTTTATCTGGAGGTTTTGGTGGGAAATATTGACACCGAAGTCTTTTAAAATCTTTTCTGCTTCGGCAAACTTCCCGCTGTTGCCCGTAACAAAGCAAACCTGCATATGCAGTTTAGCTGGAGCAATATATTAAAAATAAACTACTTGCGGGAAATTTCGGAAAAGCTGGATTTCATCATCCTGAGGCTCTGGTTGAATTCACTACTGAGCCCATTGTGCCAGGCAAATGCACGCAGGGAGTC
>JBKHJL010000048.1:0-3867 GCA_046538155.1 Candidatus Micrarchaeia archaeon
CATCAGAATTGTCCAAAGCAGCAAGAGCCTGGCCAACAGGGTCTTCAAACTGCTGGTCATCGGTTGGCCCTGCTTCACTGGCAAGATAGCTTATCTCTTCATTAAGCTGCTCAAAATGCTCCCGGTTTACCTCTGCTTTTTTCTTGGTTGGAATATGCACTTCTGCTGTATTTTCCCTCTGCTCTGCTGGGAGCATGGCTACCCTGGATTGCATATATAATTTGGTTTGCTTGAATAATATAAATGTTTCCTTCTATACGTCCGGGGAGAGGACAGGGGTAAAACTGTAAAGCTTTAAAAACATCCTGCCCTAAGTAGCTTCAATTAATGGTGATTTAATGGTGGAAAAGAAAGCTAGTGCTGAAAAGCCACCGGGCCAGCCGGCACCGAAACCGCAAAAGCCCGCAGTGGAAACTTCAGGAGGAAACGAGAGCAATCTTCTTGCAGCCGTAGGATACATAATCGGGATAATAGCAATCATCATGTACCTGGTGAAAAAGGAGGACAAGTTCCTCAGATTCCACTCAATGCAGTCCATCCTTCTCTGGGTGGGTGCATTTGTTGTTGCTATTGTCCTTTGGATTATAAGTGCAGTTGTCGGAATGATCCCAGTAATAGGAGCAATTGGATGCGTATTTGGATTCCTGGGGCTTGCAGTCTGGCTGGTTGCATTTGTAGCTGCACTTTATTGTGCATACAAGGCATTTGAAGGAGAGAAATACGGGCTTCCGTACATCGGCCCGATGGCCAGGAAATACGAATAAACCCTTTAATTTTTTCTTCTTTTTCTCTTTTTCTTATTCTTCTGAACAAAACACAGGGGCCAGTGTAACGTGGTGTTTTTTGGTTCTGTCTTGAGCGCTAGCTCAAGAGAAGAAATCGTTAGATTTCTCAGACTTTTTGCTTAGCGTAAAACTCCTGTAAAAAGCGATTACATAAAATCGGAAAGGCCGGTCTGTTTTACCTGCTCATCTTCAAATATGCTCCCTATCTCCTTTTCCAGGAGCTCAAGCCGCTGCCCAAGGTAGGAGGGAAGAGAATATTCGTCCACCATTTTTTTGGATATTTCAAGGTACTTCAGAATTCCGCCCTTGTGGATTGTGAGTGTGAGCTTGCCCCCGCAGCGTGTGCATTTGCCGCAAAGGGGGGTGCGCCTGTAGATTGTGTTGCAGTCCACACAGCGGAAAGTCTGCCTTGAATATGAGCGCAGATTTCCGTAAAGGTCTGGAATGAAATGGCTCAGGATGAGGCGCTCTGCAGTATCATCTACATCAACCGGGCGTAGCTTCCGGTGGAGGGCAAACTCCGCCTCAATCTTTTCAGGAATTGAACCAAGAGTGATGTATTTTGTACGGGTGGGGCCGTCATTTATATCAGTAGTGTCATGGGTGAACCCCAGGCCCCCATACTGTTCCTCCTTTCCCAGGAGGTCCTGCACGGTTTTCAACTTCACATCACTGGGATATGCATTATTTTCGCAGGCCCTGTAAAATTCAAGAGGATAGCTGGATAGGACTTCCATGCAGTGGGCCTCATCATCAACTTCCCGCGGGTCAAGATTCGGGGTAATCGTAAGCGGGGCATCCATTGTTCCTCCCCTCCGGTCAGAGAGGTAAGAACGGGAAAAATTAAGGAGGCAGTCCGCAAGCAGTATTATGCAATCCTCATCTCCGTCACATTGATGGGCAACCAGGCCGGAAGAAACAACTGTATGGTGGGGGGATACAGTCAGGGAATATGTATAATCCTCCTTGGATTTAACTATCTCCTTCTTGGTTACCTTATCTGCAAAGACCTCGCCTTCAACCGCCCTCATTGAGCCCCGTGCATTGGGTTTCCACCTCCTGAGTTCTGCCTTGGCTTTTTCCCCCTTCTTTGAAGCAAAGCCGATGTTCCGTATGAAATCAGCAGCGGATTTTCCATACATCCTCAGCTTAAAAGAATGCAATGGAACAGGATGGCCATAAAACGTGGCTACGGGGCCGGTCTTTATTTTCCTGTGGGATTTGTTCCAGGAATGCACAACCCCCAATCTTCCAAGAAGAAATGAAATCCCTGAAAGGAGCTCCCTGCTTACTGAAGTGCAATTTACTTCCAGGGTTGAGCAAAGGGAAAAAGAGCCATCACCGCTAAAATAGCCCCTCAGGAAAGGCCTGAGCTTTTGTTTAGGAAGCGAAAGCAGGAAAGGAGGGACTCTTTTTTCATATGCACCTTTCCCAAGGCCGAGCTCCTCAAAAAATGAGCAAACCAGCCTAGAGCAGATGGTTATTGAGCGGGAAGAGGTGTTGGGGGTTATTCCAAAAACCTTACTGATGCGTGCAATAACTTCCCTGCGCAGGCCTGGGTCTTCCACTGCAAAAGAAACCTGATAGTGCGAAGCCCCTTTCTTCCGGGTGTGCCCTTCAGCAAGATAGAGCCCGAATAAGAAAAGCAGGTCTTCATCTGCCTTTATAATGCGGTTTACTGCAACATTGTCCCGTTTTGCAGAGATTTTCCAGGCCGGATTGTCCTTCCCGAGCAGCTTTAGGGCGGAAAGCGGGTAAGAATTGCGGTATTTGTAGTTTGTAAATGTCTTGTAAGGAATGTGGCATTTTGCAGCTGCTTTCCTAAGGCCAATTCCCTGGAGGCAGTCCTGCGGGGCTTTCACAAAAACATCTTCGCTGAAATCCGCAAGGTCAAAAGATCCTGGCTCCTTATCCGGGATGTTTATTTTTGCAGGGACATAAAGGTTTTCTGCATCAATTGCCATCTTCTTTTTTCCGCAATTGGGAAACGGATGGTCCCTGGTCACAGATATCTTTCTTCCGCTCTTGGTTGAGAGCTCAAGCATGTGGTCCTGGGCAGCATGCCTGGAAAGATGGGTAATTTCTGCAACTTCAAATTTTTTGGAGGATGGATTGAATGCCAGGGTCTTAAATCCGGAAACCTTTGAATATTCTGTCCCAAATGCATCAGTTTCAGGGGAATCCCCCAACTTGCCTTCAACAAGTTCTTTCAGATTTGCAATCCTCCAATCTCCGTTTTCCAAGACCGGGACCGTTGTATCTCCTGAAAAGCAGTTCCTTCTCTTTGCAGTATGGAAATAAGGGTGGGCATACCCTACGTTTGCATCAGTATACCCTATTATGCGGCCAAGCACACTGCCGGAAGTGTGGGGGGAAAGCCCTAGCACAAGGTTCCCAAAAAGGTCTTCCCTGGAATCCAGCTCATAAAATGGCTTCATCCCATAAAGGTAGACAAGTAAATCGTCCACAAAATCTGCTATTTTAGCCAGGTACTCCATTGAGGCAGAAGAGATTATTATGTCCTGGCAGTTGAGGGCAATTACCTGCTCTGGGCTCTCTATAGGTTTCCCCTTGTAATCATGAGTATACCCCAGTTTCCTGATGCCTTCCACCGTCTGTCCTATCTCCGAAATCCTGAAATGAGTTATAGGAGCATCTGTTGCATCAAACCTGCAGGTCCCGTCCCGGAACACATAAACCCCGTGCTTGGCCCGCAAAAACCCCTTCTCAAGGCGCTCAGGAATCTTCCTTGCGTTCATCAGCCCCTTTACCCCCCGCACATCCGGGGGAGCCATCCCGAGCTCAGATTTTACAGAATCATAAAGCTCCACAAGAGGGACCGGCCTCCTCTCGTAAAAAACAGTGGGGGCATCACAGTGCTCCTTTTCCGTGGTAACTGCCCCGCATCTCTGGCATATCCTCTCAGGCTTTGCGATTTCCCCGCAGGAATCACACTTGGGGTAAAAAGTGGTGGAGCCACAGGAAGGGCATTTATACCGGGCAATCTCAACATTTATGGAGCGCTCTTTGTCTCTTGCACGCAGGCTTTTGTAACGCTTTGTTATGCTGCGGTCCCTGGATG
>JBKHJL010000049.1:0-3829 GCA_046538155.1 Candidatus Micrarchaeia archaeon
ACTTCAGCCAGAACCTCATGTAATTATCCGATATGCAGTAGAGGAAGTTTTTTGACTTGGCCGGATGGATAACCGGGTATTCCTTTTCAATCAGCTTCAGCTGCATGAGCACCCTCAGGTATTTGTTTATGTTTGTCATGTCCACCTGGCTCTTTGAGGCGATTTCGTTTGTTCTTGTTGCCCCCTCCAGGATGGCCCTCAATACTGCAAAATAGGTATGGATTTCCCGCAGCTCCTCCCGGAGCAGGATATCCGCTTCCATGCTGAGTATGTTGGATTTGTTGAAAACAGTGTGCAGGAGGTTTTGCCTGAAATCAAGCTTATCTGAAAATTCCTGCACATAGTATGGAACGCCTCCCGCTACCCCATAAACCCTTATGATGTCTGAAAAGGAATAGCTCGGCAGAAACTGCTTCAGCGCATAAAGGGGCAGCTGGTGCAGCAGCACCTGGCCCGTCCTCCTCCCGTGCAGCGGGCTTTTTGCCCCCATAACCTCGCTCTCCATCACCGACATGGCAGAGCCGGACAGTATAAGGAAAACGTTTTTCTGGCTGAGTATCTCGTCCCAGATCAGCTGGAAATCTGACAGGATGGCTTTGTCCTGCTCCACCCAATAGGTAAACTCATCTATCGTGATTATTGTTTTCTCCCCTTTATCGAGCTTTTCCGCGAGTTCCCTGAAGATGGATTCGATGTTTCTTTTGTCTTTTATGAATATCCCCAGCTCCTCCCCGATTCGCTCTGCAAGCCGTTCTGCCTCCATGGGCAGTTTTTGCTTCTTGGCAAGGAAATAAAGGTGTTTTTTTGCGCTTCCGAATTCCTTGATTAACGCAGTTTTCCCTATCCTCCTCCTTCCAAATACTATAAAGAACTCCGGCTTTTTTGAGAGGTATGCGCTTTCCAGGTATCCCAGTTCCTGCTTTCTGTCTACAAATTGAGTGGCCTTGCCGGCCACAGCTCTCCGCTGATGCTCCGCCATAGTATCACATTACTAGTAATACGTTACTATTTATTAACCTTTGTTTTCCCCTTGCCCAGGATGCCCTCCCAGCGTGCGGGCTTCCCTAGCCCTTTTTGCTTTTTTCCAGCTGTTTTTCCATCCTGTCCAGCTTTTTTGAGATTCTGTCCAGCTTTTCAAAGTTCTCGTTCCAGGTGGGGCTCCTCTTTTTTGCCGCCCTCTCCTGTGCCTGCGGGAACTTAATGTACCTCTCCAGCACAAAGCCCACAAACCAAGCCCCAACAAGTGCAACCGGCACCAGAGCCAGGACCAGTTCCGAAGTATATGTCACAGGGATAATCGTCTTCAGCTTATCCGAAGATGTGATAACCAGCAGCACAAAATTCACCAGGGTAAGCATCTGGAGCCCAAGGAGGAACCTCCACCACTGCTCTGCAGCAAAATCCCTTGCTTTCCTAGCGATCATGTCTCACCCACTCCAGTGTTTTTTCCAGCCCTTCCCTTATAGAATATTCGGGTTCGTAGCCCAGCATCCTTTTTGCCTTTTCTATTGAAGCTACGGAACGGATTATGTCCCCTTCCCTTTCCGGCGCAAACCCGGGCTTGCTTTTGAACCCTGAAATTTCTTCTATTTCTTTCCAGAGCTCCAATAAGGAGGTTTCTTTTCCTGTTGCTATATTGAATATTTCACCCCCGATTCCCTTCTTTTCCATTGCAAGGAAGTTCGCATTAACCACGTCTTTTGCAAATACGAAATCCCTGGTTTGGGTTCCATCCCCATAAATTGTTGGCTGCTTTTTCCTTATTGCGCAATCCAGGAATTTGGATATTACCCCGGAATAGGGGGAATTCGGGTCCTGCCCCGGGCCATAGGCGTTGAAGTAACGAAGGCATACGGTTTCCAGCCCGTATTCCTCAAAATAGGTTCTTGCATCTTTTTCATTCTGTATTTTTGATTCCGCATAGGGGGATTTTGGCTCCAATTTGGAATTTTCGGTTTTCGGGAGGGTTGGCTCGTCCCCATATACTGCCGCGCTGGATGCGAGAATAACCTTTTTTACATCATTCTTCCTGCATGCTTCCAATACATTCCTTGTCCCTTCTATATTCACTTTCCTGAATTTCTCCGGGTTCCTTATGGACTCCTGCACTGAAATCAATGCGGCTTCATGGAAAACCGCTTCACACCCTTCCGTTGCGGAATCCACAACATCTGGATGGGTTATGCTTCCCCTGTGGAAGGTTGCCCCATTGAGCTTTATTGCCGGCTTGTCTGAAAGGTCCAATAGGTGGGCTTCGTATCCTTTGGAGAGCAGTTCCTTTGAAAGATTGGAGCCTATGAAGCCAGCTCCACCTGTGATTAGAACCCTCATTGCAGGAAGTATCCATTGTCAATATTAAAAACTATTAGGGAAAAATGCTAGTGGCAGATATACCCAAAAACTCAAATTTATAAGATGGATAATGCGATTGCATAATGGCATCTTAGTTAGGGGAAACATGGAGAACTCATGCAAGGTGGATGAAAGAATGATTCCAAAAAAGGCCCGGGAAAAGGCAGGAACGGCAGTAAAACTCATTGAAAGATACTCCGGGCTGGATGCTGCATATTTCCTGAAGGGTGGTGCATATACCACAACATCCAATGTGATTACCGGCCTGCTTTCCATTGCAATTGCAATGGTGTTTGCAAATTTTTCCACTCCAGAGCTTTTCGGGGAATACAAGTATTTTATTTCCATTGCCACAATGATTGGAATTCTCGGCCTTTCCGGGTTTAATGTTGCAACCATCCGTTCAGTTGCAAAAGGATTTGAGCATTCCGTAAAAGAAGCAACCTTGGTACGCCTGAAATTTTCTGCACTTGTAAGCATACTCCTCTTCGGGATAAGCGGCTATTTCTATTTTGTATTGGGAGACCCGCTCTGGAAAATTATTGCGATTTTTGCTGCATTTTTTCCATTCCAGTATTCATTTAACACCATAAACTCCTTGTTTGTGGGGCGAATGCGTTTTGACCTTTCTTCCCTGTTTAACGTGGTTGTAAGGTTTGCAGTTGTTCTTTCTGTTTCCATTGCAGTAATACTGTTCAACGACCTTACCGCATGCATAGTAGCATACCTCGCGGCAACCGGGATTTCTGCCTGTGCTGCGTACTGGATTTCCATTAAGAGGATGAAGTTGAATGACAACCGGGAAGAGGGCCTGGTTAGGTATGGAATCCATCTCACAGTAACGGACGCAGTCTGGACAATCTCCCAAAACATTGACAAGGTAATCATTGCGCATTTTCTGGGGTATGTAGAAGTTGCAATTTTCTCCATTGCCCAGATAGTGCCGAATGAAGTCCGGTATCTCACAGGCATGATTAGGAACCTGGCACTACCCAAAATGTCTGAATCCAAAAATAAGAACCTTTGGGGTTCCATTAGAAAGAAACTAGTTGCCACCACCTCTGTTTTGACTTTGGGAGTTCTTATGATTACTATATTACTTCCATATTTAGTCCCTTTCTTGTTTGGTTCTAGTTACATTGAATCCGTGTTTTATGCGCAAATTCTCATGCTCTGGTGCATTCCGTTTTATCCAATTCAAGTGATAATCGCCTTTTTACAATCCAAACAGGAGGTTAAAGAATTATATGGGTTCAGGATTTACAGCGCTTTTGTAAAAATCACACTTCTGCTCGGCCTTACCTTCCAATATGGGCTCCTGGGGGTAGTTGGAGCCTACCTGATAACTGACTTTTTAGGTGCTGTGTATCTATGGTGGAGGGCATCAGGACTTGAGAAAAAGCCAGCCGGTGCATCCGGATAAAAGAATTAAAGAATAAAAAATTATGGGTTACTGCGAATCCGTAAGGTCCAAAAC
>JBKHJL010000050.1:0-3723 GCA_046538155.1 Candidatus Micrarchaeia archaeon
GGGTGGACCAGGCATATGGATACCACCACTCATATGATATTGCTACAGCATATGGAGGGCTTCCCACTCTTGGTTATGCAAAAAAATATGGGGTGCCCATGGACAAGATGGATGAGGCAATGTTTGCGGTGCACAAAAACGTGAGGCTCCACGGCTCCAGGAACAAGAAGGCATTTGTGACAACCACCCTGCAGCAGGAAGCGAAAAAGGCAGGATTCAAGGATGCATGGAGCTTCTGGACAGGGAGGAAGAATCCGTACCTTGCATGGCCGACCAGGGCAAAGAGCGCACTGAATACAGTGGATGGCGCTTCCGCAATGGTAATCAGCTCAAAAAAGCAGGCTAAAAAGTATTTCAAGAAAGAGCCGATTGAAGTTGCAGGATTCCACTGGAGCTCAAGCAATTACCCATGGTACGGTGAAGACCCCACATACTGGGAGATTGATGACACCACATTCAAAACCGCGATGAAAATGGCCAAAATAAAGGCAAAAGACATTGGGTACCTGGATGTGCACGACTGCATGCAAATCTACCAGCTGATTGAACCCGAGATTTGCGGATACTTCAAAAAGGGTGAAGCATGGGAGGCATTCCTTGAGGGAAGGACAAGTTACAAAGGAGACAAGCCCATGAACACATCCGGAGGAAGGCATGCAAAAGGCCACGCATTCGCTGCATCTGCAGGAGCGGAAATATATGAAGCCGTAAAGCAGATGAGGGGAGAAGCAAAAGGAAGGCAAATCAGAGATGAGCCGGAGGTTTCAATGGTGCACAACCATGGATACGGGATGCATTCCGCGGCAACCGTGTTGAAGAGGTGATTGGAATGGAGAAAATGATAGAAAAATTCTACAAATCCCTGGGTAAAAATAAAATATATGGGGTGAAGTGCAAGAAATGCGGGGAATTCACCTTTCCTCCAAAAGCGGGCTGTAAATACTGTGGCGCACATAACATGAAGTGGCAGCAGATAAACGGGGAAGGAGAACTGCTTTTCTTCTCAAGCGGGAACCTGCCCCCCATGAAATTTGCAAAATACCACCCATATGCATACGGCGCGGTCAAATTGAAAGAAGGCCCGGTATTCTTCACCCAGATTGAGGGACTGGACGTTTCCAACGTAAAAAAGATAGAAAAACAGAATGAAGAAATGCCAGTGTCGGTGAAAGCAAAGATAAAGAAGATGGCAGGGATGAACATAGTGATATTCAAGGTGGTCAAATCACAAGCAAAAAAGAAGTCGAAAAGAAAGTCAAAGAAGTAGTGGCGGACGTTTTCGGGGTGCCTGAAAAAAAACTCACCCCAAAAACTTCTTTTATAGATGACCTTAATGCAAGGTCTATGGACATTGTAGAGCTTCTGGCAGCACTGGAGATGGAATTCGGGTTCAGGATTCCGCAGAAAGACGTGAGGGAGAACAAAACCATTCAGGAAGCAGTAGATTACATGTACAAAAAAACCAAGGAACTCAGGAAATAACCAGAACTACTGCAACCGCATGTGAGTCGGTAAAAGAAAGGGAGGCATGGACCTCATTTGTTTTTTTCTTTTTTGCTATTTTTTCTATTTCCCCGTGAAGGAGTATTGAGGGGGCGCCATTTTCCTCACGAATGAGCTCTACATCCTTTCCTTCAATCCAGCCTGTGCGGAAGGCCTTGTAAACCGCTTCCTTAGCCGCAAAAGCGGTCGCTAGCTTCGCAACGTTTTTTCCTCCGCAGGAACAGGAGATTTCATTTTGTGTGAACGTATTTTCAAGAAAGCGGCTTCCATACCGGCCGGAAAGCTTCTTCTCCAGCTTTTTAATGTCCACGAGGTCTGTGCCAAGGCCGATTATGCTCATTTAAGGGCACCCACTGCTTTTGCTGCCTCCTGTGCAATCATCAGCTCCTCATTTGTCGGAATTACAAGCACCTTTATTTTAGAGCCGGTTTTGCTTATTACCCGGGCATTATTGCTGTCCTTCCTGTTCTTCTTTAAGTCAAGGTTTATCCCGAGGATTTTGAGGTAAGAGCAAATCTGCTTGCGCATGGAGGCCGAATTCTCCCCTATCCCTGCGGTAAAAACAATTGCATCAACTTCGCCCAGGGCGACTGCATATGAGCCTATGTATTTTGCGACGCGGTAGGCGAACATTTCCAGGGCAAGTTTGCAGCGCTCATTGCCCTTTTTGGCGCGGCCCTCAATTACCCGGACATCCTTGCTTACCCCGGAAATCCCGAGCAGGCCGCTCTTATGGTTCATTATGTCAAAGAGCTCATCGTACTTGAAGCCGTACTTCTTTACCAGATAATCAATTACTGACGGGTCTATGTCACCGGTTCGAGTGGCCATCATCACCCCTTCCAGCGGAGTCATACCCATTGAAGTATCCGCAGATTTGCCCTTTTTTACTGCGGTCAGGGAAGAGCCTGCACCAAGATGGCAGGTAATCAGGTTGGGTTTCTTTTTCTTGAGCAGCTTTGCCGCCTCCTGGGCAACATACTTGTGGGACGTTCCATGGAAACCGTATTTGCGGACCGCATACTTGTCAAAATAATTGTAGGGGAGCCCATACATGTATGCCTTGCGGGGCATGGTCTGGTGGAACTCGGTATCAAAAACCATGACCTGGGGAACAGTAGGCATCTCCCTCTTAGTTTCCTGGATTCCGGTTATGTTGTTTGGGTTGTGGAGCGGGGCAAGCATCTTGAACTCGTCCAGATATTTAAGGGCAACTCCTGAAACAAGGGCAGTTTCGGCCATCTGCCCCCCATGGACTACGCGGTGGCCGACCACGGAGATTTCGGTTACCCTCTTTATTGCGCCCCACTCCTTATCATGGAGGAGTTTAATCATCAGCTTGATGCCTTTTTTGTGGGTTTTTGCATCCACCTTCTTCTTGAGGCGCTCCTTTCCCTTGTGGTGGATGAGCTCCGCATTCTTTCCGATGCGCTCAATTACTCCATCAAGTATGCTGTTGAACCTCTTGTCAAAAAGCTGATATTTTATGGATGAACTTCCACAATTCAGCACAAGTATCTTCTTCATTTTTTCACCCTCTTTGCCCAGGTGCTCAGTATAGCTATCGTTCCGATTATGTCTTCAGATTTTGCTCCACGGGAAAGATCACTTACAGGTTTCCGGAAACCCTGGAGGATGGGCCCATATGCGTTTGCACCCCCGAGGCACTGGGTAAGCTTATATGAGATGTTTCCAGAATCCAGGTCAGGGAAAATCAATACATTGGCCTTGCCTGCAACCGGACCAATCTTACCCTTGATTTTCTTTTTTGCAGTTGCAGGAACTAGGGCGGAATCCCCCTGGAACTCCCCATCTATATGGGCTTCTCGCGGGGCCTTGTTCTTTGCAATCTCTGTAGCTTCCGCAACCTTGTCAACCCGGGGGTGCACTGCGCTCCCTTTGGTGGAAAAAGAAAGCATTGCAACACGCGGAGTCCAGCCCATGAGCTCCTTTGCCGTGCGTGCAGTGGTTACTGCAACATCTGCCATCTCCTCTGGAGAAAGCTCAATGTTTACAGAAGAATCTGCAAAAAGAAGAAGGCCTTTTTCCCCAAACTTCTTTTTGGGAAGCTCCATTATGAAGAAACTGGAGGGGACCGAAACTCCCCTGCGGAGACCCAGGATTCCGGTGGATGCGGTAATTACATCTGCGGAAGATGAAACTGCGCCTGCAACCATTGCATCCGCCTCGCCCGTCTTCACCATAAGGGTTGCAAAGAAG
>JBKHJL010000026.1:0-15947 GCA_046538155.1 Candidatus Micrarchaeia archaeon
AAAAACCCGAAAACGTAGTTGATTTGGTGATGGCAGATTACGACAATTACATTGGGAAATATGTTTTTGAGGGCGTCTGCAGGGCAGCATTCCGGGAACTGGCCGGCTTCAAATATTCAAAAATAGGGAGATGGTGGCTGGCCGGGGAAGAAATCGACCTGGTTGCGATAAACGAAAACAACAATGAAATCTGCTTCGCAGAGTGCAAATGGAGAAACAGGAAAGCATCAGTATCCGAACTCCGCGCCCTGGAAGAAAAGGCAAAGAAAGTAAGCTGGAGGAATGGCAGCAGGAAAGAGAGGTTTGCCTTCTTCAGCCGTTCAGGATTTAATGCGGATGCAGAAGACTTTGCGGAAAAAAACAGGATACTCCTTTTTGATTTGAACGATATAGAAAAAGCACTGGGCCAAAAGCAGGGGGGAAAATAGGTGGGAAAAATGGCAAAATATTTCGGAACAAATGGAATAAGGGGAACATTCGAAACCCTTACGCCCCAGCTTGCATTGAAAGCGGCACAGGCAATAGGGGTTTACTTTAAGCGGGGGAAAATCCTGGTGGGCAGGGACCATAGGCTTACCAGCCCAACCCTGCATAAAGCGGTTTTAAGCGGCTTAGAGAGCGTTGGGTGCGAGGTTGTGGATCTAGGGATGGTTTCCACCCCCACTGCGGAATTCATGGTTGAGGAGTTGCACCCGGACGGGCTCATCATAATCACTGCGTCCCACAATCCCCCAGACTGGAACGCGCTCAAGGTAATTGATGGAAAGGGGGTTGCGGTTTCCAAGGAAAGAGGGGAAGAAATCGAGAAGCTTATTGATGGGGGGATTGGGCTTGCTCCCTGGGACAAGGCAGGCTTTACTACGGATTATTGCGGGGCAACCCAAGAGCACATTGAGGCAATCCTGAAAGAAGTAAACGTGGAAAAGCTCAAGCAAAAGAAGCTCAAGGTTGTGCTGGACTGCGCAAACAGCGTGCCTGCGCTTATCGGGCCGGAGCTGTTTGAGCGCATGGGCTGCGACGTAATCCTGTTGAATGAAGGAATTGACGGGAGGTTCCCGGGAAGGCCCTCCGAGCCCAGGGAAGAGAATATCCAGAAGCTCCTGGAAACCGTAAAGGAATCAAATGCGGATTTTGGGGTTGCCTGGGACGGGGACGGAGACAGAGTAGTGATGGCAGATGAGAAGGGAAATTTTGTAATCGGCGACAGGGTGTTTGCGCTTTCTGCATTGCTTAAGCTAAAAGAAAAGAAAGGGGCACTGGTTACCACCGTGGCAACCAGCAAGGTTGTGGAAGATGTTGCAAACAGGTTCGGGCAGGGGGTAATCTACACCCCGGTGGGCGCACCGTATCTCTCGGAGGAAGCTGCAAAAGGGAAGTGCGCAATGGCCGGGGAAGAAGTGGGGGGAGTAATCTGGCCAGAGGTTTCATTGGCAAAGGATGGGTTCCTTACAGCGGCAAAAATTGCGGAAGCACTTGGCGAGAAACCTATGGGCGCTTGGCTGGAGGAATTCCCGTTCTACTACAATGTGAAGGGAAAAGTTCCCTGTGAATTTGGAAAAATGCAGGCAAAAATAGAAACAATCCTAATTCCGGAAGATGCGGAGAAGGTAATCAGGGTGGATGGGGTAAGGATAAACTTCAAGGATTCCTGGGTTATTTTCCGCCCTTCGGGAACCGAGCCGGTAATACGGGTATTTGCAGAATCCACGGATGAAAAGAAGGCAAATGAGTTAGTCAAGGAATACGAGGGGAAACTTGGAAAAGAGTAAGAAGAAAGCAGCATTCCGGTATTTTGTCTGCTCAGGCGAACGAAAACATACTACCTTTGTCTGCACATGCGAACAAAATGCACATTTTTAAGCCAAAATAAGAGTTTTTGTCTGCTCAGGCGAACGAAAACACTATGTTTTTGTCTGCTCAGGCGAACGAAATATTTAATAAGACTCTACAATAAAAAACATGCATGGAAGAAAAAGACATTGAGCAGATAATCCTTAACACTGAGAACCTTAAGGCATGGGCCTCACAGTTCCAGCATAAGAGGTACATATACAGGCAACTTATGGAAGTTTCAAAGGAGTTTTACATTGGAGTAAAGGGGCTTAGGGGAATAGGGAAAACAACCCTGCTTCTCCAGATGTGCAACGAAATCGGGGATTCAGCTTATTTCTCTGCAGATTCAACCCCCCTGAGGCATTATTCCCTCTATGAAATTGTGGATGCACTGAGGAAAAGGGGGCTGAAAAACATATTCATAGATGAAATCCATACAAGGCAGGGCTGGGCAGCGGACCTTAAAACCATTTATGATGAGCACGCAGTAAGGGTCTTCTTCTCAGGCTCATCAAGCATAAACCTGAGGGATACAAGCGCAGACCTTTCAAGAAGGGCAATAGTGTACCACCTGAAGCCGGTTTCTTTCAGGGAATACCTCAATATACGGAAGGGGATGGAGATACCCCCATGCACACTGGAGGAACTTCTGAAAAACCCTGGCCCACTATCTATAAAGTATGTTTCCGCAAAAGAAGGGATGGGGGAATACATGAAGTTTGGGGGAGTACTTTATTCCGGCAAGGGCTTCCAGAAAGCGCTGGAAAACTCACTAGAGAAGGTAATCACCAAAGACCTTCTTGCCCTAAGGGACATAAACCAAAAATACAAGGAGGATGCTTACCGCCTTCTTTACCATATTGCAGTTTCCCCTCCATTTGAAACAAGCTTTTCATCAATTGCGTCCAAGCTTGGAATCTCCAAGGCATTTGCGATAAGGCTTGTATCTGACCTGGAATCCGCAGGAGTGCTTAGCATTGTCCACCCCTGCGCAGCAACAGGGAGGGATGTGAAGAAAGAGCCAAAAATATTCCTTGCAATTCCCATCAGGGCCTTTTTCTCACACCCCCCTCCTAAAGGCACTGTGCGGGAAGAGTTTTTCGTAAACCATGTTTCCCCTGAATGCTACTTCAAATCAGGGAAAGGAGAGAAAACCCCCGATTTTAGGGTTGGAAATTTCAGGATAGAAGTGGAAGGGGAATCAAAGAGCTTTGCGCAAAACCCGGATTATATTGCTGCAGATACAGGAATTGCTGAAGGGAAAAAGATACCCCTCTTTCTTTTTGGATTTCTGTATTGAAACACAAAAAAAGCAATTTGTATCGCACACAGTACAACTTAGCCCGAATTCTGTATTGTGTGCAGTACACTTAGGAATAAAAAGTATGAAAAAATGTTGAAGCGGTAGAATCTAGAGCTCGCCTACCCTTCTCTGCATCTTCTTCTTGAGCCTGCGCCTTTTCTTCTTTACCCATTTCCAGCGCATGCGCCCTTTTTTCTTCCATTTTCTCGGTCTTGAACCCAAAATATCACCAAACGCAGAGTTAGGTTAGTCTTCCGAAACCTTATAAAAGCGGAAACAAGCGCAAACCTGCAGAAAGATTTAAATACTCAGCTTAGAGGTGATATGCATGGTAAGGCATGTTTTCATAGATATAGACGATACGCTCTTTCCTACAGCTGAATTTTCCGAACTGGCGAGAAGAAAAGCAATACGTGCAATGATTGAGGTGGGCCTGGACATGGACCAGGAAAAGCTATACAGGAAACTGATAAGGGTAATCAGGAAGAAGGGCCCGAACTATGACCACCATTTTGACGACTTGTTAAAAGAACTAGGTATAAAAGAGCCGGAGAAATACGTGGCGGCAGCTGTGGGCGCCTATCATGCGGCAAAGGGCTCCATACAGCCTTACCCTGAAGTGCCGAGAACACTGTTGAAGCTCAGGGAGCAGGGATACAGGCTCCATGTTGCAACCAACGGCACTGCGGTAAAGCAATGGGACAAGCTCATCCTGCTTAAGGTCCACCTGTTTTTTGAGAATGTATTTGTATCTGAGAAGATGGGCATGGAAAAAAATGTGGAATTCTTCAGGAAGGCCCTGAAGAGGATACAGGCAACTCCTGAAGAGTGCGCCATGGTCGGGGACAAGCCGGAAATAGACACGATTCCGCCCAAAAAACTGGGGATGAAAACCATAAGGGCAATGATGGGCGGAAGGCACACGAAAAAGCCGGGAAAGGCAGACCTGGAAATGAAAAACTTTGCAGAGCTCCCGGGGCTTTTGAAAAAGCTGGAATAGCTTTTTAACCCTGCAGGGGCAATCTTCGGGCAGGTGGACAAGTGATTTTTGAATTGGGAATATTTATACTGCTGGCTGCATTTGTGCTTGAATACCTGGACGCAACCCTGGGGATGGGCTATGGGACTGCACTCACCCCTGTGCTGCTGCTTATGGGACTGGAGCCACTCAAGGTGGTTCCGGCGGTGCTCATTTCTGCGGTTGTGGCAGGGCTTTTTGCTGCATTTGCCCACCACAAACTGGGAAACGTTAACTTCAGGCAGCCCAGGACAGGCAAAATCGTGGCGATGCTGGTTTCCTGCAGCATAGCCGGGGCAGTTGCAGCAGTTTTTGTTGCAGTAAGCATTCCTGAAGTCTACCTGACTATTTACATTGGGCTGCTCGTAACAGGAATGGGAGTATTGATTCTCCTGAACAGGAAAATGAAAACAGGGTTTTCAAGAATGAAAATAATCCTGCTTGGGGTGGTGGCTGCATTCAACAAGGGGATGAGCGGAGGGGGATACGGGCCTCTTGTTACAAGCGGGCAGATACTATCGGGCGTGAACGGGAAGAATGCAATCAGTATAACCACGCTTGCTGAGGGCCTGGCCTGCATTGTGGCAGTGGCAACATTCCTTGCCTTAAATCCACTTTATGCGGACTGGCAGCTTGCAGCCTTCCTTACAGGAGGCGCGGTGCTTTCTGTCCCCTTTTCTGCATTTACCGTAAAAAAGCTGCAGGTGGAAAAAATGACAACCTTAATCGGGACAGCAACTTTTCTCCTGGGGATTTTTACACTCGTTGGGGTTTTTGCCTGAAACCTGTCTTTTGTTTTTTAATACCTTCTGCTTCTAATTCTGAGCAGGTGTGATTATGCATAAATTACTGTTTATCGGAGTTTTTGCCATTATGCTGTTCGGGTGCCCCCAGGATTCCGGGTGCACAACCGATGCTGACTGTGAGGACTGGCAGGCCTGCAACAACGAGACGGGCGCATGTGAGGTAGCCTCAGGATACTGCGCCTCTGATGCAGATTGCCCCGGGGAAGACAGCAAGTGTAATTCGGAAACCCACCGCTGCAGCGGGGGTTCGGCATGTGAATCAAGCCAGGACTGCGAATTCTGGCAGGTGTGCTCTTCAGAGGGGCTCTGCAAGCCAAAGGCAGGATACTGCGCCTCTGATGCTGATTGTACCTCAGATATGGAAACATGCGACCAGGAATCCCACACCTGTGTGCCCGAGGAGGGTCTCTGCTATGATGATTATGACTGCGGAGCCTGGGAGCACTGCGACGTGGTTATCAAAGAGTGTGTGGCCAATGAAGGGAGGTGCTCAACAGACAATGACTGCGAGGCATGGGAACTGTGCAACACTTCCCAGCATTTCTGCGTTGCAAAGGCAGGATACTGCATAAATGACGGGGACTGCGATTACTGGCAGAGCTGCAACAAAGACAGCCACAGGTGCGTAACTGCGGAAGGAGCATGTTCCCATGATGCGGATTGCCAGTACTGGCAGTACTGTAATCTGGAAACCCACGAGTGTGTCCACAGGCACGGGTTCTGTGATGTTTCAGGAGACTGCGAATCCTGGGAGGTTTGCGACTTTTCAACGCACCAGTGCAGGGCAAAAGCAGGGAGGTGCAACACCAACCAGGATTGCGCTTCAGGAGAAGTGTGCAACCTTGACCAGCATGTTTGCGAGAGCGGTTAGTCCCGCGCTCTCCACAATTTTCTTTTTTTATTAAGAAGTTCCTTGGAAATAGACATAAGCTGGCTGCTTATTCTCAGGGCTTCATCCGGGTTCAGCTTTATTGCAACCTGGCCAACTGTGTTCATTACGCGCAGGGTAAGCAGGCCATCCCTGGGGAAACCATTGGATGTGCTGGGGGCATCGCTCTCCAGCCGCAGTATGGTGCGGTGCTGCTCCCCTTTATCATCTTTCCACCAATGGATAACTTCATCTTCTATTGGCATGCTGCCTACCTCTGGTCGTGTGTTGCCCCGCCTCCCTCATAACGGGCGTGTTTATCTCAATTTGGGCCTTTAAAAAGAAAGAGATGGGGGAGGTTTCCGGTGCTTCCGGTGCACAAAAGAAGAAACCTGCTCGGATGAAGGCGATGACTGCTCAGAAGATGACGACTGCTGCAAAGGCCTGTTCTGCTACGATGGGGTCTGCTCCGAAGAAATAGAGTGCGGGGAAGAAAGGGACACCTGCGGGCTTGGAGTAGAGTGCTGCGAAGGCCTTTATTGCTCTGAGAATGATGTGTGCGTGGAATGTGCAGGAACCGGGGAAACCTGCGGGGATTATGCAGGGGGCCTTTCCTGCTGCCCGGATGCCTACTGCTACATGGGAATATGCGAAGAAAAGACAGACAGGCTTTGCGAAGATGAAGAAGACGGGCCGGACTACTATTCCCAGGGAACAGCAACAGGAGAATACAACGGGGATTACGGCACTTACACGGACTACTGCCAGGACTCCCGCACAGTGGTGGACTACTACTGCCAGGTCAACAATGAGCATTCCCCCATCCTTGCAGGAACCGTCACCTGCCCGAACGGGTGCTCACAGGGTGCCTGCAACTAGGCATCTTTTTTTCTTTTTATTTTCTTTCCTTTTTCTGAAGGCTCCAAGTAAATCTTTCCTTTGAAATTGGAGTCAAATTCCCGCTTGAGCTCCTTTCCCTTCATCATCCTGTCCAGGCAGATTGCAAGGGCAGCCACTTCAGAATGGGGCTGGCTCCCCACCGCAATATTGTAATCTGCAAGCTCATAAATTTCCGGAGGCACCTTCTCCCCACCAACAATAACCACTGCCTTCTCAAGCCCGGAGAGGGCAGATTTCTGTTCTTCAATCGGGAGACCAAACATGGTGAGGTGGACAAGGGAAAAACCGGATTTTTTGAGAGTTTTGAGCCTTTTGAGTGGGGAGGACTCATGGGCAATGGAAAAAGCCCCGCCCCAATTATCCACTACAGAGGAAATGCTTTTCTCCAGGGAGTGGTCCTTCTGCCCGGAATAATAAATGGAAGAAGCACCAAATGCGCGTGCAACCAGGCAGACATGCGTGCTGATGCGCTCATCACGGGGAAGGCGGTGCCCGAGCCTGAACACAATAGTTTCCATGCTAAAACCTTCAAACCATCATATTTATAAACAAGAAATGCGCGAATAATAATAGGCGACGATGAAATTACCGTCCCAGAGAGAGGGGAGACCCGATGACCGCCGGAGTAGCTATTGAGTCGCCCATATTCCTATAACTCTTTTGTCCGAATTATACGCATGGAAGTTGAAGAATGCATACTTAGCAGGAGGTCCGTCAGGGCTTACCAGGATAAGACAGTAGCAGAAGAAGATATACAGAAAATACTGAAAGCAGGCGCAATGGCACCATCAGCAAAAAACCTGCAGCCGGTGCGCTCCATTGTAATTACGAATAAAGAGAAAATAAAAGAGCTCTCAGGCAAGGTAAAGGAAAAGCTCAAGCAGCTTGGAGGCAGGTATAAAGAGAAGGCGGAAACAGAAGAAGACATTGTGTTTTACGGGGCCCCCCTGTTAATCCTGTTGGTGGGAAACAGGGAAAAATGGACCAAGGTTGACTGTGCTCTGGCAGCAGAAAACATGATGCTCCAGGCCCGGGCCATGGGTCTGGGAAGCTGTTATATAGGATTTATGAACAAGATTGGAGATGACCAAGAAACACTGGGCACCCTGGGAATAGAAGAAAACCAGGAGCTTTACTGCCCCCTGATATTTGGCTATCCGGAAGGATGGCCCCAGGAAAAGGAAAGAGAGCCGGAAGTGCAGAATTGGATTAAATAGATTTAGGGAGAAGAAGGCCCATGGATTTCCTTGGAATGCTGCTCCTGTCTATAATCCAGGGGATTACTGAGTGGCTTCCTGTTTCAAGCTCCGGGCATCTGGCACTTGCCCAGCACTACTTCTTCGGTGAGCTGCCCGTGATATACGACATGGGCATGCACGTCGGGACGATGTTTGCAGTATTGCTTTATTTCCGGGAAAGGATAGTGGCGATGGCATTAAGCCTGCTCAAATTTGATAGACGCTCAAAAGACTTCAGGCTTGTCCTGCTGTTAATACTTGGTTCAGTACCTACAGCAATAATCGGGTTCAGCTTCAAGGGATTCTTTGTTTCAATGTACACCCAGCCGCTTCTGGTTGGGGCAGCTCTGGTTATTACCTCGCTTATCCTGTTTTCAACCGGGCTTTCTTATTCCAGGAAAGCGGAGCCGGATGAAAAGAATGCAATTGCGATGGGAATAGGACAGGGGCTTGCGGTAGCTCCCGGAGTTTCCAGGAGCGGGGCCACAATAAGTGCAGGGCTTCATCTGGGGATGAGCTGGAAGGAAGCAGCCTCATTCTCCTTTCTCCTTGCAATACCCGCAATATTCGGGGCAACTTTCTTCCTTTGGCTGGAGACCTCTCCGGATTCAATTGACTGGGCACTCATGTCGGTGGGAGTAGTCGGCTCATTCCTCTCAGGTTATGCCTCAATACACATTTTGCTGAACTTCATAAGCAGGAAAACATTTCCGCTTTTTGGAGTATACTGCCTGCTGCTTGGCCTGGCTGCAATCGCCATGAATTATCCGGGATAACCAGACACCATTTAAACTTTCCTTGATATTTATGGGAACATGGCGACTGAAGAACAGGTATCTGCTGAACTGGTGAAAATGGGCTTTTCGGAATCAGACTCCGAAGCGCTTGCAGACTGCATGGTTAATGGGAATTCCCTCTCATGGCTGAATTCGGACCCTGTAACCGAAGAGATGCTCCAGCTCCTCAACAAATTCATAGAATTGAACAATGCAAAAATAGAAGTTAAGGTAAATGATGTTGCAACAAGAGACAAATATCTCTGGGACGTAAGAGCAAAGAAATAAGCCCCATCTCCCCCAGGACTATTCCTCTACTCTTATGCACTTCACCGGGCAGGCTTCTGCTGCTTCAGTGTTGCACTCCGCGTCTTCCAGAGTAAGCACGTGGTTCCCTTCAATGATTGTGGAGCCCTTGAGGAAGGATTTTCCGTCGCCTTTCATCTCCCAGTATTTTGGGCATACAGCGGCACACGCGCCGCAACCTACGCACCTTTCTCTTTCCTGGATAACTTTTGCCATCTTAATCTCCAGCATTATATCTGCTTTAGGCTTTTAAGGATTACTTGTTTGTAACCATGGTTACATGCTAGGCTAAGCACCGGCAACCCCCTCTTTTATCCTGTTTATAAGGCTAAATCCAGGAAGCCTTCTGGTGATTAGATAGGAATATTTATTAAACGTAATGCACATAATACACATAATTTGGTGTGGCCCATGGTAAGCATAACCCTCTCTGTTTCAGAAGAAATGAAAAAAGAAATGGAAAAGTTCCCGGAAATGAACTGGTCAGAAGTAGCCAGGCAGGCCATAAAAAAGAAATTGGCCATTCTGAAAGCCTTTAAGGAGTTTTCCAGGGAAAGCGAACTTACTGAAGAGGATGCATTGCTGTTGGGGAGGAAAGTAAACAAGGGAATAGCCCGAAAACATGAAGGATAATCTATGAGGCTTGTTGTTGATGCGAACATTCTTTTCTCTGCGTTAATCAAAGATGGGAAAACAGCAGAAATCCTGGCAAACAATCCAGGTTCATTCTATTCCCCCGAATTCTTTTTTGAAGAATTTTTGAAGCATAAGCCAGAAATTTTATTGAAGACAAAACGCACTGAAAGGGAGTTCAATGCACTTTTTGGGCTATTGAAGGAGATAATGGATATTGTTCCTAAGAGCAGGTATTTGGATATGCTGGCAAAAGCAAAGGAAATCTCCCCTGACCCGGATGATGCAGCATATTTTGCGCTTGCCCTGAAATTGGAACTCCCGATTTGGAGCAATGACAAGAAGCTCAGAAGACAGAGCACAGTCAGGATTTATAGCACAGCAGAATTAATGTAACCATGGTTACACACCCAGCCCGGCACCAACCCTTAAAAAGCCGTATAGGGCAAATTTCTCCCTATGGAAATGGGCACAGTGAAGCTCATAGAGTACGGAGTTGCATTCCTCGCCCTCTACGTTACAATATTCTATATCCTGGTCTACCTCAAGAACAGAAAGCATCTCGCAAAAGTGCCCAGGCCCAATGGGTGGGAGCCCAGAATATCCGTGGTTGTGCCTGCTTATAATGAGGAGAAGAACATTGCACGCTGCCTGGATTCCCTGCTGAATTCCGATTACCCGAGAAACAAGCTTGAAATCCTTGTGGTGGATGACGGCTCCACAGACAATACCCTGAAAATTGCAAAAAAATACGAAGACAAGGGAGTGAAGGTTTTTCATAAGGAGAACTCAGGGAAGGCAAATGCCCTGAATTATGGGATAAAGCGGGCCACAGGGGAGATAGTAGCCACCCTTGATGCAGACTCCCACATACTCAAAGACACAATCCGCAAAATGCTGCCCCACTTCAACGAAGAAGCAGTGGTTGCAGTGACTGCTGCAGTAAAGACCGAGCCCCCAAAGAATTTTATCCAGGAGCTCCAGAAGGTGGAATACATATATACGCTTTTTTCAAGGAGGCTGCTCTGCTTCATAGATGCAGTCCACGTTACTCCTGGGCCATTTTCCATGTTCCGGAAATGGGTATTTGATGAAATAGGCGGATTTGACCCCAATAACATCCTGGAGGACCAGGAAATCGCAATGCGCATCCAGTCACACAATTATAAAATCCGCTCTTCCCTGGATGCCTCAGTTTACACAGAAGTTCCGCCTTCCTTCGGAGGGCTTCTCAGGCAGCGCACCCGCTGGCACAGGGGAGGGCTCCACAATGCGGCAAAATACACGAATCTCATAGGCCCCAAGTATGGAGACCTGGGGATGGTTGTAATGCCCCTGGGCCTTATTGCAGTAGCGGCAATTTTTGCAGTCATTTTTGTAGCGATTTACTATTATTTCTTTACCGTGCACCCTGCCTTCGTGGGAATGGGCAGCTTCTTTTTCCTGATTAATCCAATTCACATAATAGGTGTCACGATACTTCTGCTTACTTTTGCCTGGGTATTCGCAGGCATGCAGTTTTTCAAGGGAGAGGGAATCAATCCACTCATGGTCATAGTGTATATCGTAAGCTATGCTTACCTGATTACCCTGTTCTGGCTTTCTGCTATATTCAAGGAACTGACTATGAAGAGGATGACCTGGGAGTCAGGTTAATCCAGGTTAATCAATTTTTCCGGAGAGCTCTTCGGAGGTATAGAGCCCGGAAAGTGTTTCAGAATCAACCACCACTGCTGGGTAATCTGTGATGTTATACTGCTCCCCCAATACCTTCACAACAGCAGAATCAGAATTCCCTTCAAAGGAAAAGACCTTAACCCTGGAGTAAGAAGCCCTCAGTTTATCAAGCTCTGCACCCTGCTTTCCCGAAACCTCACTATTATCATAGAAAAATAGCACAAGTACGTAATCTTCCCCGCATTCTTTTTTCATTTTTTTCATGAGCAGGTAGTTCTCAAACTCAAGATAGTAGTATCTCTCACGGAGTTCCTCATCATATACTTCCCTCACGCTTTCGAGGTATTCAAGCCGGTCCCCGATGAGTTTCCTCTCGGAGTCAACAGATTCCAGCTTTTCCGAGTAAATCGGGCAGAATTTTCCCATTTCCTGCTCGGTAAGGAGCAGAATGCGGGAGAGGTAGAGGTCCTGCTCAAGCGTGACAAGCTCTTCCTCCACCGCTGCCTTTGCACTGTCATCAACGACCATCCCCACATAAATCCCAAGGCTGAAGACGATAACCGTAAGCACAAATGCGAGAAGGTATGTGCCGGTGCTTATGTTGCGCTTGACCTTGGGATGGGGCATTCTATTCCTCTTCTTTCTTTTTCTTCTTTTTTGAGCCAGTGAGGATGCCCACTTCTTTGTCAAATATCTCCGGCTCTTCCTCCTTCAGCTTCTTCTTGTATTTCTTGAGTTCTTTGTAGGGGTCTTTTTTCTCTCCCATCCTATCCCTGAACCTTTTCCCCGATTGCAAAACTCGTCTTCAGTTCGGTTATTTTTATCTTTACGGTGTCTCCCTTCTGGACTCCGGGTATGAATATCACAAAGCCATCCTTTTTCGCTATCCCGTCTCCTTTTGCCCCCACGGATTCGATTGTGACTTCCAGCTCATCCCCAAGCTCTACAGGCTTTGGAAGGTCAACAAATTTCCTCTCAGGAGGCGCTTCTTCCCGGTCTCCACTTCCTTCTTCGGATGCTTCTTCCTGTTTTTCAGGTTCTTCTGCCTCTTTTTTCTCAGGTTCTGCCTCTTCCTGTGGGGATTCTTCCTTTTCTTCAGAAACTGGTTCCTCTGCAGGTTTTTCCTGCTCTACCTGGGCTTCCTGCTCTTCTGCAGACTCTTCAAGTTTTTCTTCGACCTTTTCTTCTTCCACGTTCACCACCTTGTGGTCCTTGCCCAGATAAGCACGAGAAAACTTAAATAGTTATACTCTCTACATCCAATAGGTGTTTTGATGGCTGATGATGATAAAGAAAAGAAACGCAGGGGCCTTTTTGGCCTGTTTGGAGGAAGGGACGAGTTTTTTGAAAATATTGACGACATGTTTGAAAGAATGAGGGATGAGATGGAAGAGGAGATGGACAGGATGAAGACCTTCCGCCTCCAGGCAGACAATAACCGGCTCAAAGAGCTTTCCAGCAACCCGAATGTAAAAGTTTACGGCTATTCAATGCGGATTGGCGAGGACGGCAAGCCCAAATTCAGGGAATTTGGCAACGTGAAGCCCAGAAAGGAGCCGGAAGGCCCTATGATGAAGGAAGGGGAGCCGGAGCTCACAACCGAGGGTGCCAGGGAGCCGCTTGTGGATATGTTCACTGCCAAAAACAAAACCACTGTGGTGGCAGAGCTCCCGGGTGTTGCGGAAAAAGACATCAACATACGCCTGGACGGGAAGATGCTGGAAATAGAAGTGGACAAGGGCCAGCACAAGTACTACAAAAAGCTCACGCTGCCCAAGAAGTTTACAAAGAAGAATATGAAGAAGAGCTACAACAACGGAGTGCTGGAGCTGGTATTCTCCTGACTACTCCTTCTTTATTTCTGCAATTGCTCTTTCAACTACCGGAAGAATGGCTTCTGCTTCTTCTGCAGTGAGTCTGCCCAGCTTTGTGAACATCTCTCCCCTGAATCTCTGTATGCTTATCTTCTTGTTGCCTTCATTGTACTGCATTACCCTTACTGCAAAGGTGTAGTCACCAACTTCAAGTTTCTCTTCCCACAGTGTCTTATCCAAATTTGGGTCATAAGGCATAGTATCTCACTCTCTATCATATTATTTTATATAATATATAATTAAGTAAAACTTAAATTAATTAGCATTCCCCCACTATCCCAGCCCCAGCTGCTTTTTCCCCTTCTCTGAAATCCTTTCCGGGCTCCAGGGGGGGTTCCAGACCAGTTCCACTTCAGCCTCTTTAATCCCATCTGCCTTCTCTGCAGCCGCCTTTACGCCGGACGCAAGGTGCCGGAGCATCGGGCATGCAGGGGTGGTAAATGTCATTTTTACTGTTGCCCTACTCCCTTCTACTTCAACCCCATAGATAAGGCCCAGGTCAACAATGCTTATGCCCAGCTCAGGGTCCATAACCTCCTTGAGCTTCTCCAGAACCCTTTCTTTAGCACCCATGGAACCCCTTTTAGCCCTTCTTTGAAGCAAATGGCTTAAGTATCCTCTTTGCCTTCCTGAGGGCCTTCTGGATGCTTTTTTCGTCCCTGGAACCTGCACAGATGACCTTACCATTCTTGAAAAGCAGGAGGGATGCCTTGGGGTCCCTGAACTTGAGTATTGCCCCAGGGAACTGCTCAGGCTCGTATTCAACATCCTCAACTTCGTATGCAATGGTATACAGGTCCAGACCCATTCCGAGGTTTGCAGAAGCCACGATGTTCGTTATTTCAAATTTCGGCTTTTTCATGGTTTTTGTAATCTTTTTTGCCTTTGGCTTCAGCATTTTCAGGGTTTTTCCGATCGTTCTCTCTATCGCAATTTTTGTTTTGCATCCAACACAGACCACCTTTCCGTTCTTGAAAAGCAGGAGAGTTGCCTTCGGGTCCTCAAATTTCAGTATAGCTCCGGGAAACTGCTCAGGCTCATATTCTATTTCAGGGATCTCCCTTGCAAGGGTAAAAAGGTCAAGCTCAAGCCCGAGGTTTGCCGAGGCCACAATATTTGTAACTTTATAATCTATTCCTCTTAGTTTGGCCACAACATCCACCCTTTTTAAATAAGGTTTGGAAAGCTTTTTAAATGGTTTATAAATACTAATACTCGAATGCCCTAATTCTGGCAACCCCTAAAGGATGTTGGATTTAAAAACAGGGCTGCAGAAAAAAACTGAGGTGAGAACATGGTTAAACGCTCAAGAGGAGGACTCAGCGCAAGGACAAAGAATCTCCACATCAGGAGAAAGCTCACAGTATCTGACAGAGTCAGGGAGTTCCAGATAGGGAACCCGGTGCTGGTGTCTGTAAAGCCACGGATAGAGGGTATGCCTGCTCCCAGGTATCACGGGAAATACGGGAAGATAGTGGAAAAGCAGGGAAGCGCATACATCGTTGAAGTGAAAGACGGGAAGTCAAAGAAGAGGCTTGTGGTTTCCCCCATTCACCTGCAGGAGGTTAAAAAATGAAAATAACAGGCACTAAGCCGACCTCTATAGCCAGGGTTAATGAGGTTCTTGAAGCGAGGGCAGACGCAGGTGAGGAGCTGGGCTATGAGCAGGAGAACGCTCTTGAGCACGCTTCAGAATTTGCACATTCAACCTCCAAGAAAACTGCGGCCCTTGCCTCAAAGCTCAGGAAGGAAGTCCCGGAACTGGAAGAGGAAGCGGCGATGAAGCTTGCTGAAGTGCTTCCCTCTACCCCCGAGCTTGTGCAGGCAATCCTCACCTATACAAAAACAGAGCTGCCTGAAGAAAAGGTAAGCAAAATTATTGAAATTACTAAGGTGAAATGAATGGAAGATTATGCATGGGTGGTTGAGTATCTCCCTTCAGGAAGGGCTGAAGAGATGAAGAAGGAGCCCCTTGCCCAGCTTGTGGGCCACCAGTTCTTCACCCTCCTTGAAGCCAGTGTAAAGAGGGAGGCATCCATCCTTGTGGGCACAAAGGTTTTTGTTGGCAAGGGCGAGCGCGAGGAAATCGACCGGATAAAGAGGAGAATTGAATACAATAACCTCACTAACGGTGCAAAGGAAATCCTCCCTTCTGTGCTGAGGAGAATCGTGGAAGAGCGCTCAGAGGTTTTCATAAATTTCCTCAACAAAGCAGGGCCCGTTTCAATGCGCGTCCACCAGCTGGACCTTCTTCCGGGGATAGGTAAGCGCAATATGGAGGACATAATAAATGAAAGGGAAAAAGAGCCTTTCAAGGATTTTGAGGATGTGAAAGCAAGGGTTTCATCCATCTCCGACCCTGCCGGGTTTTTTGTCCAGCGGATACTCTCTGAGCTGGAAGGCAAGGAAAGGTACTTTCTCTTTACCAAGCCGGTCCAGCAGCAGAGGCGCCATTGATTTTTTACAGAGCCCGTGGTCTAGCGGTTATGACGCCAGCCTTACACGCTGGAAATCCCCGGTTCGATCCCGGGCGGGCTCAACTTTTTTTCTGTTTGGGCAGGTTTGGGTTTTTGTGCCAGGGAAAAAGTTGAGGCGAATTCACCGGAGGTGAATCAGAGGCACATTGAAATTTTTTGCTGCTGTTTTTCACTTTTTACCAAGGTTTTACTTATGTCCAAAAAGTGGACACAAAAAACACCGCGCAAAACCCCATTG
>JBKHJL010000027.1:0-14801 GCA_046538155.1 Candidatus Micrarchaeia archaeon
AATTAGGGAAAAAAATAATCGGGGCAAAAGTAAAGAGGGGAGAAACTGCTGTATTTGTAAGGAACAGCCTGAGGGAAATACTGCTGAAGATGTTCAGGGATAATCCTGGATTTGAATTTTCGGAAAAAATTGGAGAGGGAAACAAACCGAAGAAAATAATGGTGGTAGGGCCAAACGGGGCAGGAAAAACCACCACGATTGCAAAAATGGTCAGGCTGATGAAGGAAGACGGGTACAGCGTATGCATCGCGGCATCTGATACATTCAGGGCAGCTGCGGTGGAGCAGCTTGTGCACCATGGGGAGAAGGTGGGGGCAAAAGTGATACACGGAGCTTATGGCGCAGATCCAACCTCAATTGCATTTGATGCAGTAAACTATGCAAAATCCAACAATATAGATGTTGTGGTAATAGATACTGCAGGGAGGCAGGAAACCAATGTAAACCTCCTCAACCAGCTAAAGAAAATGGACAGGGTGATATCCCCAGACATCAAAATTTATGTGGGGGAGAGTATTGCAGGAAATGCAATGGTTGAGCAGATAACAAAATTCAAAGAAGAAATCGGCCTGGACGGGGTAATACTTACAAAACTTGATTGTGATGCAAAAGGAGGGACGCTGATCTCTGTTTTTGGAGTTGCAAAACTGCCTGTGCTCTATGTGGGGGTGGGGCAGGGGTATGGAGACATGAAAAAATTTGTGCCTGAAGAAATCGTGGAGGAGATTCTCTCTTGAATAGAAGGAAGGTGGTGCTGGATACCAATTTTCTCCTTGTTCCCCACCAATTCAGGATTGACATATTCGGGGAAATAGAAGAACTGCTTGAATTTCCTCATACCTATGTGGTTCCTTCCGGAGTAAAAAAAGAACTTGAAAAGCTTGCTGAAGGCAAGGGGAGTGAAGGGGCGGCTGCAAGGCTGGGTCTGAAGATACTCAGGGAAAGAGAGTGCACTGAAGTGGAAAGCCGGGGAAATGTGGATAGCTGGATACGCAAATATGCAAAAAAAGAAAATGCAATAGTAGCAACCAATGACCGGGAACTCAGGAATAAGTTAAAAAAAGATGGTGTGGAAGTGGTGTTACTCCACTCAAAATCCAGGCTGGGGATTGTATGATGCTTGATACCATGGGATGGGTCCTTGTAGGGCTTTTTGCGTTCTTCTCAGTTATGGTGCTGGCCATTGTAATCTATTTTATATGGAAGAAAGGAACTGGCTCAGTAAAATTCCAGAAAAAAATAAAGGAAGGAAAAAGCCTGGTGCTTGTCCAGCCTTTTGTAAACCTAAAAAGAGTAATGGTCCAGGACAAAGCAAAAGGAGAAAGCCTTGTATTCGTAAAGGAAAACATGGGCTCCGGGGAAAAGGTGTGGTTTGAATATCCCGCATCAAATTCTCCCGCAAGATTAACTACAGAAGGGGAAGTAGAAATTACTCTTGAAGCAAAGCCTTGAGCTTATTGTGCAGTTCTGCTATTTCTTCAGGGGCCATCTCCCTTGCCCTTTTTCTCGGAATGGGTTCCTCAGGCCGGATGCCTTCATGCTCCATGGCCTTCTTTACCATCTGGTTCTTGTGCTGAAAAATAATCCTCAGGAAACGGAAGAACGAGTTTCCCGGCCTGAATGGCCTGCGCACAAGAAGCATAATGGCAGAATCAACTTTTGGGGGCGGGGAAAATGCGCCTTTCTTAATCCTTTTTACAAGGCGGGTATTGAAGAAAAGCTGGGAAACGACAGAGAGCCGGCCATATGCACTTGTGCCGGGCATGGCAACCATCTTCCGGGCAACCTCCAGCTGGACCATCAGCACTGCGTGCCGGAAATCCATTTCGGCAAGCCGGTAAATGATAGGTGAAGTTATATAGTAAGGTATGTTTCCGGCCACAACATCAAATGAAGGGAACTCCTCTTCCAGAAAATCCCCCTCCATCACATCAACATCCTCCCCAAACCTGCCTCGCAGATAAGCTGCCCATTCTCTGTCTTTTTCAATTACCGTAAGGGAAGAGGGGGATTGTTGGAGCAGTTTCTCAGTAAGGCGCCCGTCTCCGGGGCCTATCTCCAGGACTTTCCTTTCTTTTGGATTTGCAAGAGTTGCTTCAAACTCCAGCAGGGACTGGTCCTGAAGAAAATGCTGGCCAAGACTTTTTTTCTGCGTCATACCGGAAAATCACCCTTCTTCCCCTCCAGGATTAAAAGCGCATCAAGCAGACCATAAGCATAATCAGAACACCCAAAGGAAGAAAAATAGTCTTCTCTCCTGAAGTAGTAATCTGCATCTTCTGCATACTGCAGGGCCAGATTGAAAACACCAGGGTAGCGGGAATGATACCCGAGTGATTTTGCATCATCTATGCGGGAAAAAAGCTTCTTCAGGCTTTTTTCTGCCCTGGATTTGTGCATGGGCTAACTATGGAGGGAAATTGTTATATTAGTGTTTTTGGTAATTTTTAGTTATATATGTGGTATTATATGGGAACATGTAATAAGGGCTTATGACGGTAGGGGGAATGGGTGTGGGAGAAAGAGTTTATAAATGTTTCCATACTATAATAATATCAAAGAAGTTGGAAATGATGGTTATGTCTGAAAAAAACAAAGGCTCCAGGGAAATGTCCTGGAACGCCGTACTAACAGGAGGCCCGGGAGGGAATGGTGCAGAGGCAGGTATGGAGCTTCCCCTGAAGAAGTTTTTGGATGCGCTCAAGGGCCAGGATGGAAAGCTGGACCTGGATGACCCAGATGTCCTGCGGAAAATAAGGCAACGTGCTTATACTGTTGCAGAAAAAACAGAAGAGGCCCAGTTGGCTAATCAGGCCGATGCTGAAAAACTTAAAAATGAAGCAACAACCCTGGCTCACCTGCTGCCAGAATTTCGCAGGGAAGATATAATTGTTGATGAACATTCCAGAGAATTCCGCCTTGCGGACATGGCAGGCCTTCTTGGAGGAACCTCTGAAGAAACAAGAAGGGTGGACCTGGAAGACCTTGCAGAAGCCACTGGGGATAACACAGAAGAAGACCTGGATACGTGGCAAACAGAAGTAAGCGAAAGGCTGGATGCAACGGTCCTTGAGGATGGGGAAAAACCTGTAGAGGAGGACAGCGAAAGTGCATCACAAAATTACCTTCTGAATGTCGGACCCGAACGGAGTGGTACTGCCAAAGAAGAGGAAGGCAGGCCTGTTTCAGATTCAATGATTGAAGAAAGCAGGAAGGTCAGGGAAGAAGATGAAACCCGCAAAACAATCATACACGGAGAAAAACCTCAGGCGGATGCTAAACCAAAGGCACGGGGCCTTGGCACAGGAGAAAGGCAGGGACTTGGCCTTAAGGGAACCATGGTAAGGAAGACGCCCGAAGAGGAATTTTTCGGAGAGCCCCTGGAAAATCCTGCAGAAACCTTCCAACTGGAGGAGGGCAAGTCCAGAGCGCTTGCAGGAATGGGTAAAGGAAAGGCACCTGAAGATGGAAGAACAGATACTATACTCGAAAAAAGAGACCTTGGGGACATAATCCGGGAAGGGCTTGCTGAAGGCATTAGAATAACTCAAACTGGGGAAAAACCGCTTTCAGAAGACACAATACGTAGGATGGAGGAAGACAGCGGAAGGCGCCTTACTCGTGATGAATTAGGAGAAACCGTCCTGCAGGAGCCCGGAGATGAAACAGCGGACCTTGGAAGGACAGAAGACTTCAGGCCATATGGTGATATTTTTTATGCGATGAAAAAGGTGTTCCGTGAATCAGGGGAAAGGGAGGCCATCGGTTTTGAAGAGAGCCTGGAAAAGGCGATAGAACTTGCAGAAGGAATTGCCGCAGAAACAGATTCTGTTTCAGAAGAAGACGCCACAGCAATGAGCTCTGAACTAAGAAGAGTCAACCGGCTTAGGAGATTCAAGCGGGAATTTGTTGATATTCAAAAGGACAAAAAAGAGCCAAAGAAAAGCCTGAACCAGTATAAACTGTGGCTTACTAGGGAAAAGAGCAGATATGAGGAAATTCTCAAAATTAACTGGGAGCGCGGGGAAAAGAAAATACCTGATGCATTCAGGATTCTTGGCATGTCCCCGGGAGAATACAGCAGAAAAGCAACTCTCAGAGTATGTGAGGCATTCCTAAATGGAAAGGACCTGGACACGCGGGAAGAGGAAAAAGTCGGGAAACTTAAGGAATTGCTGGAAACACGGGAAAACAGCATTGAAGAAGAGAGAAATGCAGAACTTGCTTATGAAATGCTCGTAGGAAAAGCAACAGAGTACCAGAGAGAACTAAGCGAAAAGAGGGAAACAAAAATCGATGAGATGGATGAAAAGCTTGGAAAGATGAACATCTCCCTTGCGGAATTTGAAGGCAAGAAAAAAGAGATTATCAATGTGCTTAAGCTGGTGTACCTGGCAAACCGCAGCACCGAAAAAAGGTATAAAGCGATAAACCAGCCCGAAGTAAAAGAAGCACTGATGGAACTGGAAAGCGATTACAGAGAGAGGAAAAAGTGGATGGGGCTGATTGTCAACATACTGTCAAGAGACGATGACGGATTCAGGGAACTCTGGGAAAAGGCGAAAGCTGGGGCAGACAAGGAAATTTTCCCTGAGAATAAGCTTATAAAGCAAAAAGAAACCGGGGAAAGTAAAAAACCTGGCCCTGTGGCAAGCGGAATAGGAAATGCAATCAAGATGGCTGCGGGTGCGGGAATACTCGCAGCAGGAATGTGGCTAAACCAGCAGGGCATAATTAACCTTGGAAACCAGGAAAATGTTGTTGAAAAGGAACAGGCAGCAGAAGTGGAAGTTGCTGAAATGCAGGAAACACCCCCTGGAAAAACCCTTGAAACAAAGAGGGTGGAAAAGGAGCCCCGGGAGGAACCATCAGAACCTGCTGAGAAAGCAGAAAAAGAGCAGCCTGAGAAAATTATTAAAGAAACAGGGGAAAAAGCTGAAGAAATCGTTGAGGGGGCAGAAGAAGTTGAGGTAAAACCCCTCACAAAAGCGGAAAGGATGGAACTGCTCTGGGAGCAGCTGGATGAATACTGCCAGGAGGAGCACGGTCTCCTGGTAAACGGAGAGATGCTCAGGAAAGCATACAGGTCAATAGAGAGCCAGCTTGATGGAAGCGTAATGCCTGATGAAAAAAAATGGGCAGAGCACATGCTTAAGGTAAAATTCCCGAATAGCTATTATGAACTTGCTGTCCTCTCAGACCTCTGGAGGTCAGCAAAGTCTCTTGAGGCGCCTGTAGCTTATGCAGTAGGGATGAAGATGGCAATCGTTATGGGGCATGCTGCAGGAAGGCCAAAATTCTGGGGGAACCTCTCGAAGATGGTAAATAAAGGAGAAATAGCACTGGAGAAGGACAGCTTCCTCGGAACAATGCAGAAAAAAATCAAAACCGTCCAGATGAAGAGGTGTACAGCTGCAAGCTTTGAAAATGATATTGAAAGAAGGATGAAAGAAATAAAGGAAGAGGCACTGGAAAAAGGCATGACAGAGAATGAATTTGAGAGTGGAGTGAAAAAAGCATTTGGCAGGAAGACCTGGAGAGTAATGAAGAAGTATGAAAAAAAGAGGGGTGAGGCACAGCATGAGAGGAGAAAAGACATCTGCAGGACAGTGCACCCTGATTCAACCGGGCGTAACGCAATCAGGAGGGCAATAAAAAACCTTAAGACCTGGAAAATAAAGCGCAGGCTTAAGAAACAGAATGGGGAAGAATCTGAAGAAGCGAAATACCAGAGGGGAAACGACCGGAAGGGGCCCAAGGCATCAGAAGTCTGCAGGGGTTTAGACGGAATGGAATACGTAAGATGCGCGCACAGGGAAGGGAAGAAAGACAGGGGAGAAAAGAAATTCCACGCACCTAAAAAGAAGGAATCGGGCGGGAAAACCAGTGGGCCAAGAATGAGGGCAAGGTTCTGAGCACTTTTTATTAATATTTTAAAATAACAACCGCACAGAACAATAATAAATGGGCCCGTGGCGCAATCTGGAAAGCGCGAGTGGCTTCGGATGCCTACTCCTGATAGCAGGGGAAACCACTAGGCTGCGGGTTCGAATCCCGTCGGGCCCGCATATTACCTTTTACCCGCCTTCTTTTTCCTCTTCCGGGTAAGGAAGTAAACGATTACAACTATCAGCAGGAGAGCCAGCAGTGCAAGCAGCAGCATCGGGTCAAGCCCCTCAGGCTCAAGCACCTCAACCGGAGTTGACATCTGGTTAATAAGGAATTCCTCCCTTCCGCCGTAATCAGTAACAGCAGACATATTCAGGGTCTGGAGTTCTTCTTCTGTAATCAAAAGGCCGCCTACGCGGACTACCGTAGACTTGCCGGGCTCAAGCATCCGGACTTCGGTATCTTCAACAGTGGAGTTTGAAACAGCACTGGTGTACTCAATAGTTGTGCGGAAATAAACATCCTCCTCCCCGGAATTTGAATACTTGAGAGAAACCGCATCATCATCAGGGGAATATGTTGCTGCAAGAACTTCCAGGGTTGAGGAATCCAGGAAATCCACCGTTCCCATATCAACATACTGCCTCAGGACTTTTTCATAATTGTATTTTGAAGAGCTGAAATAAACAGTGACGTTCGCGGCAAGGTCTCCGGGGTTCTCAATAGTAAATGGATGGGAGAATCCTTTGGTCTCCTCAATTGCAAGCATCTGTGGAGAATCATCACCCACTGTTCCGATAAGTTCCCCGTTTGAATAAATATTAAGTGAATTGGTTACATAGGTATGTATTGTGCCCTTGTTCTCAAGTATAATCTCTACTTCCTCTTTCGCCGTATTGTACTGGACACTTTTCAGGGCTATATCCAGCACCACTGAGGGGAGGGGATAAACAGTCAGGGGCTGGACTTCCCCTCCTGAAGCGCCGGACTGCCCCATCTTCACAAATACTGAAAACTCCTTCTCATCAAAATTTGAATTTATCCTCTTCATCAGGTCATAGGCGGCAGCAGTAAAATCTCCTTTTACGAGTACGGCAACCTGTACGTCTCCTTTTTCCACCAGCCCAAGAAGCTGGGTATATGATTTGGTTGGGATGGTATTGGAAATGAGCATTACCGGGAACTTGGCCTCGGTTATGGAAGGCTCAAAAAATTCCCCATCTGCAAAAAGAATCTGTTTTTCTGATTCATATTTGGAAAAATGCCTTTCAAGGAGTTCAGTATTGTCAAGGTATTTGTCCCCATTCTCTATCTGCTCAAATGCTATTCCAGTTGAATTCAGGGATTCAGTAACCTCCCTGTCCACTGTTCCATATATAAGAAGCTCGCCCCGGAGATTGTCCGCCAGGAAATTGGAAACCTCCCCTGCATTCTCCCTGTTTGCAAAAACAACATATGAGCCGGATGCCTTTGCATAAGTCATCAGCACAACAAGATTGTAGGGGTAGGCAGGGTCGGTAAGAATAAATGAATCTGTCCCTGAGCGCTCGGCAAGCTCCAGGTTGAACTTGAAGGGGTCAGAGGAGGCAAGCTCTTCCGTAATCATAGCCCCATTGCTCTCAAGTGCGCTGCGGTAGCTTGCATGCACAGGCACTTTCTCAGACTGGATCAGGGTTATTTCCTTGGGGCCGACATGGAGAACTGCGGACTGCAGGCTCTCAGAGGGATAAACATAATAGAGCTCATCACCTGCAAGATTTGAATAAAATGCCGCTGAAGCAACATCCCGGTAATCCTGGGAATTGGCAACTACATCTGCAGCACTGGAAAAAGCGCACAGGAAAACCAATAAACTAATGAATGATTTATACCTCCCCATGCTTAAGTTTTCTAAAGAAAGTAATATAAATATTGTTAGAAGGGGAAAATGCGGGGGAGTTTTAAACCTTCACCGGCAAAAACAGGAGCATGGAACAAGAGCCGGAAGAAGCAACAATCGAAGAGTTCAGGGAAGCTGGGAAAGTAGGAGCAACGGTGAGAGAGGAGAGCAAAAAACTCATAAACATAGGAGAGGGGGTGCTTGATATTGCTGAAACAATAGAAGGCATGATAGAAGAAGAGGGGTGTAAACCTGCATTTCCGGCAAATGTATCCATAAATGAAATAGCTGCACATTATACCCCGGAAACAGGAGACAAAACAGTGATTGGGGAAAACGATGTTGTGAAGATTGATATGGGGGCAGAGCTCAATGGAGCCCTCTCTGATACTGCATACACTGTAGACCTGAGCGGAAAATATGGAAAACTTGTAGAAGCTTCTGAAAAGGCCCTGGAAAATGCCATAAAAAAAGTGAAGGCGGGGGTGACTGTCGGGGAAATTGGGGCAGTAGTGGAAGAAACCATAAAGGGCTACGGGTTCAAACCCATTGCAAACCTCACCGGCCACCGGATGGCCACAGGAATGCTCCATACCGGAGTGGATGTTCCTTCAATAAAGACAGATGATCCGTATGAGATGCAGGCCGGAGAAATATTTGCATTAGAACCTTTTGCTACAGATGGAAAGGGTTTTGTTTCGGATACTGAACAGGTGGAAATCTTCAGCCTTTATATGCCTGGAAAGCTGAGGATGCGAGAATCAAGGAAGCTTCTGAATTACATAATCTCCCATTATGGGATGCTGCCTTTCGCAGAAAGATGGCTTGCAAAGGAATTCAAATCCAGGCTGCTTCTCAAAAATGCACTGAAGGAGATGCTCAGGATGCAGGTAATAAAGGGGTATCCTGTGCTTAAAGAAGCAGGAGGGGGAACCGTATCCCAGAAAGAGCATACTATCCTGGTTGAAGAGGATGGGGCTACTGTGCTTACTCAGATTTGAATTCATTTTCTTCCGGATACTTTTCCCGGATTGCCTCGGCTTTTTTCTTTTTGTCATATTCTTTTTTGAGCCAGCGGAGCAGGAGGATTATGAACTGGAGAAGAGAGATGTTCATCATGAAACAGGGGTTGAATATCCATATTCCGGGGAGGGCCAGGAGGGCAGGCAGTAGGGACAAGAAGGCCTTTTCTGACTTTGACATCCTCTTATACTCCCTGGTCAATCTCCAGTTAACATAAGCAAGAATGATGGTAAACAGCCAGGGAACCACCATATCCCTGAAGGTGAATATATCCAGCAGCACCGGGAAGCGGCAGGCGGGTGCTTCTGCTGCCTTGCTTACAACTACTTCCAGCACACCTGAGCCAACAAGCCTGCCGCTCTCGTATACATCAAACGGAAGGTAATATATGCCATGCTCATAGCCTGAAGGTACTGACAGGAGCAGGGGGAGCTCCTTGGTCTGCCCGTGCTCTATAGGGGTAGGTATTCCAAGCACCATGGCCAGACCGGAATAGGGGCCCTGGAAAGCAACTGTTGTGTTATAGAGGTAGGCGGTGCCGTTTCCTGTATTGGTCAGGTTAGGGGAGAGTATTTCGTGCTCTCCGGGGAACAGAGAAACCTTCTTTTCTTCCACTTCAAGCCAGGGCTTGTTCACTGTAAGATATAAATCAGCTGCAGTGGAGAGCATCAGGCTGGGACCCCCTCCGCTCTTCCCTACACATTGCAGGATCCCTTCCTCCCCCCCATTATAATCAAAGATGTCTTCAGGGGGCATATCAACAACTATTGTTCCGCCTATTGTGGAGTTTGGGGGGATTGTTTCGGATTCCAGCTCAACAGCAGTATATTCCTCAAAATCAGAAGTCACAAAACAGGAAACCTCGGTGAGTTCGCTGGTGGAATAAAGAGTAAAGTCTGCTTCTCCTTCAAGAGGATAATTTACAACTATTTCAATTTGCTCCGGGTTTATGGAAAAATAGCCGGGGGGAGGGGGGGGGTACATAAGGGGGTTTGGGCTCCTCTTCCGGAAGAATCCCTATATGCGGGCCGCCGGGGCCGCCGGGGCCGCCGGGATGGGGGGGTTCCTCCTCCACACTGAAAGTGACCGAGTCAGAATCCACCTGCCCAACCACATCCTCGGCATAAAGCACCAGGGTATGGGTGCCCCCCGAGACATCAAGGATGTATGGGCTCACGCAATTGGGCATATTCACCCTGTTGCCATCAAGCACGTACCAGCAGGAATCTATTGGGTAATATGAGTTTATCGTGTAGGTAAAGGGAATCTGGCTCGTGCTGTAAGTCCCGGGCTCAGGAGTAAGTATGGTTACCTGGGGCCCAAACTCCCCCGGGCCTATGCCGTTTACATGGATATAATAGTTGCCGCTGTACCCCCCAAGGGAAAGCACGACCGGGTCCCCTACGGAGGTAATGGCTGTGTCAGTAGTTATCAGAGTGCCATCCTGGACAAGACCCACGACAAGAAAATCAACATCCGGAACTATGGGGATTCCCGCATCATCCAGGGCATCTGTAACTGTGATATTCACGTTATCTCCAGTCTGGGTTGAAGAAACAGTGTAGTTTCCCTGGAGCCAGCCGTTGAGGGTTATCGTTTTCTCCCTCTGGGCAGAAGAAAGGTCTGAGGTATTTGAGATGAAAACAAAGGGAATTGAGGGATACCATGCCCTGAAACTGGAAAGATCTATGGGAAGATATACACAGTTGGTAGGGGGGACAGAAGTGATTTGCAGGGGATGGTGGGTTATCTCTATGTAATCCCCTGGATTGGTGCCATCTGCATAAGCCATGGAAACCCATTTGCCCTGGAGTTCTGCCGCAGTGTCTGCGCAAATCCTTAATTCAGCATCAGGGTTCTCAAGGGAATTGTCCGCGTATGAAGTGGAATTGTCATCATAAACAAGATTGGTTATTGAATGGGTGTTTGCATCAACTAAGTAGATGTAATAATAGGAAAATGAAAGAGAAAACAGGGCCAGCAGAAAAAATATCTTTCTCATCTATGGCACCACCAGTTTCTTGGTGATGGAATACACCTCATACATCCAATCGTATATATCAAGGACATACGTGTCCTTGTTTATCAGCTCCTTATTGTTTACCCATCCTGGGTCAGCGCATGTTTTGTTTGCCACAAACAGGGGGAAATCTGTGTACAGTGTTCCGTTGAAAGCATACTGGTGTGAGGGGTTTGTCCTTACGGTTATCTCGTAATCTCCCACATAACTATCAACCCCGAGATAAGAATAGTCTGTATACAGCTTATTGCAGGTGGGGACAATCACCATCCTTGCGTAGCCGGAAGAGTTGCCCTCTGCAGTTGCAACAGAAGAAGTGGACACCCCATGCTCTGTCCCTGAATCATTCCATACCTGGGTGGGGATGAAGGGGTTAAGCCCATTCTGCTCAGTTATTATGTAATCAACATTCGGGATTGTGTCCCCGTTGGAATTGTTCACATAAAAAGTAACATTGTAAGGGCGACCCCACTGTGGGAAAGTATTGTTGTATTCTCCGTCAATCCATACGTGGAGGTACCAGACAGGGTTTATCACTAGGGTAGCTGTTGCAAGATTATCTGTTTCATCGCATTCTGCTATCTGATTTGTGGAATCTGCATAAGCGCGCAGAGAAACACTTCCGGCCTGCTCTGTTGCATTGAAGGTGTAATTCCTGGTTGTTGAGCCCCCTCCTGAAGCAAGGTCTTCGGTAATTGCATAATCTACTGTGTCAGAGTAGCCTGAGCCGGAAACATTGAACTGCAGCACAAAATCAGTTGTTATATTAACATTGTGCTGGTTGGTCACGGTGATGGTTATGTTGGTGCTGTCACCATAGCTTATTGGATTCGTGTCAATGGAAATGGAAGGGCGCAGGTCTGCTCCGATGCAGATTGGGTCCCCAAGCCCGTCAACCACCACATAGCGGTTGTGGATATGCTGGTCATCAACTGTTCCCACGAGGGAGAGGCCAACCGGGAGGTCTCCGGAATCATTCACTATTACTGCATCATCGCACTGGTTCCCAAAATCATCATCACACAGAGCAATCAGCATGCTGCGGCCGGTTGTGCTGCTAAGGCCCCAGTCCGAGTCCCCTGGGCCGCGGGTTACTGAGCCAAGCTCGGTCTGGAAAGTGATGCTGGAAACGTCTGCAGTAACAAGGCCGGTTGCCTGGCTGAAGGAACGGGAGGTGGAATAGGACCCCTCAAGCCAGCCTTCTGAATAGTTTACAGGCACAAGGTCAGGGGAGCCGGTTCCATCTGCATTGTCTGAGTAAAGTGCATGTATCCTCCCGGGGAAGGCAGAAACATAAACATCCGGGGTGCGGGTAAAGTCCCGGAACTGGGAAAATGCAAAAGAATCCACAGGAGTGTAATAACAGGGGCCTGAACCAAGGGAAGTATGGACCATTGTATTGGAAGAACCGGCAGTGAGATTCTTGCTTACGGGAACCATCACAAAAGTGCCGCTTACATTTGCAGAATAAACTGCAGCCACATACTTCTGCCCTGCATTGCAGAGCTCAAGGGCAAAATCAGGATTGTTTCCGAACGTATCCACATATACTTTGAAAGCGGCGGATGACTCTACATTTGTCGTAGTGTTGCTTGAGTCCACGATGCTTGCAGTGGCCGCAAAAAGCACAGGGAAGCACAAAAGTAATATGGCAAGCCTTTTCATTATCACACCGTTGAGATTGACTTTCCGACGTTGGAAAGCACCTGGTTAATGTTTTGTAGCGCAGAAGCTATTAAAGCGTTTGTAGCCGGGTCCATATCTGCTTCTGCAGGAGTTGGGGGCTCAAGGAGACTGTCCACAGTAAATGTAAGATTGGCTATGTTGCTCCCTCCATATTCAACAAATATTGTGAGGTTGGCATCATTATTATAGTTGGTTGGAATCAGCACAAAAGACTGGTTGCTCTGGAACGGCCCCGTATCATTGTAAAGGATTTTGTCTGGCTGGAGAGGGACAAAGATTATGTGGCCATCTGTTTCCTGCACCGTAAGGTTGGCGGTGACCGGGCTGCCCAAGTGGGTCACTGAAACATTGAATATATTTGGCGCACCTGCTTTCAGGGTAGGCATCGGGCCTACTGCCCCGCCCGTGGTAACGGAAACCGATGCGTTCCTGTACTTGCTTTCATATATCCAGCTGCTTGCGGTTGTTGCAAGCTGGTTCATGTTCTGCACAGAGGATTTCACCTGGCTTCCATATGCAGGATTCACCAGGGAAGAGCGGTAAGTGGGGGAAAGAGAGTCATAAGAAGCGATTGAGAAATTTGCCCTGCAGTATGAGGGGCTGGTAACCACCACATATGCAGAATAGTTGTATGAATCAGGGACATTGTAGCGGGTGGGAGAAAGAGCAAATACTGCGTTTCCGGAGGAATCTGTTTCCATCATGCCTATTCCGGAGTATGTTTTCTGCTGGTAGAGGACCGGGAAAAGCAGGTTTCTCCCGTTTTCCTCTATGACCTGGACGGTTGCAGAATCAATCGGAGTCGTTGAATTCTCATAGGTAACAAGAAACTCCACATCATAGGGGACGGCGGTCTTCGGAAAAGTTTCGGTCTGGACTCCGTCTATCCACACAGTTATGTTGCACTCGTCCGGATAAACATAAAAATAATAGTCCTCTTCCTTGGGGACCATATACTGGAAATCAAAATAAGTGCCGTTGTAGCCCAGGACGCTGGAGATGTTGGTAACAAACACCGGCTCCTGATGGGTGCCGTTGTCAAACTTGAGTACGCCCATGAAAGAATGGTTTTCCAGGTAGACATATGCACAGGAATAAGTTACAGAGCCAATCTGGCAGGGGAGAGAAACATAAGGGTCTGCGAAAGTGTTGAGCGGGCTGTCGCTGAATGCACTGAAATTCAGTCCGCTGAAGGCCCCGAAGCTGCTGAACATCCCTGTGGAATTGAAATCCTGGGCAACGGGGGAATAGATGTCGGAGAGGTCGGGGCGGAAATCAAGGTTGTCCCTCACCACAATCATTGATTCATCATAATAGGTTCCATTTGGATAATTAGTGTAAATCCTTACCGGGCCAACTGTCTGGTTGGAAATCTCCTGCTGTGGGTCAGCCGGGGAAAGGGGGTCCATCCAGCCCACAATCCCTGCCCAGTACCTTGTAAGCTCTACCCCTCCCAAATCAATATATGAAACATTTCCGCCTTCGGTAATGCTGGAGCCTGCAAAAGAGAGGGGGAGGACTAAGAGGAGCAAAAGCAGGAGGTTCCTCATAAGAGGTATAACGACCATATAATTTATAAATAAAGTGTGTTCCAATTATATTAGAATAAACAGATGGTGTGTATTTATGGGAAATCAGATGAAACGAAAGGTGAGTGGAGAAAAGGGTGCCCTTCCAAAATCTGAAAAAGAAAAACTGATAACCGAAATGACAGAGCAGGTAATGGAAGATATGGCAGGCAAGGAAAGCTGGCTCAGATACCGGGAAGCAGAGATTGCCATGGAGATGGAAGGGAAAACTAGGGATGAAAAAAAAAGCAATACTTGATGATTTTGAAGAAGAAATAGAGAGCGAATTCCCTTTCGTCGGAAACTGGGAGCATTCTCCCAAAAAGGCAAAATACATAGATGATGAGGGCAATGAAGTTAAGGGCCAGACCATCCTGGACAGGAAAATCCTGAAAAAAAACGTAAGGAAACTGGTGGAAGCTTCGGTAGACAACCTGCTTGAGGAGGTAAGCAAGATGAAGGAGGCTGCTGAGGGTGGACAGACTGCATGGGTTTCCAGTCTGGGTTTGGGTATAGAGGGTGCTGAGGAATTCAATGGTTCTGTTGCAAAGGCCCTTGTGGAGAATCTCCCGGAAAAACTTAGGGGTAATGTCAAGGTTGAGGCAGAAACCAAAACAACGGAATGGGAGGGAGAAAAAGAGGAGTATTATACTGGCAATGTGGAGCTTACATGGGTTGGGAAAGTAGGCAGTAAAGAGGTAGAAATCAGCCTCTTTACGGGAGAACCTGTGGGCTC
>JBKHJL010000028.1:0-14379 GCA_046538155.1 Candidatus Micrarchaeia archaeon
CTTCTTAGGCTTACCTCCGGCAACATTGGGCTTCTTGGGTTTTGATTTCTTTTTTGCCCCCTCTGTCCCCCCAGCTTTCTTCCCCCCCTTTTCTATCGAAGACAATTCTGCCCTGGCTGCCCTCCACCCCTTGCTGCGGGCAACATCCATAACTCTTTGTTTCTCTGCTTTGCTGTATTCAGCACCCCTCTTTTCCTTCATATTCATTCTGAGCTTTATCGCTTTTTCAGGGGCCCTTTCGATTAGCATCGCAAACATCTGGTTACGCACTGCAGACCTTATTTTTATTTCTGCATCCGGCTGTGTTATCTGCTCGGTAGTCCTGCTGATGATTTCACGGGTAACATCTTCATTGAAATTTATCCCCCACCTGTTTTGGAACTGCTCCATTACGCTCTCCACTCTCTGTTCCTGTTCAGGAGTAATCTTTGTTGGGGCAGTCCTGCGCTTTTGAACCATGCTACAACTACTGCACTGCCCCTTTTATGGTTTTTTGTATAATTCCCAACAGATGCCTGAGTTTGATTCAAAGGAGCCATACGTAAAGCAGCTTATACTGTATTTCCAGAATGGGAGCTACCAGAAAGCCCTTTCTCTTTCAAAAGATTTTGTGAAGAAGTTCCCTAAGGATTCAATGCCGCATTTTTTTCTTGCACGTTCCGCCTTCTGGCTAAACGATTTTTCAACTGCAACGAACGAGTCGCTTAAAGCGTTCAATCTTTCCGAGGGTGATGATGAGATGGCAGTCGCGGGAATTCTTCTTGCCTGTTCATATTTCCGGCTCAAGGAATACCAACAGGGAAAGGAAGTACTTGCCCTGCTACGGACAAAACTTCCCCAAAAAGAAGAGCTCCAAAAGCTAAAATTCATTTTTTCCCTGGCCTTAAATGATGAGGCAGCGGCAATGAGGCACCTGGAGATGCTCTACAGCATAAACAGGAAAGCCGCAAGTGAATTTATTGTGCAGTTCCTTGAAAAGTATGTCTGAAAGGCGCATGACTGCTCTTCAAGCCCCAGTCTGCAATCTCTCGTCGTTCAGCAACTCTTCTATTGCAGCTATCTCAGCCCTGAGCGGTTCGGTGTCTTCATCTCTTTCTTCTGCAGTGGCCATCCTCTTTTCTGTTTCAGTTCTTCTTTCCAGAAGCTGGGCTCTTAGCGCTTTTTTCTCTCCAGTGGTGCCATAGTCCAGCACATCTATCTGATCAGGGCTCAGTTTCAGAACCGCAACCGGGCCTCTTTCTGGAGCCGTTTCCCCTGCTTCTCCGCTCCCCAGACCCCCCAACTCTAAATCGGGGGGGCCCTCACCGCTCATCTGGGCAAGAAGGTCACCCCCTTTTTCCTCTTCAGTTTCCTCTCCAGCGGTGGTGCTTGGTTCCACTTTTGCAGCTTCTTCTCCACCTTGTCCCCCTGCTAGCCCTCTTGACCCCCCAGCCTTACGCTCTTCTTCAGCCAACCGCCTGTATTCTTTAGCCCGTTCCAGGCTATTGTTGTGGACCTTCTGGATAGCAGTAATTGTTCTGTTCAATTCTGCAAGCACTTCCGGATTGTCCTTATATTTCTCCTTTATCTTATCTTCAACAGTAGCTATCTTTTCCAGGGATTTCCCCGTCATTTCCGCCGCTTTTTGATTCAGCTCAGCCTGCTTCTTGTTAGATGTGGTGCCGGCCGATTCCCTTTCCAGTTTTGCATACTTCTCCCTGGAATCGTCAAGGTCAATTCCATGACTTTTAAGTGTATCCCTCACTAACTCTTTTGGATCTTGCTCTTCTGCAGCAGTTGGTTCCCGTTCTGCAATCTCTGTTTCGGGCTCCGCCGGCTGCTTGGTTCCAGCCCGGCCACCCCTCTCTTCTGCCCTGAATGCACAGAGCGCCTCCCACCCAGGCTCCACCTCCGGATGCTTTTTCAGCCAGGTTGCATATTCTCTATTATTTTCAGCTTCTTTTTCAGCTATTGCTTTCCTAGCAGTAGAGAGATCTGCTTCCGGAGCCCCTTTGGGGCTAACACCAAGCCGAGCCAATTCCTCTCCTGCAGCTTTGCGTGCCTCGGCTTTAGCATCCTTCACCATCTTTTGCTGTTCTGGAGTGAGCTCATTAAATGGAGTAGGCTTTTCCCCAGCCTCCCCCCTTGCGATGGCTTGTTCCCACAAACCTTGTTCAGCGGGCTTGCCCGTAATAGTAACAGGTTCAAGTTCTGTTACGCCTTTGCTTTTCCATTTCTCTGCAAGGTTCTCAGCAGCTTCCCTCACATCTTCCCCTGGTTTGTTTGCATACTCTTCCACAAACTCGCTCACAAGCCTATTAACTTCTTCATTTCCAGTAGTCTGCACACCAGCATTTTCAAGAGCATTGATTGCGATTTCCTCTACCTTTTCAGGAGCGAGTCCTTCCCTTTCCGTCATCTGTTTAGCACACATAATATACTTTAGATGACATCATGTTTTTATTGTTTTGTATGGAATTAACCCCCATGGCCGAGTTCAGCGGAAAACCTCCCTACCTGAAGCAGATTGCACTCTATTTCCAGGAAGGGAATTACCAGAAGGCACATGACATGTCAAAAGAGTTTGTTGAAAAGCACCCGGACACGATGCTTTCCCATTTTCTCCTCGCAAAATCAGCATTCTGGACAGGGAATTTCCAGACCGCCAAAAAAGAAGCCCTGAAGGCCTTTAACCTTTCAGAAGGGCAGGACGAGCTTGCCCTCTCCGGGATACTCCTTGCCTGCACTTATTACCGCCTAAAAGAATACCAGAGGGGAATGGACCTGTTAAGATTGCTTAAATCAAAAGTGGAGACCAAAGAAAGCATAATGAAGCTCAAGTTCATATTCGCTCTTGCCCTGAATGATGAACCGGCTGCAATGCGCCACCTTGATGAACTGCATGACATAAACAAGAGGGAAGCGAGCAGGATAATGCTCAGGCTGCTTAAAGGGAAGTCCGGGTAAGCATTTTAAACTATTAGCCCTATTCTGTTTCCTGAAGGTGAATTCAATGAAACTATTGTTAGGATTAATGCTTGTTTCCATGGTTCTTCTTGCAGGCTGCCCAGGAGGCGGACCGCAGGAAGCCCCGGAACAGGCACAGGAGCCGGTGCAGGAGCAGCAGCCTGCAGGAACCCCCCAGGATGGGGGCATGGAAGCAGGTGAAGGAGAAGAGCAGCAAGAAGAAGCACCACCTGAAGAGGAGGGCGGAACCGAAACGCAGGAGGAAAGCCCGTTTGAGAGCTGGGACATGCAGGCGATGATGGCCATGGGCCAGCCGGTCCACTGCACCGTCACTTACACTTCAGGAGGCATATCCACCACATCTGAAATGTGGATGAAGGGAGAAAACCTCAGGGTTGAGACATCTACTGTTGCAGGAGAAGACACGTATTCAGGCACAGTAGTGATGAAGGGAGATGAGGTATATACTCAGAGCACCGACTCTTATGCAGGAATGGCAGAAGAGGAGTGCGAATGGGTAAAGCTTGACAGCGCAAGGCTGGAAGCATGCATCCCTGAATCAATGTCTGAAGAGGAGTCAACATTTGAGATTAACTACGATGAAGAATACGAGGATGTTCCCAGCGAATACAACTGTGATTATGGCACTTTCGGAGACGAGAAGTTTGAGGTTACGGGAACTGTGTGCGACCTTACTGAAGATATCTGCGGCATGTATGAGATGATGGAGGGTAACACATACACGGGCGCAGACCCAAGCATGTGCGAAGGCCTTGAGGGCGAGGATTACGCACAGTGCATGGAAGCAATAGGCCTCCAGTAAGGAAACCAATAACCCTTTATTTCCTTTCTTTCTTATTTTTTCTTTATGTCTGAATTAGATAAGCTTACCCAGGACACTATTGAGGAGGGTGGAGTCCTTGCACTGCTTTATTTTGATATCCATGGAACGGATAGGGACACCATGGTCCAGCTGGGCACAGGGCTGGTCCAGAAAATCCTGAACGAGAAGGGAGTGGTATTTGCAAGGGGGGAAATTGATGAGCCTATGGAGCAGGAGGACCTTTTTTCAACTTCACTGGAGCTCAAGATACTTACCAGGGATGTTGTTTCGTTTGCCGAGGTTTGCGGCAATTTCTCCCCGTTCTCTATGGAGATACTTGAGCCACAGGAGTTCAAGGTCCCAGTATCAAGCATGCAGGACCTGTTCATGTTCATCTCTTCCACCACCCATGATTACAAGAAATACATAGTGCAGAAGGTATCTTCTCCGGAAAAGGGTGCGGAATATGCCAAGAATCTGAAGGCGCGGGCCGAGCTTGGAAAGCGCCTGCTGGGCAGGAAGGAGGGCGAATCCAATGAATGACAAGTGCAAAACAGGCATAACAGGGCTTGACAAGATGCTCAGGGGAGGCCTGCCAAGCGGCTCAATAAGCACGATAAGCGGCCCCACCGGCTCGGGAAGGAGTACCCTTGCCCTCCAGTTCCTGGTGAACGGAGCAAAGAAATACGATGAAACAGGGCTATATGTGGCAATAGAGGAATCGCATGAGCAGATATACCGCAATATGAACTATTCCGGGTGGGACCTGGAAGAGCTGGAGCGCTCCAAGAAACTCCTTTTCCTTGACTACCCGCCGCATGAAGTGGACCAGTTCAGGACGCAGAACAGCGCGATAAGGGAACTGGTGGAAACTATGGGGATTACCCGGCTGGTGATTGACTCTATAATGCCCGTAGCCCTTCTTTTTCCTAATGAGGATGAGAGAAAGAGAGGTTTCCTTGAGATAGTCAACAGCATCCGCAAGTGGGGTACCACAACAATGATTGTCGCAGAAGAGCACCCCTCTTCAGGAAAAACAGGAAACCTCCCCCGCACAAACTACGAGATTGAAGCCCTTTCTGATGGCTGGATTCACCTGGATTACCGCATCGGGAAAAAAGAAGAGAGGAAAAGGGGAGTAGAGGTGCTGAAGATGAAGGGGGCAAACCCCATGATGAAGAGGTTCCCCATGGATATATCCGGCAAGGGAATTTCAGTAAAGGTGAAATAATGGCATTTCGCGCACACCTGATTGCAAGCGGAAAGGTACAGGGAGTTAATTTCCGCTGGTATGTGCAGCAGACTGCAAAGGAGCTGGGGCTCACCGGTTGGGTAAAGAATCTGCAGGACGGCACAGTTGAAATAGTCTGCGAATCAGACACGGAAAAAGAATACAGGGATTTCCTGAGAAAGATTGAAAGCGGGGGCGGCGACAGGAACCTTTCAGCAATTTCCGTGGAAGATGTAAAGGTCGTGGATTTTGAAAGGGATGTTCCGAGAAAACACGATTATTTCAATATTGAGTATTGATTACTGCGCACACACCTTCTCTTTTTTGAAGAACTCAAAAACAAGCGAATAGGCGAAAACAATTGCCCCCAATACCAGCAGGACCGAATTAAGGCTGCCCAGAGCCAGGTATGCAGCCATGGAAACAAGCCCTGCAGCGAACCTCCCCGAGCTCAGAAAAATTTCCCTGCCGAGCATTGTATGGGCAAGATTCCTTTCCCTGTCAACAAGCACGGCGAGGGGGAAGGGAAAAAACAGGGTTTTGAAGAAGCTTATTCCCACCATTCCCCAGAACCACCATTCAATTGTTCCTGCGAAGGAAAAGATTACCAGGACAATTCCAAGTCCCGCGGAAAAAACCACAATAAACTCCCGCCTCTTCTTTTGCTTATCTGACATCCTGGCAAAAAGGAAGGAAAGCACAACTGCAAGGAAGGCGGTAACCGAGATGAATGAGCCAAAGTCAGCCGGGAGGGAAAAATATTCAAGGGTGATTATCAGCACCACAACCGTTACGCTGAACCAGGCAAATCCCTCAAGGAAGAAAAGTGTCCTGAATCCTGAAACAGCGGAGACTGCCTGGGAAAGGTTTCCCTTCAGTATGTTTCCGGACCCCAGGGTGCGGGAGAAACCCATCCCCAGCACCATCACGAAGGCGGCCGCGGCAAACAGTGCAACAAATCCCCACCCGCCGGTTATGAAACCTGCAGCCGCGGGGACCGCAACTCCGATAAATACCGGAATTGCATAGTATATTGCACCCCGGAATGCATTTTCCATGGATTTTTTCCTGAACCACAATACATTCAGGGGGTACCAAAAGAGGACCATGCCTACACCGGAAAGCAGGAAATAGGCGAGTATCGGGACAAGCCCCCGGCCTGCGGAAAGGAGGAAAAGCGAAGCAGCCATGATGGTCATGCCTGCAAATATTGAGAATGAATTGTGGACTCTTCCGTAAAGGGCAATCAGAATGAGGGGGAAAAGGAATGCACCAAACCCGAAGGTTGCGAGTCCCAGCATCCCAAGTTCAGAAAAGCCCTCTTCCTGCAGGTAAGGATAGAGCATCGTCCCAAGCAGGGTTACCCCTATGCTCCAGGTGAAGAAGACTCCGAGGACCCCGTTGCTATTGTTTCCCATTTGCCCAGTTAGGGGAGGGTTAGGTTTATATTACTATTAAGCAAAGTATCCTGCATGAGATGGCTTCTATGTTTTGCCCTGCTTGGGAGCCTGGTGTTTCCAATCCAGATGGTTGAGCCCCTGCTTACTGAAGTTTCCCCTGACGAAACCATAGAACTTGGAACTATGGGCCCGGGGCAAACAGTAGAACTACAGCTACACCCAAAGGTTTATGAGGGAGGAATGCACGGGATAGGGGGGAATTTTGACCGGGCCTATGCAATAGACCTCCCCGCAGGCTGGTCCTCCAGACCAAGCAAGCTTTATGGGGACCCACTCCAGGTAAAGATAACCGCGGACCCTTATACTGAAGAGGGAATCTACACGATACCTGTTATTGTTGAGGATGAGGGAAACGGGGAGAACCTGGACACGATAAGATTTTACGTGAGAGTTAAGGTAAGCGAGGATGTAATGAATTTTTCTGTTTATCCTCTTGAGAAGTCTATAGGGATAGGACAGCCTGCCAGGTTTGACATAACCGTGAACAACAGGGGCAACGCAGGAGATACTTTCAGGATAAGTGCTGAAGGGGTTTCCAAATGGGAGTTCACAAAAATGGTGTATATACCCCCAAAGAGCAGCAAGGTAATAAGCTATGAAGTTGCCGGATTTGAAGAAGAAACCTATACCACAAAAATAATCGTGGAATCATCGGCTTCTGAAAGGGTTCATTCCGAGCAGCAGATTTCCCTTGATGTGTACCCCGACCTTCTTTCGGATTACAAGGCAGTGAACAATGGCGCACTGCTTTTTCCGGTGATTGAAGCCCCGGTTTATGCAATAATCGGGCTCCTTTCCAATTTCTGGTAGGTTTCAGGTGTCCGCAACCTATATAACCTGAACCAGTAGAAAAAAATACCCATGCGCCGGGAAGCCGCCGAATATGCCATTTCTGAATTGCTTAAAGGAAGGAGAGACCTGCACAGGATAAAGCAGGAGGCATCAAAAAAATTCCACCTTTCAAACTTCCTAAAGAACTCTGAGATTCTGGCAGCCCTTCCTCCGGATGCGCCAGAAGGACTCAGGAACATGCTGGTAAAACGGCCCATGAGAACCCGCTCAGGAGTAACCCCTGTTGCCCTGATGATAAAGCCCGAAGGATCCTGTCCCCACTCCTGCATTTACTGCCCATATACCGGGAAGGCTGCAAAAAGCTATACCGGGGAGGAGCCTGCAGCACTCAGGGCAAGGCAGTTTGGGTTTGACCCATTTATGCAGGTGGAGGGGAGGCTGAAGCACTTTAAGGAAACCGGCCACCCCACGGATAAGTGCGAGGCGATTCTCATGGGCGGCACATTCCTTTCAATGCCCCGCCCCTACCGCAGGGATTTCATAAAGAGGATGTACGACGGGTTTAACGGAAAGGAATCAGAGAACATTCCACATGCACAGGAAATAAATGAAAATTCCGAAAACAGGGTGATAGGCCTCACGATTGAAACCCGCCCGGATGTCTGCACCAGGCAGCACATCGATGAAATGCTTGAGTATGGGGCAACCCGGGTGGAGCTGGGGGTGCAGAACCCGGACGACAGCATTTACAGGAAAATAAACCGGGGGCACACAGTAAAGGATGTTGAAGATGCAACCCGGCTTCTCAAGGATTCCTGCTTCAAAGTAGCATACCACCTGATGCCCGGGCTGCCCGGTTCTTCCCCTGAAAAAGACAGGGAGATGGTAAAGAAGGTTTTCAGCGACTCCCGCTTCAGACCGGACATGCTGAAGATATACCCTACACTGGTTATGGAGAATACACCACTATACAGGATGATGCAGGATGGGGAGTACACACCTTATGATGCAGAGCAGGCAGCAGAAACTATTTCCGAGTTTTACCACCATATTCCCCCCTGGGTGAGGGTGATGCGGATACAGCGGGATATCCCGACCGGGCTTATTGAAGGAGGGGTGGAAAAAAGCAACCTCAGGGAATTTGTTGAAAGGGCTATAAAGCAAAAAGGAATACGCTCAGAGGAGATAAGGGCAAGGGAAATAGGCGGGAAGGAATTTTCCCCGGAAGATGCAGAAATTGTGCGCAGGGATTATGATGCTTCAGGGGGAAAGGAAATATTCTTGTCTTATGAAACAGAAGGGAACCTTGTAGGATTCCTTCGCCTGAGGATGCCCGGCTCACCATTCCGCAGGGAGATAACCAGGACTACTGCGCTGGTCAGGGAACTCCATGTATACGGCTCTGAATCAAGGATTGGGGAGAGGGGAAAGGCTGCCCAGCACCGCTCATTCGGCTCCCTGCTGCTACAAAACGCAGAAAAGATTGCAGCTGAAGAATTCGGAAAAAAGGAGATGGTAATAATAAGCGGGGTGGGGGCAAGGAACTATTATTTCAAAAGAGGCTACAGTCGCAAAGGCCCTTATGTCTGGAAAAAACTCAAATAGAGAGGGAGAGGTCTTCCTCTTCCTTTCCAATTACTTCCTTCCTGTTCTTCAGCAGTTCCATGTACTTTGCCTGCAGTTCCTGGAATTCCCTCTGCTGCTCATCATTGAATGTTATGGCCTGCAGTTCTGCATTTTTTACCTGCAGTTTTACACTGACTGATGCAAGCAGCTTTTCGTTTTCTGTAAATGAATCGAGCTTTTCCTCAGGAACCCAAAAATACTCATTGTTCACCACCACTCTCCTCTCATTGTGGTCTTCCGAGCTTTTCACCAGCTTCCCCTCAGAGTGTTTGCACCTTATCCCAACCCGGTTCAGGAGCTTCACAATCCTGCCGATATTTTCTCCCGTGAGCTCTTCTCCGTCCGGCTCCCCATTGTATATTGCATTCCTCAGGGATTTGCCTGTCTCCTCTCTGGAATTTGAAATAAGTATGTTAAGCTTCCCTATCTCATTTTTGTTCTCAATATTTCTCTTCATCAGCTTTCCCCTTTCCGAGAGATAGCTGTAAATATCTCCGCTCTTGTTCCCGATTGCTTCCTGCACTTCCTCCTTCGGGAGCCGCGAAATGAGCTCGCTGTATTCCTCAATCAGTTTCTGGTTCGGGACCACAAGCTTCAGGTTTTTCGCCTCCATCTTTCCTTCAATTATCTTTATTTTGGCCCGGTTTTCCCGGAGCTCTTCCTCAAGGTCATAAATCAGGGTTGAATGGTCTCCTGCAGTATTCTGGATATAATTAAGCTTATACTCCTGTTCTGCCACTTTCTTCTTTAGTTCAATGTATGCTCCTATTTCACGTGCAGTAATACTGTTCTCCATTTAATCACACTACTTCTTCTTCACAAGATTTTTTATAAAGAACGGTAAAACGAGAAACAGATATCCCCCTGCACAAACAGGCTCAGGACACTCGGGGCAGACACATTCCGGCTCTTCCTCCGCAGTTGCATTTGCTTCCTGCCCCGGAAGCTCTACAACAATTCCCGGTTCTTTTTTATTTTCTTCAATTGCCCGGGCTATGCTTTCCATCTCCCTTGCAAAAACCGCAACCCCGTAAGCGCTTCCCACATCCCCTGTTTCCAGCAGGTACTGGGAATGGGCCTTGAATACATTTCCCCAGAGGGATTCCCTTTCCCCCTCATTTATTTCATTCACATTGCTTTCATTCGCACCTGCAATAAGGGCCAGGTTTTTGTTTTCAAAGGAGAGGGCATAGACCAGTTCATAAACTGCACCTGCATAAGCACCATCTTCGTAAAGTTCCATCCCGTTCCTGTAGTTTTCGGAATTTTCAATTTCAGAATAGTTCCCGCTTATGTTTATGAGGGTGTCTGCATGCCCCCTAAGCACCCTTTCATCCATGGGGATTCCACCTGTTTCTCTTGCTATTCCGTACATGTCCTTTGCAGCCTGGCACCAGGCAAGGGCATAGTCAAGCTGGTAAACAGCAAAATACCTTTCCTCCTTAGTTCCCCCGCCCAGGTCACCATATGTTTCCAGCTGGTTCTCTGCCCGCTTGATTCTCGCTTCCGCACCCATGAACCATTCACTGTTTTCATATGTAAGAATGGGCCGCTCCACGCTTTCCAGGCAGCCCGAAACCTCTTCCTTTTTTCCTTCCACATCCGGGTTGTCCACCTGGAGTATGGAATCCGCGAGTATGTAGTTCAGGAAAGCATCATTTGCTGCAGAATAATAATACCCCATCTCTATAAGCTCTTTCTGCTGGCCAGTCTTTTCAAGGAGGTATTCCCTGAGCTGCTCGTCCTCAATTCCCCTCACTGCTTCATCTTCCCTTTCTATTATGCCTTCGGAAACCCGGCGGAAACCCGGAGTATCCTTCCCCCCATAGGGGGCGAGCTCCGGAAGCGGCTTCACCGTAAGGTTAAGGGGCTTAGTTTCAGGAATTCTTCCTTCAAGGAGGAAGTCCAGGGCTTCCTCCACATCCCTGACCTCGTAAACGGTTATTCCATCCACACTTTCAAGCATCATTTTCTCTTCAAAGCTCTGCACCGGGGTAAGGAAATATTCTTTTCCCGCACTCCTTGCAGTGAGCACTTTCTCATAAACCCCCCCCACCGGCATCACAATTCCCTCTTTATTCACTGCCCCGGTTATTGCCACATCATCCCTCATCTCCTCTCCGGTAAGCAGGAAATAGGCAAGTATGGAGAACGCTGCGCCCCCTGAAGGGCCCTGCACATATTCGCTTTCGTCATCTATCCTGAGCAGCACATCGCATTCTGCCTCTTCACCGGCAAGGGATTCGGCTACGGTAAGCGCAGTGTCCAGGCTCTCCTGCAGGCTGTAATCTGTTGGGGGAACTGTCCCTACATAGATATCCCCTTCCCCCTCAACAATCCACATCCTCACCAGCACAAGCTCTCCGGTGTGCTCTTCCCCCTCGCTTACTGCGGGCAACTCCATCTCCGCAGTCCCCTCACAGGCTGCAGCATATGCAAGTGAGGATAACAGTGCAAACAATAGAAACAGTTTTTTCATTGCTGGGAATTCTCCCACCTTGTTTTTAATAATATTGGAGAGGCGGCATTCAGACCAGCTTTTGACAAATTGCGACCGCCGGGATTTGAACCCGGGCCATTGGCTTGGGAAGCCAAGATCCTGCCACTAGACTACGGTCGCTGGCCGAACAATATTTAATGGCCGTTGGTTTTTATTTTTGTCGCTTTTGAAATTGCAGTTACTTTACTTCAAAAAGCATTGTTGAGATACAACCAAGAAAAAATCTTTTTCTTTTTATCAAACAAAGCCCGTTTTCTCTGCAAATCTCCATGAGCTCCCTTTCTGTAAGATCGGTGTGCTCTCCCAACCCCCATTTCCCTACACTGTGGGTCCATGCCCCCCAAATAACCCTCCAGTGCCAAAGCTCCGGCCGGGGTATGCTGAGGAGCACCTGTCCGTTTTTTCCTACAAGCTTTGCTGCTTTTTTATCAATTTTTCCGGGTTTTTATTGTGTTCCAGAACTTCCAGTGCAACAACCAAATCTACCGGAGCAAACTCCAGTCTACTAAAATCCCCGTGCTTGATTTCTGCCCCCGGGCAGGCGTTTTTTGTTATTGTTTTTGTCCCGAGAATACTGCCGGCTTCAGCCGAGCAGCTGAATCGGGCATAAATTTCTAATTCGTTAAAGACTACTTTTGCTTGGGCAGCGGCAGTGCCGCCTTCGGCGGCACGTTAGTACAAACCAAGAGTTCCGCTGCCCGGAATGTGTCGTTATGGCTGGTGGAATCTAGGATTTAAGAAGGAATCTGTACCACCTTGTTTTTGTTTCGAAGTGCAGGTTCAAGGTTTTCAGGAACGAGCGCACGGTGAACGCGTGCGAAACCGCGTTTGCCGATGTGGAAACTAGGTACGGGATTAAAATACAGGAGCTGGAATTCCAGGGAGACCATGTGCACATGATGGTGCACATCCCGGCAAAATACGCGGTTTCCTACGCCGTGCAGCTGCTTAAGGGCAGCTCTGCACGGAATGTGTTTTCAGCTGTCCCGAACCTGAGAAAGCGATACCCGGGGGGCTCATTCTGGAGCAGGTTCAAGTATTGCGGGACGGTTGGCCCAATGACCGACAGGACCGTGAAAGAATACATCCACGCGCAGGATGTGCATCATGAGAAGTTGATAAACCCCGAAGCAGGGCAGAAGCAGCTTACCGAATTCCTTAACTGAGCGGGCGGAATACTGCGGGCTTCAGCCCGCAGATAGCCCGCGAACAAACTTCAGGTTTTAGCGAATGCCTTTATCTTTATTGAATTCAGATCAGTATCGCACCCATATAGTTTTGATTTTGGAAATTTCTCCGAAAGCATCCTGAGGAAATAGCCTTCTTCGCATCCAACCTCAAGTATCCTGCCAGGATTAGTGTCTTTAATCAGGGAAAGGGCGATTTTATGCCTACCATCTCTAAATTTTGCCGAAACAGGATTTTTTCCGTGCACAGGAATGATTTGTTAAGAAATCTTAAAATGTGTTGGTTTTGGCATGCAGGGACTATGCCAGGCTTTAAACATTTCCCTGTTAATCCAAGTATTGATGTTCAGGAGCAGCACAAGCAAAATTATTTTGCTACTTTTCATGCTCGTGTTTCTGTTTAAGGCATTCTATCTGGATTATATTCCTCTGCAGTATGATGGGACTCTTTATGGAGAGATGATTGCGGAAGAGGCAGAAGAGCTTACTTTCCTTCCCAGGTACCTTGGGATGTGGGCCCCATGGAAACCCGGGCTCTATTTTATTGTGTATTCCTTTTTTCTGCCCCTGACCTCTGCGTTATTCAATTCCATAGAGTGGATATACAGGTCTCCCAACCTGCTTTTTTCAATTGTAAATGCTTTCTTGTTTTATTCAATCGCAAAACGTTTTGTGAAGCAGGAGGTTGCATTATCTGCTTCGCTTCTGTTTTATTCATCTTATGGAGTTATATATACTGATTCCAGGCTTTTGATGGAAACCTTTTCCCTGGTGCCCATCCTCCTTTCAATTCTTTTTTATACCCGGAAGGAAATGGAACCCACAAAACGATTTTTGGGGGCAGGAATCTTTGCATGCATCGCCGCACTTACTAAATCCATAATTTCTTTTATGATTATTCCGCTTGCCCTTGCCTATATCTTCCGGGAGGACCAGAAGAACATTAAAAATCCCCTGTTTTTGGTCTCACTGCTTTCCCCTTTTCTTGGATTTTTATTATTCTATCTTGCACTGGACAGCGTTGGGCTGGTGGAGGAAGTGCTCATATTAGACACGGGAAAATTTTTTCTGTTTAATTATTTTGAAGACAGCATTTCCAATATTTTCCAAGGTCTACTCTTTTTCTTCTATATGTTCTGGATGTACATAGCCGTGGCATTCAGGAAACTCGCCTCTTCCTGGAAAAAATATCCTTTATTTTCAATCTGGATTATCCTGTCATTGATTCCGCTTTTATCCGGACATCCGATGCCCTGGCATTTCTACTATATTGCGCCTGCCCTGGCATTCTTTGCTGCAGTGTGCCTTTCTTCAAAAGGAAAAATGGATTCATTTTCCGTTTTAATATTGGCTATACTTGTTTTTTCCAATCTTCTGGTTGCCGGCTTCTATTTTAATTCGGTTGTTTCCAGTGGAATTACTGAAGAAGCCGGAGGCAGAGAGGCTGGAATGCTGCTTTCCGGAAAGCAGAATGTTTTGGTTATTGGGTATTACTCCCCCAGCACCACGATTGTTTCATACAAGATGCTTTCAGAAAGGAGGGATATGGGTCGTCCGCTTGATTTTGGCTATGTTATCTGTGTCATACCTGAAGGGGATAAAATGAAGAAAACCGAGCAAATGATTGCGATTAATGAAATAGTAAGGGATTATGATACTGAAAAATATCTTTTTGAAGAAGATAACTTTGCAAATATGTTCCAGACTAAAAAATTTCTCAGGAAAAACACTTCTATTAAAAACTTTGATTATGTGGTGGTTTCCCCATCTTATTTTGATCTGGTTGACCCCTGTTATATATCTATCTATGAGAC
>JBKHJL010000029.1:0-14118 GCA_046538155.1 Candidatus Micrarchaeia archaeon
TCATCCAGCATGTTAATGAGGTAGTTTAGTATGGAAGAAGAAAAGAAGGTTGAGAAAGCCGAGGAGGCCGGAGAAACCACAGCCGTGGAAAGGAAAGAGAGAGTGAAATCCAAGCATAAAGTAATACGAAAGAGAAAATCAAAAAAGGAGAAGGAGAATCCTCTTTTTAGCGCAATCCGCCTCGCTGTGGAAAGCGGAAAAGTGGGCTTTGGCTCCAGGAAGGGAATACGTGACCTTGCCCTAGGAAAAACAAAGCTCATTGTACTTGCAGGAAATACTCCGCAGAATCTCAAAGAAGACATCCACAGGTACTCAGATTTGTCTGAAATACCCAGAGTAAATTTTCCCGGCTCAAGCCTGGAACTTGGCTCCATCTGCGGGAAGCCATTCCCGGTTGCCCTGCTTGCAGTTTATGATGAAGGCGTTTCCAACATAATGGAATTTGGGAAAAAGAAGTGAGTAAGTGGAGATTACTGGAGAAGAGCTCAAGCTGATGAATCTCTTTGAGTCTGTTACAGGAGTTATGCCATCAGACCTGATTGTAATGGAGGAGGGAACAGTTTTTCTGGTGGACCCGCCCATTCTCGGAAAGGCTATAGGCAAGAAAGGAAACAATGTCCAGCGCCTCAAGCAGCGCATGAAGAGGAACGTACTTGTTTCAAAGAATGCTAATGATCCGGAGGCGTTTATACGGGGTTTTTTCAACAATGTGGAAATCTTATCCTTTGAAATAAGAGAGGCCCCCGGACAAAAAGTAGCATTCATAACAGTGCCTGATTCTCAGAGGGGCATAGCAATAGGGAAGTCAGGCCTCAGGGTAAAGGCAGCAAAGAAATTCCTCAAAAAGAAGTTTGGGGTTGATTTGAGCCTTAGAACAAGGAGAGTAGGGTGAAGGCATGATAATAAGGTTTATAAATAAATCGACGCTAAATCTTAGAACACCCTCACATTTTCTTTGGTGATTATATGGGAAATGGTGAATTTGCAGGTAGAAACATAAAAAGAACCAGAAAAAGGCAAAGATGGCTTCGCAAGAAGTGGAAAAGGAAGGCCCTCAACCTTAAGGATAAGTACGACCCTCTGGAAGGGGCTCCCCAGGCAAGCGGGATTGTCCTTGAAAAAGTCGTGCTTGAGCAGAAGCAGCCACATTCAGGCCTGATTAAATGTGTAAGGGTCCAGCTGATAAAAAACGGAAAAGTTGTAACTGTTTTTGCCCCCAGAGACAAGGCAATTACCTTCATAGATGAGCACGACACCGTAGTTATTGCGGGACTCGGAGGTTCTCAGAGGGGACAGATGGGTTCTATTCCCGGAGTCAGATATAAAGTAGTGAGTGTAAACGGGGTAGACCTGCAGTCCCTCAGGCACGGGAAGAAGGAGAAACCCAAGAGGTAGATGTTTATGAAGTTGTTTGGAAAATATGAACTTGATGGTATTGAAGTAAGGGACTTGAGCCTGAAAAGCTCCCTCTCGTTTGAAGACATCAACTATCGTGCACATACATTTGGAAGACATGCAAAAAAGCAGCATGCAAAGAACAAGGTTAACGTGGTGGAGCGGCTTACTAACAAGCTGATGAGGGGCGGAACCGGTGAAAAAACTTCAGGAAAGGTAATCCGGACCAATGGAAGGCTGCAGGGAAAGAAGCAACAGGTTCTGAAAGTTGTTGAGAAGGCATTTGACATTGTTGCGGAAAAAACAGGGAAAAACCCTGTTCAGGTACTTGTGGACGGCCTTGAGAACTCCGCACCCAGGGAAGAGGTTACCCGTGTTTCATATGGGGGGGTGAGCTACCAGATTGCGGTTGATTCCTCCTCATCAAGGAGGCTTGACCTTGCTCTCAGAAACATGACTCTTGCCGCACTTATGCGGGCATTCAAAAACCCCGTTTCTATATCAGAATCTCTTGCAGATGAGATAATCTACTCTGCAAATAATGATGTGCAGAACAGTTTTGCGATAAAGAAGCGTGATGAAGCCGAAAGGATGGCGAGGAGCGCGAGGTAGGCCCTCCCTACTTTCCTTTATTTTATGAATTTTTGGTGAAGATTATGGTAAGGAAAGAAGTCGTAGTTGACGAAGTGCAGAGGATAATGGAAAAAACTGAAAACGTAAGGAATATTGCAATCATTGCTCATGTTGACCATGGAAAAACCACCCTGACAGATTCCCTGGTAGCAAGAGCAGGCCTTATCTCCAAGGAGCTGGCAGGGGAGCAGCGCATGATGGATTATGATGAGCAGGAGCAGGCAAGAGGGATAACAATCAAATCTGCAAACATCTCACTTGGGTTCAAGTATGATGGGGAAACCCACCTTATCAACCTTATAGATACCCCCGGTCACGTTGATTTCGGAGGCCATGTTACCAGGGCGCTTCGTGCAGTAGATGGTGTATGCCTGGTGGTGGATGCGGTTGAGGGAGTTATGCCCCAGACTGAAACTGTGCTCAGGCAGGCCCTTAAAGAGAGGGCCAAGCCAATTGTTTTCATAAACAAGGTGGACCGCCTCATAAACGAGATGAAGCTGGACCAGGCGGCAATGCAGGAAAAGCTGGTAAAGGTCATAACCAGCATAAACAAGATTATCCTGGCAAATGCCCCGCCGGAATTCAAAAAAGATTGGGAAGTGAAAATAGAGAATGCGAACATTGCATTCGGAAGCGCTTTTCACAAATGGGCGGTCAGTGCAGCTTCAATGAAGCGCTTTAATATTACTTTCAAGGACATTTATGAAAAGTGCAAGAATGAGGACCATCAGTTTCTGGTAGACAAATCCCCAGTTGATGATGTCCTTCTGGAGATGGTCATAACGAACCTGCCAAGTCCTGTGGTTTCCCAGAAATACAGGATGCCTGCAATCTGGAAAGGAGACCTGGAAAGCGAGCAGGGAAAGCAGATGCTGCTTTGTGACAAGGATGGAAAGGCAGTTGGTGTCTGTTTTGGAGTAGTATATGATGAGCACGCAGGTGAAGTCGGAGTAGTCAGGCTCTTTTCCGGAAAAATTGAAAAAGGAGACAGCGTGTACGTTGCATCTAAAAAGAAGTTCTACAAGATTCAGCAGGTAGGCGTGTATATGGGTCCGGACAGGGTAGCGGCAGAGCGGCTTCTTGCAGGGAACATCGGCTCAATTGTGGGAATGAAGGATATCTACATCGGAGAAACGATAAGTTCTTTTGAAGATGTTGAGCCCTTTGAGGATATTAAGCATGTTTCTGAGCCGGTGGTTACCAAATCCATTGAAGCAAAGGAATCAAAAGACCTGTCAAAACTTATTGAAGCCCTCAGGGGAATTTCAAAAGAAGACCCTACTCTCCATGTAAATATCAATCAGGAAACCGGGGAACATCTGATATCCGGAATGGGCGAACTCCACCTTGAGATTATTGAGTACAAGATAAGCAAGGAGAAAGGAATCGGCATTGAAACTTCCGCCCCCATTGTTGTATACAGGGAAACAATAGGCGGCAAGTCAGGAATAGTGGAGGGGAAGTCCCCCAATAAGCACAACAGGTTCAAGATATTCGTGGAACCCATCCCCTCAAATATTGTAGAGGCCATAGAACTGGGAAAGATTCCCCAGGGAAAGCCCAAAGGAAAAGAACACGTCCAAACTCTGGTTGAACTGGGCATGGACCGCAATGAAGCAAAAGGAATCTGGGATGTTAAGGGAAGCAATATGTTTGTGGATTCCACAAAGGGTGTCCAGTACCTTAACGAAGTGCAGGAGCTTGTTATTGAAGCATTTGAAGAAGCGATGCAGAAGGGTCCGCTTGCCCAGGAAAACGTAAGCGGAGTAAAGGTTAAGCTTGATGATGCAACCCTGCACGAGGACAATGTGCACCGCGGGCCTGCCCAGGTAATACCTGCAATCAAAAGGCCGATTTACGTATGCATGATTGATGCAGGCGTTTCTCTGATGGAACCGAAGCAGAAGGTTCTGATAACCACTCCACAGGAATACGGCGGAGAGGTAATCAACCTCATAAATGGGAAGAGGGGTCAGCTGCTTAATATGGACCAGGAAGGAGAAACCTCTACAATTCAGAGTATTATTCCTGTCTCTGAGCTGTTTGGATTCTCCAACGCTCTCAGGGGCGCAACACAGGGAAGGTCCACATGGTACCAGGAATATTATGGGTATGATACGGTCCCCAGAGACCTCACTTCCAAGATTGTGCGGCAGATAAGGGAGAGAAAAGGACTTTCTCCTGAGCCGCCCACAAAGGAAACCTTCCTGGATTAAGGCTGCTGCTTTTCGGGCAGCAGATTCCTTCTTTATTTTCTTTTTATCCGGCTGGGCAGTGGTGAATGAATTCTATGTAACCATGGTTACATACTCCTCAAACCGCCTCCGCAATCATCCCCTGAAGTTTGTTGTCCTTCCGAAGCACCCTCCACCATGATTTTTTCAACCGTGAAGCAACTTCATTACCAATATCCCTCTTCTTCTTGCCGAGGCTGCCAACATAATGGAACAGCAGCCCCCCCTTTTTGCAAACTTTTCTCAAATCTCTGTAGAATTCCCTGGAATAAAGCTCCCCGGCATTGCTGAATCTTGGAGGATCATGAATAATTTTTGTAAACCTTCTCCCTTCAGAATTCTTAATATAATCCAAGCAGTTTTCTTCCTTCACAATTTCAATGTTTTTGTTTTCAAACAGCTCCTGGCTCCATGGGTTCCACCTTGCCATTGCAAGTACTGCAGGAGACAGTTCTATTGCCACCACCTTCCTGGCCTTTTTTGCTGCAGCTATTGCAGTATAGCCCAGCCCCATGCAGGTATCCAGCACAACATCCTGTTTACCAATCTCTAGTTTTTTTACAACCTGGTCTGAATATTCAAATACATCTTCAAAATCCTTCAAAAGATGCATCCTCGACCCATCAATTTCAAGGATGGGTTTCCCCTTCATCATCCGGAGCCTGTAAAGCCCATTATCAAATACAGCAACTTTCCAGAGCTCCTTCCCGTCCCATGCATAAACAAATTCCCCCTTAATCTCCTCAAGCGGAATGCCTTCCAGCTCCTTTGTAACCATGGTTACAGTCTTCCCCAAGTCAAGAAACAGCCTCCTTTCCCCTCCTTTGTATTTTTCAACTATTTCCCTGGTAAGGTAGATCATTTGATATCAATCCAGTCTGTTTCCATGTAATCCTGCAATACCTTGGGAATCCTTATTCCCCCGCTTTCCTGATGGTTTTCCATGAGCGCGATAAGCGCCCTTCCCACAGCCACACCGCTTCCGTTCAGGGTATGCACGAACTCGTTTTTTCCTTCCCTCCTGAATTTAATCTCTGCCCTTCTTGCCTGGAAGGTTCCGCAGGTGGAGCATGAGCTTATTTCCCGGTATTTTTCCTGACTGGGAATCCACACCTCCAAATCATATGTTTTGTTTGCAGAGAATCCCAAGTCTCCCGTGCACAATTCCATAGTCCTGTATGGGAGCTCCAGGCCCTGCAAAACTTTTTCTGCATCCAGGGTAAGGGATTCAAGCTCTCTGTAGCTTTCTTCAGGCACGGTAAATTTAACGAGTTCCACTTTACCAAACTGGTGCTGCCTCATCAGCCCCTTTATGTCCCGCCCGTATTCTCCTGCTTCTTTCCTGAAGCATTGGGTAAATGCGCAGTATTTAAGGGGAAGTTTTTCTTCTTCCAGGACTTCTTCCCGGTGTAAATTTACAAGGGGAGTTTCGGCAGTCGGAATCATCCAGAGCTGGTTTTGTTTTTCTTCTTCTGCAGTTCTGTAAAGGTCGTGCTTGAATTTTGGCAGCTGCCCCGTGCCCACAAGGCATTCTTCCTTTATCATATAAGGAAGGCTGAATTCGACATATCCTGCACTTTCTGCCATTTTAATCATATATTGACCAAGGGCACGCTCAAGTTTAGCTCCCCAGTCTTTCATCACAGTAAATCTGTGGCCGCCAAGTTTAGCTCCCCGCTCAAAATCAATAACCCCAAGCCTCGCACCAAGTTCATAATGTGATTCAACTTCTCCTTTATACGCGTCACCCCATTTTCTCAATTCCACATTATCTTCTTCATCTTTCCCCTCCGGCACGCTTTCATGCGGAATATTTGGAATCAGAAGCATTATTTCTGTTCTTTTCTCCTCGTAGTCCTCCTCCTTTCCCTCAATTTTATCAAGTTTTTTTGCAATCTCTTCCCCCCTTTCCAGGAGTCCGCCCGCGTCTTCTCCCTTCTTTTTTGCTTCTGCTATCTTTGGACCGAGTCTGTTCCTTTCAGCCCTGAGCTCATCTGCCTCCCCCTTCTCTTTTCTCCATTCTTCATCAAGTTCAATGAGTTTGTCAACCACGCTTTTATCCCCACCTCTCAGTGCAATTGCCTTCCGTATTCTTTCCGGCTCTTTTCTGAGCACTTCCTTGTCAATCATGAAAATCCCTTCTGCATATCTCTATAAAAAAATCTTTAAATCCCATGGTATTCCGAAGCGCTTCCCCCTTCAGTTCAGCACGCATTTCAATCAGCCAACATCATGCTTTTAATATATTTCCATAAATACAATTTCCTACTTTGAAGGTTATTATGCTCCTGTAGTCTAGCCCGGTCAAGGACACCGGACTCTCACTCCGGTAGCCCGGGTTCGAATCCCGGCGGGAGCAATTTCTTGTTTTGGGTTTTGAGTTCCCTGTTTCTGTAATGTTTATTAATTTTCCACACCACACAATACAGCATGCTTAAGCAACTGCTGTTTCTTGCCTTTCTTGTGTCATTTGCATTCAGCATAGTTGCCGAGCAGTGTCCGGGCGTAAAAAATTATTGTATCCAAAAGGCCTGCACTGATTCTGGCGGGGAACTCAGGGACCAGGGCTCCTGCCTCAAAGCGGGGGGATTCAATGAAACTCATTACCAGCAGGAGCTTGATAATTGCGATATATCCTATGAATACTGCGTTGAAAGCGATGGCCAATGGCTTAAAAACATGTCCTGCATGGGCCCAATCTCTATTCTCTTATTTGTGTCTGGGGTATCCCTTTGTGCGGCCTGTAGTCCATAACTCCTTTCTTCCCCTTGTAATCATCAGTTATTTTACGCGCAAGGAATACAAATCCCGCAAGCAGTATTGAACAGAATACAAAAAGTGGCTCACTTCCAAAAGCCTCCAGTGCAAACCCTGCACCAGCAAGCACAACAAACGCCGCTATATTGTAAGGTCCAAACAGTGTCGCAATCCTTGAAGACATCCCCTTTCCACTTTCCAGAAAGTACCCTACCATTCCCTCATTTATGCCAAAGCAAACACCAAGGCCGAAGCCTGCAAGGACCAGCACTATGCTGAAATATGCTCCGGAAACAGGCAGGAGAATCACCATGGGTATCGCAATCATCTGGAATATGAGTAGTTTATCCTCGTCCAGGTTCATTTTTGCGCTCAAAAGGCCCCCCAGGCCGATGCTTGCATAAAATGCAGTGAGCATTATTGCTATCTCAAGGTAGTCCATTTCCATCTCAATGTTCATGGTAACCGGGAGCAGAAATGTAAAAAGGAGGAGGAAGGGCATATTCAGTATCATAGCGGCAATGGCAACCTGCCAGAAGTCCTTCTGTTTTTTGCTTGCCTTCAAAAGCGATTTCCAGTCCGGCTTCTCCATGGTTGCCCCTCTGTTCTTCAGGGTAAAGGAAATAAATATTGTTACAGCACCTATGGCAATAAGAGCAAGAAATACAGATTCAAAAGAAACATATTCAATCAGCAGGCCCGCCCCGATAAGGCCCACCGCGGCCGCAAATGCCCTCACCGCACTCATCATGCTCAGGTATTTTTTTACATGGGTCCGGGCCATTATTGCTGTCCTGTCTACGGCCCAGAAAAAGGCGCTGGTAACACCTTCGCTTATTTTTCCGATTCCGAATTGCAGAGGGGTTTTCGCAACCAGGAAAATCACGTTGGTTATTGTATGGAATACTGTATTCGCAATAAAAAATGGTTTCGCCCCTGTAACATCCGCAGACACAGATGAGATTAGCCGCATTAGCAAAAATGCAAGCGGCAGCAGCGAGAGGACGAGGCCGATTTCTCCAACATCTATTCCCCTGCTTATCAGGTAAAGCGGGAGGGTAACAGTAAGTGCTCCGTGCCTCAAATAGTCAAGAAAGTTCAACGCACCTATTCTTCTTAACATTTTATTCCACTTTAATTTTTTGTATCTCCCGGGCGTTTCAATCCGGGTTTTTCACTTCTTCACCAACCTTTTAATTAAGTTTCCTTTCTTTTTCCATCATGTTTGATGAAGAATTGAAAAAACAGCTCAGTGATAAGTTTTCATCTGAACTTAAGGGCGATGTCAAACTAATCTTGTTTGGCCAGGAAAATGAGGGCACTTTTTGCAGGGAGCTGGAGGAATTCACAAAAGAGATATCTTCCCTCTCAGGTAAGCTTTCCTATAAGTCCTACCCCATTTCTTCCCCCGAACGAGCAAAGCATGGTGTTGAGCGTGCACCTTCTCTTGTAATATATTCCAAAGAAAACGATGTGAGCGCAACTTTTTGCGGGGTCCCGGGAAACCATTTTTTTGTTACATTTGTAGAGGACATAGTTGATGCATCCCGGGGTTCTCCCAGGATATCCGGCGACCTGCTGGACAAGGCAAAGTCTATTAATTTTCCGGTAAAGCTCATGGTTTTTGTTTCCCAGAGTTGCCCATATTGCCCATCCGCAGTAAAGGCCGCCCATGATATTTCACTTTCTAACCCAAAGGTAAAGGCAGAGATGGTTGATGCCTCGCTTTTCCGGCAGCTCGCCCAGAGATTCATGATCATGGGAGTCCCGAAGACTGTAATAAACAACAAGTCCCAGGTTGCAGGAGCAACGCCCCTGAGCGAGCTGATTTCCCAGATACTTTCTGTTAATGATAAACCTTAAATTATAGTGGAGGGAAAATATATCCATGGATTTTGAAAGCACCGCAGAGATATCCCTTCCAAAGGACCCCCTGGAAAGGGTGATAGGGCAGGAGGAAGCAGTATCTATTTCCAGGATAGTTGCCAGGCAGAAACGGCATCTCCTTCTTGTAGGTGCCCCCGGAACAGGGAAGAGCATGATTGCCCGTGCCATTGCCAGTATACTTCCCCCACCTTCTCAGGAAATTTCTGTCCTCCACAATATTGAGAGGCCCGAGAGGCCAATACTTTCAATACGCAATAATGAGCTGCTTGCAAGGGAAAAAAAGGAAAAGCAGAAGGAGTGGGGCAGGGTTCTTTCGCCTCTGGAAGTCCCGGAATTTGTTTCTGAAAAACTGGGTTTCCGCTGCAAGCGATGCGGGGAAATATCCAGCCCCCGTGCCCTGTATTGCCAGAGCTGCGGTGCAGACAAACATCCCCACAGGGACAGCCCTTTCGGCGACTTGATGGCCAACAGCGAAACTCCTGAAGCAGGCAGGGTTCATGCGGTCAGAATGGATGAAGGGGGAGAGGGCGAACCCATAATATACGAGCGAACAGACCAGGATAAGATACGGCAGCTCACTTATTCAGAATTCAAGCAGAGAAGTGTTTCAAACGCAAAGAAGCTCCGGAAGGTGATAGTTCCCCTGGGCCGCCCATCTTTTGTCCAGGTGGTGGGGAACAATGAAACCGAGCTTCTGGGCGATGTGCGCCATGACCCGTACGGGAGTCACCCGGAAATAGGAACGCCCCCTTATCTCAGGGTAACTGCAGGGGCAATCCACGAGTCCCACGAGGGAGTGCTTTATGTTGATGAAATGACTACGCTGGGAGAGGCACAGAGGTATCTCCTTACTGCAATGCAGGAAAAGAAATTCCTGATAACCGGGAGGAACCCCTCAAGTGCAGGCTCTACAGTAAGGGTGGACAGTGTCCCCTCAGATTTCATATTGGTGGGCTCCATGAACATAAATGATCTTCCCTCCTTGTCACCGGCCCTTCGCTCAAGAATCCGGGGAAGCGGCTATGAGCTTGTTCTCAATACGTTTATGGAGGACACGGGGCCAAACCGTGAAAAGATGGCCCAGTTTGTTGCCCAGGAGATAAGCATGGACAGCAGGATACCCCATGCCTCGGCAGAGGCAGTGGAAGCTATAATGGGGGAGTCCAGGCGCCTGTGCAGGGCAACGGAAAACCGCTCCGGTCTTACCCTTCGCCTCCGGAACCTAAGTGGAATAATAAAGCTTGCAGGCGACCTTTCAGCTATCGAAGAGGCGGGCCTGATTGAAAAAGGCCACATAAAGAAAGCAGTAAAGCAGGCCAAGAGTGCAGAAGAGCAGCTTGAAGATAAATACGATAACATGTGGAGTGCAGGAATGGCAGATTATGGCTCCCGGGCCAGGCAGGGCCCTGAAACAGCCTGATTTTTACAGAAGTGTTAAAATGTTGATTTGAAAGTTGGCGGAGGGAAGGAGAGGGCAATAATTTTGTGTGGGTGGGAGGTGAGCTGCCCATCTCCTGGTCGCCTCGCGCCTGTTTTATGCCCACAATTCGGGCAAATTAGCGCAAAAGGAAATACATTTTCCTTCCTGCCTGCTTTTTTTGGAGAAAACCTTCTTTCACTAGCCTGTTCATCCTTGAACTCGCCGCGTTGCTTCCCTTGTACCTTAACTTTTTTTGAACATCCCGCGCGGTTGTCTTCCCGGTTTTTTTTACAAATTCCAGTATTTGCTGGTCGATTTCCGAAAGGAACGTATTTTGGGGAGGTATCTCAGGTTCCTTACCAGCCTCAAGCCGGTCCAACCGCGCCAGGACATTCTTTAGTATTCTGTTCGTATTTTCCCTTTCTTCCAGGAGTTTGTATGCAATCGTTGCCAGCACAATCGGGTCCCGGAATTTTTCCATGTTTTCCCGGAGGTCCTCCTCTATTTCTTTCTGGAGGTAGGGCGAAGGTACGCTTTTAAATTTTTCTTTCGATGTCCTCTTAGGCATTTTTGCTGCCTCAGTTGGTTCTCCTTTGTTGCGCCAAAATCACGCAACTGTCATGACATTATCATGATAGGTTTATAAATCTGATGTTTTCTCCCTCATTTACCGAGATAAATCGCCTTTTATTTTGTCCTAACTTCCTGCCCCTACCCTACACTATCTTTTTATTATTTGCTTTGGAATTCCGGCTATGCTCGACCTCTTCAAAGCGTCAAAGCTTGTACTGGATGCTTTCAAGGAGCGTGACCAGCAGAAGATGCGAAAGGCAAATGATACAATCATGACTCTTTCTGCATCCCGGTTTTCCAGGGAGATGTACAAGCTTGCCGTATATTCTTATGTCCTTTCTAAAGTCCTTTCAAAGCCCCGTTTCATGTCTAAAAAGTACAGGGTCACCCACAAGGAGATACAGGCAATACTCAACAGCATGGTTAGGGATGCCAAAAAGGGCGATAAAAGGGCTTTCCGTGTTGCAGTCAAGGGTCTTAGGAATTCTATACAGGCTCTGGAAAGCCGCGATTCCCGCTACATAAAAGGAATGGTTGAAAAAGGCAGGCTGAAGACTGCGGCCATCCTTTATGCCCAGGGTCTTTCTTTATCCACTGCTTCAAAGTACACGGGAGTTGAAAAGCAGGAAATCATGGATTACGCCGGAAAAACCCGCATGTTTGACAGAGTGAAGGGAGGCAAGCCTCTTGATGCCCGCCTGGATTCCGCAAGAGAGATACTTCTTGGTGGTGCCTGATGAAAGATAATTACATTCTATGCGATGCAAGTTCCCTGATTTCCCTCACTGGCTCCTGCCTTGACAGCGTTATTGATTTTTTCCACGATAAGTTCAGGGTAAAGTTTGTAGTGCCCAAGTCAGTTGAATATGAAGCAGTTACTCACCCCCTCTCACTGAAAACAAAGATTTACTGTTTTTCCGCCCTCCGCATCCAGAACCTCATCAACAAACGTGCAATAGATGTTGTGCCAGAAGGCAAAGACGATAAGACAAAAGAGCTGATGAAGCAGGGCAACCATATTTATCATGCAGCAGGCAAGTCGCTCAGGCTGTTACATAAAGGTGAAACAGAGATGCTTGTCCTTTCACGTGAGCTTAATATCCCTTATATCCTGATGGATGAGAGAACAACCCGCTTTCTGATTGAAAGTCCAATTACTCTGAAGAAGCACCTTGAGGATGAGTTCAATACCCACGTTATGGTGAATAAGAAAAGCATGATGTCTTTTTCCGACTGTGTCAAGGGAATAAATGTAATCCGCAGCACTGAGCTTGTTTATACTGCATATGAAAACGGTTTCTTCTCTAGGTTCGGGGCAAAGGAATCAGAAGCAGCAGAGGCGGCTCTTTACCGCCTGAAGTATGCAGGTTGTGCGGTAAGCTTCGCTGATTTAAAGAAATATTCAAAGATGATTAAATGAATTCTGAAGCAGAAGAGGAACGCGCAATTGTGGGCATGGACAACAGAGAATGCGATGAATTACGGGACCTCCTTGTTTCTCAGGGCGCGGAGGTACAGGTGTCCCCCCTTGTGGTCGGGGATTTTGTGTGTTCTGACCGCACAGTGGCAGAGCGCAAAACCCGTGCAGATTTTGAAAGTTCGGTCATAGACGGAAGGCTTTTTGACCAGCTTTCCCGCCTTGTGGCTTCGTACCCCCGAGTGCTGCTTATAATAGAAGGAACGGAGTCCCCCGGACTCCTGAAAAAACATTCACTCCTCGGTGCATATTCTTCTGCAGTAACTGATTACGGAGCAGCGATTTTTTTTACCCGCTCCATGGAGTCATCCGCGGAACTCATCTATGCAGTGGCAAAGCACGAGCAGTTGATGGAGAGGCGCCCATTGCGGATAAGCGGAAAACCGAAAGGGCGCACCCTGTCCCGCAACCAGCTTGCAATAGTTGAGATGCTCCCCCTTGTAGGCCCCAAGATGGCCCGTACTCTGCTTCAGAATTTTTCCACGATTGAAGGACTTGCAAATGCTTCTGAAAATGAGCTCCTCCAGATTGAGGGGCTCGGGAAGAAGAAGGCCCGGCTTATTCGGCGGGCATTTTCAGTACCATTTGGGCCGGAAGAGGATTGAGGAATCCCACTTCCACAGGCAGTTTTATATTATTTATTTGAGAGTTCGGCTTATGTTCCTCCCTGTCAATGGAAAGTCAATAGGCCTGGACAGGGGAAAATATGACATCCCTTTTCTTTCCCATGCACACGGAGACCATCTGAACGGCATGAAGCGCAGCGAGGAAATTATTGCAACCAGAGAAACAATTGAGCTTGCCCGGTTGAATGCTGTCTCTGTTTCACACCCACAGACCAAACTGCTTAATGCAGGCCACATCCTTGGTTCTACCCAGCTCTGGGCAGAGACAGATGGCGGAAGTGTGCTCTACACCGGAGATTTCCGCACAAAAGATGGAATTTGCACAAAAGGCGCCACCCCGCGGGAAGCCGACCGCCTGATAATCGAATGCACATACGGAGACCCCGCATTCTCCTTTCCTTCTCCGGAAGAGGTTTATTCTGATGTTTCCCGATGGGTAAACCAGAACAGGAATTCTATACTGGTTTTTGGCGCATACAACTTGGGAAAAACCCAGGAGATGATAAAGCTTCTCAACGAGTATTGTGGAATAACCCCTGTAGTCCAGCAGGAATCTGAACATTTTAACCAGGTTTATGAAAAGCACGGAGTAACGCTTGACCGGGCAGTTGTTGGCACGGAAGAGGCCGAGGAACTAATGCGCGGCCCGTTCGTGGCAATCGCTTCTCCAAGAATTGCAAAGCGCTCTTTTACCTCAAAGCTTTCTAAGGCATTCAATCTTCCTGTGCGATGTGCGGTTGTTTCAGGCTGGGCCCAGAAGTACCGCATGAATGTTGACAGGGGTTTCCCGCTAAGCGACCATTCCGATTTCCAGGATATTCTTTCTTATGTTGACATGGTGAATCCCAAGGAAGTGGTTTTTGTACATGGTGACGGTTCCCACCTTATGCGTGCTCTCAACAAAAAGAAGGGAACGCTTTTTGCTTCATCCGGAATCAGCCCATAATCCTTTTTTAATCTATCCCTACTCAATATATCCCTTGCCTCAGGGCCACGATTGGATTGAACTCCGTTCAATGCTCGTGCCCAAGATGGCCACGATTTGACCAAACTTCGTTTGGTGCTCGTGCCCAAGATGGCCACGATTTGACCAAACTTCGTTTGGTGCTCGTGCCC
>JBKHJL010000030.1:0-13842 GCA_046538155.1 Candidatus Micrarchaeia archaeon
GCACCGCTCAGCAGAGGGTGCCTTGAGAACCAGTTCCTTTTTGCCGCATTTCCAGGAGCTTTCTTTCCCGAACCAGGGGAATTAAGCTTGCTTCTGTGGGTTTGTCTTTTCATGTGTTTACTTATGAGATTAAGTGTTTATAAATAGTTATCTTTCAACACTCTCTATAAAATTATCATATTTAGAATTCTTATTTTTTAGGAGCACAATCCTGGATTTTTCATCTTCATTCTCAATCGCGTAGTTCTGAAGGTGCTCCAGCAGTTTCCTGCAAAGCTCCTCCACATACTCATGGGAAGGCATGTTTTCAGCACCCAGCCTTTTTCTTGAATAACCAAGGTGCATGTATGCTTTCACTTCAATAAAGTCCGCCCCGCTTTTTTCAAACATTTTTCCGTACTCCGGAAGCATCTCCTCCAAATCATTAATTCCCTCAATAACTGTAAATCTCAAAATCCGCCTACACGGGAAATCTGCAACCATTTCCAGCGTCCTGTTCAGACGCTCCCACGCATCGGAATAAACCGGGACATTCACCTTTTCAAAGGTCTCCCTGTCCGCAGCATCCACTGAAATATACAATTGCGTAGGCAACGCCCCTTCTTCTTTAAGCCGCAAAAGCATTTCCGGCTCCTGGCCATTGGTAACCAAAAAGACAGTCTTCACTTCCGGATTTTCCTTAAGCTTCATAATAAGTTCCGGAAGTTTTGGATAAAGCGTAGGCTCCCCGGACAAACTGATTGCCCAGTGTGCGGGAAAGGAGTCCAGCACACGCCTAAACAGCTCCTCATCAACATCGTCCGCGCCCCCCAGCCCGGAAACCAGCTTTCTTTTTGCAGCCGCAGTCCCCTCAATTATATCCTCAGGGGAATCCACATCTCCCTCCTCCATCTGCCTGAAATCCATCCATTCCATGGGCCTCCAGCAAAAGATGCAGTTCTGAGAGCACCACGCAGCCGCAGGGCTCATTTGTGCACATGAAGCACAGTCAGCCCCATAGAATTTCTGCTTGTAGCATGCTCCTCTGCCCCGCAGCATTCTCTTTGTCCAGCCACAAATCTGCACCGCAGAATGGTCGCCCACAATCCCATACTGCTTTTTCAAAAATTCTTCAGTAACTTCAGAAGAAAAAGAGAATTTGCCTTTTTCCGAAGATTTCAATTTTCTGCCCCCAATACAGCTCCTATTTTGCTTTTTTGAGTGCCTTTGCCAGGTCTAAAACATCTTTTTCCAGTTTTTTGCAGGCCCTGGCAACCAGTTCCTTAGGCTTCATCTGATGGAAGCTTTCCACTTTGAATACAAAAGTTCCTTCTTTTTCTTCCCCGTATGCTGCAATTCCGGACTGGAATTTTGCATGGCTCTGCCCGGTTCCTGTAACTGCCTTGCATTCAAGCCTCAGGTTCTGGTTTTCAAAGAGGGTTATTATAGGTATCCTGTCTTTTGCAACTTTCACGTCCTTGTCTGTTGTTTTCAGGTCCCCGGAATAAACAATTTTTGGCCCGCTCTCATCCAGTGAGAATGAAACTTCCATCCCTTCTTTCAGACCTTTGGGGCTTACCAGGGGGAGGAGCCCAATCCTGTGGGATATATACTCATCAAACATGGAAGATGTGTTCTCGTACATGGTAACTGAATCAACAGCCATCACATCTACATGCCCGATACAGTATCTCCTTATTGCATTCATGAGCGGGGTGCCTATCCCTTCCACTTTCATGGAAAGGAAGTTTCCCTTTGATTCAATGAGTTCTGTTTTCATTGGGCTACACCCTTCTTCCGCGCCTTCCCCCTGCTCTCTTCATGGAGTCTGTTGGCACAGGCGTAACATCCTCAATTCTGCCTACTCTAACTTTCATCCTTGCAATGGTCCTCACCACTGCCTTTGCACCAGAGCCAGGGGTTTTCTGGCCGTTTCCGCCGGGTGCGCGGATTTTTATGTGGACGGTGCCCACGCCCTTTTCCTTAAGGTCCCCCACCACTTTCTGGGCTGCCTGCATTGCTGCATATGGTTTCCCTTCTTCTCTTGAGGATTTGACCATCATTCCGCCGCTTGCCCATGAGAGGGTTTCTGCACCGCTGATGTCGGTTGCAGTAATGACTGTATCGTTCTTGGAGGAGTAAACATGGACAACTGCAAGCTTCCCGGGCTTTTTTTTCTTCACTTCTTTTTTTGCTTCTTCTTCCCCTGAAGTTCCCTGCTCTTCTTTTTCTGGTTTTTCCGAAGGCGATTCCTTTTCTTCCTTTGCAGGTTTTTCTTTTGCTTCTTCCTTCTTTTCAGGTTTTGGGGCTTCTTTTATGGGTTCGTTCTGCTTTGCTTCCCCCCCTGCTTTTTTTGCCTCTTCTTTTTCTTCAGCCATAATCTTCACCTCTATTCAACAGTCCCCGCCTCTTTTGCCTCTTCCTCTGGCTCCGGCTGCTCAAGCTCAAATTTCTTATAGTAGTTTATGGAATCGTCTTCCGCCATCTGAACAAGGTAGCTGGGAGACCGAATTTTCCTTCCGCCCACGGATATGAACCCATGGGTAATCAGCTGCCTTGCCTGCTTTGTTGTTTTTGCAAGCCCCTTTCTCTGCACTCTTGTCTGGAGCCTTCTCTCAAGGATGTCCCTTACTGTAAGTGAAAGCACCTGCTCAAGCTTTGCGTTTTCATCCAGGATTCCGAGTTTTGCAAGTTTTCCCATGAGTTTTGGGAGGTCCCTCTCACGCTCTTCTTCTGTAAGTGAGAGAAGCTTCCTTGCTGCCCGCCTTACTCTCTTGAGTTCCTGGTTCATTACCCATATTTCTTTCATGGTCTTGAGACCATACTCTCTTTTGAGGGCTTTTTCTTCCGCAATCCTCTTGCTTTCCCAAAGCCTCTTGGGCCTTTCATACTTGTTTTTGAGTTGTCTGGGGTCTCCCATTTAGATTCACCTATTTCTTCCCTTTCTTTTCTGCCGGCTGCTGGGACTTTCTTACCACACCAACGGACATTCCGCGCCTTCCGGTGTTCTTTGTCCTCTGCCCGCGCACTTTCTGCCCGTATGCATGCCTGTATCCCCTCCAGGTATAAAGTTTTTTTTCTGCTTCGATGTCCTGTCTCTGGGAGAACACCAGGTCATTCATGATGTTGTGCAAATCCTTGCCGGTTTCCCTGTCTTTTCTCCTGTTCATGAGATGGGCAGGTATTCCGTAATCCTGCAGGTTTGCCAGTATCTGGTCAATCTTCTCAATCTGCTCATCGCTGAACAGACCTACTTTCACATCTGGTTCAACATTTATTTCTTTTGCAATCATCCGTGCAACACTACTGTTTGTGGAGTATCCTATACCCTTTATCCTGAGCAGTGCCCTTTTGAGAGGAAGATGCCCCATTACATCTCTTCCGGCCAGCCTTATAATTCCCCGTAGTCCTTCCTCCTCTCGTGGAGCGGCCTTCTTTTTTGAAGCGGATTTTTCCGGCTTCTTTTTTTCTTTTTTAACGTCTTTTTTCTTGGCTTTTCCCATTAACTCACCAGGAATCACAATTTATTGATAATACTGTCACACTCAGAAAACAGTGTAGGGACTATTATTTCTTAGTAATCTTTTTAAACCTGCTTGCGCCCCCTGAATAAGCAATCCCTTACCCACCATCACAAATATATATCCCTTGCCATATAATTTCCACGCTTTCTGAAAAGGGGGTGCACAGCATGGATAAAAAGGACTTTTTAAAGGAAAAAATTCGCCACGTGGACATAACTTCTTTCAATCCGTCGGAGATAGTGGATTCAATGAGGGGCATGTCATTCAGTTCAAGGGACACGGCAAATGCCGCAGACATTTTCAACATGATGCTGGAAAAGCAGGGATGCACGGTAATCCTTACTCTTGCAGGAAGCACAAGTGCAGGGGGATGCATGAAGGTATATTCGGATATGGTCCGCTACAATATGGTTGATGTAGTTGTTGCAACAGGCGCTTCAATAGTGGATATGGATTTTTTTGAGGCCCTCGGCTTCCACCATTATCGCGGCATTCCTGCAGTAAATGACAAGGAGCTCCGCAAGCTCTATATTGACCGGATTTACGATACTTTTATAGATGAGGAAGACCTCCAGGCCTGTGACAGCACAATAAAGGAGATAGCAGACGGACTTGACCCCCGCGCATATTCTTCCCGGGAGTTCATAAATGAAATGGGGAGGCATCTGGAGAAGAACGGAAAGAAGGAGGATTCACTGGTAAGACTTGCTTACCAGCATGGTGTCCCCATATTCTGCCCCGCGTTTTCCGATTCCAGCGCAGGCTTCGGGCTTGTAATGCATCAGGATGCCAACCCGGAAAGTCACGTTGCAATTGATTCAGTAAAGGATTTCCGGGAGCTTACCCAGATAAAAATAAATTCAGAAACTTCCGGGCTTTTCATGGTCGGGGGAGGCGTCCCAAAGAATTTTGCCCAGGACACTGTTGTATGTGCCGAATGCCTGGGAAAGGATGTCCCGATGCACGAATTCGCTGTCCAGATAACGGTTGCAGATGTCCGGGATGGCGCCTGCTCAGGCTCCACTCTGAAGGAAGCAAGTTCCTGGGGCAAGGTTGATACTGTGCATGAACAGATGGTTTATGCAGAGGCAACCACTGTTGTCCCCCTTATTGCAGGGTATGCTTACCATAATGGAGCCTGGAAAAACCGTGAAAGGCGCAACTGGAATTCCGTTTTCAGTTGAGTTCTTAAGTTTTCTGTTTGATATTCCTTTATGGAAATTTACCTTATGCAGCATGGAGAGGCAAAGCCGGAAGAGGAGGATTCGGAGCGTCCGCTTTCTCCCCGGGGAATGAAGGAAACCGAAGAAATTGCAAAAAAGCTTTCATTTGTTATACGCCGCGTCCCCAACAAAATATTCCATTCGCCCAAGCTCAGGGCAAGGCAGACTGCAGAAATCCTTGCAAAATCTCTGAATTGCAAGAGGGAGGAAATTAAGGGCCTGGAGCCCCTGGATGACCCGGCAATCATAAAGGACAAGCTTTCTTCCCTGGATGCCACAGGGGCATATTTTTTCGTAGGCCACCTTCCAAACCTTGGGAAGCTCTCTTCCCTCCTGCTTTACGGCACTTCCGGAAAACCATTTGTTGCTTTCCGCAATTCCGCCCCCCTTTGCATCACCCACAGGGACGGCGCCTGGAAACTGAAGTACTATCTTCTCCCGGAACTGCTCTGATTTGCAAACCGGTTGCCCGGGCACAGCCCCCCCTCTCCCGCCCGCCTGGCAGAAAAATTTGCCTTCCGAGAACTGAAGCGTAAAACGGTGTTTTTTGGTTCTTAGAAAGCTTCGCTTTCTTCTTGTGAACCAAGCCTCACGAGCTGCTTTTTGTGCAAGTGGAAAGCTAGGGAAAAAGCGACGCGGAGAGGGTCTGAGAAATCTCTGTGTAATCTTTGATTACATCTCTTCAGGCAAGCTGAAGATTACGATTTCTTCCCCTCTCCTCTCCCTCACCGCGGGGCAATATGCTGTAGGGGGGGTCAGGAGGAGTCTCAAATTGGCGAGGGGGTGAAAACCCTTCTGCGGTTCGATCGCGGAGAGGGAGATTTGAACTCCCAAGCCCGTGAGGGCACACGCTTTCCAGGCGTGCGCGATAACCAGATTCTGCCATCTCCGCAAAAAGTGCATAGCTATTCATATCCAATTTGTTTTTATTCCTTGCCCTCTCAACCACTTTTCATGCTTCGCCCGCTCTTTTTTCTCATGCTTCTTCTGCTCTTTGTTTCCGGATGCCCCGGGACTGCTGATGGCCAGGGCCAAACTGAAGGGAATGTAACGCGTTCTTATTACATCGGTATGGTTCCTTCTCCAAAAACCCAGCCCGAAACGTCTTTTGAAGACATTGTTGATGCATATGAAGAAGCGGGCCGTCTGGGTGAAGTGATGATGGTCTGGAGCGATCCGAATTGCATTGGCCAGTGCAGCAGGCTCAGGCAGACCAGGGTGGTTGAAGCGGCAAGGGGCAACGGAATGGAGCCGATACTGACCCTGAACTTCGCCACATTGTCCGAGTCCCCGGGCAAAGGCTTCCAGTACAGGGTATGCTGGCCCAACCATACTTCAGCAAACATCACAGACCAGGAATTCCGCAAAGCCTGGGTAAATGAAGCAAAAAATCTTGCAGAAGAATTCAGGCCCAGGTATCTTTCACTTGGAAATGAAATAAATGATTATTTCTATCTGCATCCCGAAGAGCTCCCACCCTACCTCACTCTTTATGATGAAGCATATGCAGAAATCAAGAGAGTTTCTCCTGAAACCAAGGTATTTGTAGTATTCTCTTATACCCATCTGCTTGACAACAGCCAATGGGAACTGCTGGAAGAGTTTGACAATCGCTCGGACATTATAGGCCTTACAACTTATCCCTGGAAGCATTACGGCTCTCCCCAGGAAATCCCTCCTGATTATTATTTTCGAATAAACAACCATACTACCAGGCCTATAGCCTTTACTGAAATCGGATGGCCATCTACCCATTCAGAATCCGAGCAGGCGAAGTTCTTGGAGGTTTTCCAGAACCGCACGGCGGGGATGGACGTGGAAATGGTCAACTGGCTGTTTCTCCATGAGGTTTCCTTTGAGGGGAGTCTTGCCAGCATAATCTGGGAGGAAACATCTACAGTTTCCCTAAAGACAGAAAACGGGACAAAAAAAGAGGTGTACGCAAAGTGGGAGGAGCTTGCGGAAAAGGAAGTCAGGCCCTGAACTGGATTCTTTCGCTTTTCACGACCTTTCCCCGTGTTTTCTTATTCATTTCAGCCCCGTCAAAAAGCGCGATGCCCACACCCACAAACTTGTGCCTGTCTGCAGTATAAATGGAAATTTTTTCTCCCCTTCGAATAAGCGGCTCAGCGGCCGCAAGTCCAGGCGCCATCAGCTGTGCACCTTTCTCCAGGCTTTCTGCAGCATTTTCATGCACATACACTCTCCGAAAGTGCAGCAGGGTATCTACAGGCACGATGCATTTTTTTAAAAGAGAGCCATCACCCCTTTCTTTCCAGAGCCAGTGTGCATCCGCAAGCTCCTGCATGGTGTGTGCAAAATCTTCCCGTATTCTCCCGACAGAAGTCCGCCTGAGTTCTTCCATGAACGCCTTGGTTCTGGATGATTTCCCGATGTCTTCACACAGTGTGCGGATATACGTGCCCGCTTCCACATTTGCTTCAAAAAGTGCCCTATTCCCCTTTACTTCCAGCACTTCCAGGGAGTAGACAAACCTTTTTCTCGGAACTTTTTTAACCGCGGAAACAAGGGGGGGTGTTTGCTCTATTTCCCCCTGGAATTTTGCAAAAATATCTTCAATGCGTTCAGCCGGAAGCTCCTTCTTGAATTTGCAGATTCCCACATACCTTTTCCTTTTCCCGGAAATATACTTCAATAATTTAGTGGCCCTTCCTAATGCTACAGGTAAAACTCCGGAAACATCAGGGTCAAGGGTTCCTGCATGCCCTGCCCGTATCCCCCCCAGCATTTTCCTTACCCATGAAGTAACTTCATGGCTCACAGGGCCGCAGGGCTTATCCAGCACCACAACCCCTGAATCCAGGAGTTCCGGCACGTCCATTTCTATTCCTTGCGCGAGGTTGGCTCAAGGTGCCTTATGCTCACTCTGCTTTCTTTTCCTTTGGCTCCCCTGGCCATAACGAAGGTGTCATCAATTATCTTTGTAATGACTACTTCTTCTCCTGAATCCTTTCCCATTTTTTTAATGCAAATTCTTCCTTCTTCTATTGCTGCCATAATCTTCACCTGATTTCTTTCAGGGCAATTTCCACCATCTCCGGAGGCCGGTATTTTTCCGAGCTTATCTCCAGGTCAAACCCTGAATGGTCCATAATGTCTATCCCATAAAGTTCAAGATACCTTTCCCTGTTATCCGAATCCCTTTTTTTGATGTGCTCTTTTGCTTCCTCCTCACTGATGCCCTCCCTTTTCGCAAGCCTGCTGGCCCGCACTTTTTCAGAAGCATTTATCCAGATGCGGAAGTCTGCATCAACCATCCACGGCCCGAGCCAGGTGGTCACAACACAGTTCCCCTTTGCTGCCTCTTTTTTCAGGTGCTCATCAAATTTCCGGTCTATTTCCGGATTTTCCCCTGCCATTTTCTGAAATTCCAGCAGGGAAACGCCTGCCTTTTCTGCAAGGTCTTTGAAGGTGGGGCATACAACCCGGTAGCCCAGTGTTTCTGCAAGGGCCTTTCCAAAGGTGTTTTTTCCGCTTCCGGAAAGTCCGGAAACAGCGATAATCATTTCAATATCCCCTCTACATAGCGGCGGTAAAGTATGGCCACATCCTCTATGCTCTTGAAGCCATCTTTTACCCTGCCTGCCTCTTTTACCACATCTGCCTGGCACTTTGGGCAGAGCATACCGCCAAATTTCCTTTCCGGCCTCTTGGAGCTTTTTGGGCCGGTTCTCTGCACGCCATGGAGCTTTGCCCCGCAGATTGCACAGGATGCTTTTTTTCCGCCTTTTCTGCGTTCATAGCGTTCTCTGCTTTCTCCTGAGGGAACCCTTACCTTTTTTTTCCGTACTGAACCTGACCTGTTTCTTGGTTTTGGCATATTATCACCTATTTTTCTTTTTCAAGGACCGATTTTATCCGGCCTATTCCAATCCCGCCCACGAACGCCACGATAATGAACCATATGTTCACTCCGTTTAGCGTCCGTGTGTTAAGGACTGGTATCTGGAATGGGAGCTTTATGTGGAACCAGGTTCCACTGTTTGCCGTTGCCACCACGCGGGTTGTGTATGCAGGAGGCTCCGCGCACACAACAGCATTTTCGTTCTGATCATAGCTTTCTTTTTCAGAATAAACATCCATCTTTTCCCCGCTTATCGTTCCCGAAGGCAGGAAGCTTGCCCCTTCAACCCCGCAATAAACCACTGTTCCGTTTTCTGCCTTCTGTGCGTCCCCTTCAAATGCTTTGACACCAACATACCATGGCCCTTTCTCTCCTCCTGAGAGAGGGATTTCTCCGCACCATGCTTCACCTTCTTTTGTGAGTTCTACTGTAGTATCGTCGTTTTTATGGGGGTCGATGGTCCCAAGGGCCCACATGAAACTCATGAATATCACGATTATAACTGCCATCACTTTCAGCTGGCCAACCATCATCCCATTGAATTCGGGCATGACCTTGTTCTGTTTTTCCTGCAGTTCATCCATCCTTTTGGTGTTTTTCTTTTTCATTGCTTCAATGTATTCCTTGTTGAGCCGGTTCATCTCTTTTTGGACTTCTTTCATTCGCTTCATGTCTACAAGTTTTCCCCTTACAATCTGAATTATGCCTGAATAGATGAGCCCGCAGAGGGTAACAAACCAAAAATAAAGCTCCATTGGAATCACTGCAATCACTCCAGTATCGCCTGCAGTTCTGCAGACGCTTCTTCAGCCTTTCCCTGTGAATTGTATATTATTTTTGCCGGGCACCCCCGGTGGGCAGCATAGGATGCAAGGAATGCCTTGTTCATAAGGTCATGTTCTTTTATGCTTTCCGCGGTTTCCTCGTCCCTTGTCCTGCTCGGGTCCCCTGCTCTCCTTGCGAATACCTCTTCCGGATTTGCAGTTATCAGCACTACGCCTTCCACGCTAAGCCGCTCCAGCAGCCCAAACGGGAGCCCGGGCAGATATCCCTTGGAGGTTTTTATAGAGCAGTGGGTGTCAAGAACAACCTTTCCTTTCTCCCGGGAAAGTTGTTCTGCAACCGCTTCCTGTACTTCTTTCTGGTTTTCCACCGGAAGCTTGCGCATGTCATCCCTGTTCTCAATTCCAAAATTTTCTTTTGCAATCTCAAACATCAAGGTGCCATAGTTGAGCTGTTTTACATCTGCAGAAAGGCCTTCCAGCACCGTGCTTTTGCCTGCTCCCGGCAGTCCCATCACAATTATCATCTTTTCTCACCCCAGGATTTCATTCAGGAAAGGAGTGCTTTCCAGCATCTTTTGCCTTTTCATCTGCTGATATGTCCTGTAGAAGATGCTGACCGTAAGCAGTATACCCGTTCCTGTACCAAGTGCCCCGCTCAGGTCCGCGAGGCCTGCAAGCAGCCCTACCAGGAATGAACCCAGGAATATCAGCGGGGGAATGTATTTATCCAGTATTTTTTCCAGCATTCTCCTGTCTGTTCTCCAGCCAGGTATCTGCATTCCTGACTGAATAAGCTGGTCAGTCATTCCTTTTGTGTCCATGTTTGAAGTTTCTGCCCAGAATTTACCAAACAGCACAGAAACCATGGACAGGAACAAAACATACACCATTGCATGCACCCATTCAGGTATTCCGAATATCGGAGTAACCCCATTCAGTATGAAATTTATGTGCGCAAGGGTGTTTTGCCCCCCTCCGTAAATTGGAGTCATAAGGTACAAAATCCCGTCCGTTAGCTGGTTGTTTGCATCTACGTACCCAAGGACATGCACCACATCCACTCCGCCAACAGTGAAGCTCAGCCCGGCGAGCCCCACGGCAAACAGCTGTACATTCATCAGGAGGGCACTTGCAAAAATTACAGGAATATTAGAAAGGTAAAACAGGTTAAGGGGAAGTTTGGGACTCAGCCCCCTTGCCCTTTGGTATGCCAGAGGTATCTCCACTTTCATGCCTTCCCCATAGGATACTGCAAACCAGACGATTATTGTTACCAGTATCGGGGCCAGCACAATGAGGGCATTTGGAATCGCTTCCGCACCTCCTCCGGCCATAACTGACAGCACCCCGGATTCGCCGAAAACCATCCCTATGGCCCCCCCGATAATAGAGAATGAAACTCCTGCGGCAATGAACAGGCTGATTCCGCTCCCTATTCCGTATTTGGTTACGACTTCGTCAAGGTACAGAACGATTATTGAACCCAGTGTAATCTGCAGTATAACCAAAGGCATCGCAATTGAGGGGTCCATCCCTTCCGTAAGCAATACTCTTCCGGTCATTACAAAAATTGTTGCTTCAATAAGGGCAATTGCAATTGCCAGGACTTTCTGGAGTTCCTGGAATTTTGCCTTTTCTTTTGGGTTTTTTGGGTCCAGGTCAATTATTCCGGCCCCTGAAAAAAGCTGGAGAAAAATGCTGGCCAATACTATCGGCCCGATACTCGTGGTCAGCAGACTGCCGATTTTTGACGCGGTAATCATCTGGAGGAAGTCAAATCCTCCTCCAACGTCTTCCGCACCTATGGCAATCACATTATACATTAAGAAGAACGTGAACAGCGCAAGCCCTGTCCACATGAATCTTTCCTTTACTTCCGGTGGCCTGACCGGAGGTTTTATTTCAGGAAGCATTTTTGCTATGCTATGCCCAAATTCAAGGATTGCGCCCATATCTTTCACTCTATTTTGGAAATGCTACCGCCCGCCTCATTTATCTTCTCTTCTGCCCTGGCGCTCCAGGAAAGAGCCTTTACTTCAACAGGGACCCTTATTTTCCCGGTGCCAAGGATTTTTCCTTTGAATTCCACCTTCTTTTCTCCTTTTTCGGCAAGCGCATCTATCTGGTAAAGATTCATCACCTTTGTTCTGGGGCCCTTTCTCTTCAGCCCTTCCCTTCCATATCTGTTGGGGTCGTTTTTGGTTACCCAGCTCCATTTGTGCTTGTGCAACCCTGCATTTCCCACACCCCCTCTGCAGCCTGAACCCCTCTTGTTCTTAGTGTTGCCTGTACCACAGCTTCTGGTTCCGCGATACTTTTTTATTTTCCTGTCTTTTCTTTCCGGCATTAGTGTCACCTCTCTACATCATTTTTTTAATAAGAGAGTCCATCTCATCCCTCCGGCCCAGGTCCCCTTCGGGTGCCGGCTTTTTAATGTTTTTGTAGCCCTTTCCCGGCGGATGCAGCCTGAACACGGGGTCTGAGAAATTCTGCACTTTCTCTTCGTGCATTATCTTGCCTGCAGCTTGCTTTATCTCTTCTTCTTCCATCACTTCCCTTAGCTTCCTGCCTCCTTTCTCCCCCCTTTTCCTGAGGAGTTCAAACAGTGTTTTCTCCCCTATGGGCCCATATGTTATATAGTCCTTACAGACCTGCAACATGCCCATATTCTGTGGGGTATCTTCAACCAGCACGCAGTTGTTGGTCCGCTCAAGGTTAAGCAGTTTAAGGGTTTTTGCTATCCTCGGGGACAAGTTCCTCCTTCCCCTCACTCTAACTATTGCAATTTTCATATCTTATCACCCGGCTGGGGCTTCATCCTGTTAAGCGAGTCAAGAGCCTTGATTGTTGCCATGGCCATATTATATATGTTGGCGGTTGAGCCCTTTGTAAAGCTCCAGATATCTTTCACTCCTGCGGTTCCAAGTACCTGCTTGACCGTTGAGTTTGCTGCGAGCCCAAGGCCTTTCGGCGCAGGTTTAAGGGTTACTTCTGTGCTCCCGTATTTTCCCCTCACTTCCCTGGGGATTGAGTGGGGGGCGCCGCACTTGCACTCCCAGGAGCCGCACCCGGTTTTCACGGCTATTATATTTTTCCTCGCATCAAGCATGGCATAGTCTATTGCCGGCTTTACTTCAGTGTTCTTTCCAACTCCTATTCCAACATGCCCCTTTTTGTCACCGAGCACTGTAATAACCCTGAATGACATTTTTCTTCCGGAGTCCGTAGTCCTCTGGGTTGGGCTTACACTCAGTATCTCTGCTTCCAGTTCAGGCAGGAGGGTATCAATTATTTCAGGCTCAAGTATCTGCTTTCCACGATTGTATATCTCTTCCATGGTTGTAATCTCCTTGTTTTTCACAAGCTTTCCTATTTCTGTTTTTGGCTCCCACACCTCAACATCAAGCATCCGTACTTTTTCCTCTCTTCTTTTGCCTCGTTTTCCCATATGATCATGCCTCCTTGCTTATCGCCTCTTTTGCACTTTCAAAGAGTTCAGTGAATTTCCTTGGGTCAAATCCTTCTTTCAGGTAAGCGGAGAATTCTTTTTTATATTCCTCATCTGAAAGCGATTTCGCAAAGTCTTCTATGTGTTTTCCCTTTATCCTGTTCTCATCAACTATGTTTTCTCCCATTGGTGTTTCCAGCCCCGCATCGGCTGCTCCCTTCTGGGCAGCGAAGGGAAGTCCGCCCACTATTGGGCGCACCAGCCCAATGTCCAACACGAATTCTTTTACTCCTGCTTTTTTTCCGAGCACACCTGCATAATACCCCACAAGGTAAGCAGTTGGAAGATTGCTCCTGGGGGCCCATTTGAATTTCTTCAGCTTGTCCGAATTCACTGACAGGATTACTCTGTCTCCATTGGGGTGGAATTCCACCAGTTGCACGAGTACACGTTTGTTTGTCTTTCTTATGACCAGCCTGGGCTTTCCTGATTTCACCAGCCCGAGCCTTTTTCTGTAATCTGTTGCCTTTTCGTTTCTTCTCCGGAAGGGAACAGAGTATGTTGGTCCTTTTGCTTTTGCCATATAATCACTCCTTTACCTCGTTCTCAGGTTTTTCCGGCTTCTTCTTTTCTGCGGGTTTTTCCGCTTTTCCGGGTTTGGGCTCTACATAGTAACTATTTTCTTTCAGGTATGTGAGCAGTGCTTTCTTTCCCCTGAAGGAGCCGCCCTTTATCTTAAGGTAAATGTCTCTTCTGTGCTCTGCCGGGAGCTCTCCGCTTTCAAGCAGTTCTTTTAGGTACTTTCTCTGGGAGCGCACCTTTTCCATCCAGGATTCTTTTTTGCCCTTCCTGGAGTACTTTTTTCCTTTGCGCTTTCCCGGGCCCTTTCGCTTTTTCAGGGGTTTTTTCCTCTCTCCAACATACTTAAGGCTGTAAATTGCCCCCTCATCTATGAGCCCCTTTACATCTTCACGGGTAAGGGCTTCCATCGCCCTCGCATATTCGCCCTCTTTGATTC
>JBKHJL010000051.1:0-2902 GCA_046538155.1 Candidatus Micrarchaeia archaeon
GTGTATGGGATTTCCACAAGCGAAGAGCTCACTGTCTCCCTGGAAAAAAGGAAGCACATAAAAAGAGTGAAAGAAGGCGCTACTACCGGGGTTGCCGGGCTTTTGCTTACCCCGGGAGTATACAAAGAGCCGGTCCTTTCCCTGCTTGCAGAAACCCTTGAAGAGCAGCCTGACCCCAATGCAGCCGCAAACGTGATTGGAGTTGTTTCAATAATAACCAAGGTAAAAATAGACACAAAAGAGCTGGAAAAGGAAGCAGAAATCCTTTCAAAGGCAACAAAAGAAGCGGTGCTTCATTCCAAAAAAGGAAAGGGGGGCCAGCTGGGAAGGATGTACGGTTGAGAGTTCAGGCTGGCAGATAATCCCCTTTTTATACTTTTATTCTTCTAAATAGAAAAGCTGCTGGCGGGTTTTGTTAAAAATATAGCCTGAAACGGGCTGTGTTTTCCTGAGCCGGTTGCTCTTTAGCACGGGTGGCAGAGCCTGGAAAATGCGGGGGGCTTAAGACCCCCTGACTTAGTGTCTACGCAGGTTCAAATCCTGCCCCGTGCACTTATTCTTCTTTATCAAATTTTTCCCGGTAAAGCCGGAAGGAGCGCTCTATTGCCTTTACTGCATCATCTCTCCCGAACCATCCGACTACTTCTGTGTGCTTTCCCTTTTCAAGGTCCTTGTACCTCTTGAAAAAATGGGCAATCTCTTCAAGCACAGAAGAAGGGAGGTCTGTGAGGCCCTCAATATTTGCAAACTGGGGGTCCGTGGTCGGAACGGCAAGGATTTTGTCGTCCGTTCCCTTCTCATCCTTCATCCTCAGCATTCCTATCGGCTTTGCCTCTATCACGCATCCCGGAACGGTGGGGTATCTTGAATAAACCATTATGTCCAGGGGGTCATCATCATCATACCAGCTCTTTGGGAGGAACCCGTAATCAACAGGGTAGAAAAACGGGCTGTAAAGCACCCGGTCCAGGACAATTGCGCCTGTATCCTTGTCATACTCATACTTGTTCCTTGAGCCCATGGGAATCTCTATTATTACATTTACAAACTCCCCCTCTCCGGGGTAAACCTTATGGAAAAGCGTGTCCTTCCTCATTCTTTATCACCTTTAGAATTGCTGAAATGAATTTGTGGAGTAGTAGTTTTAAGGGTTGTGTTGGCTGCGTCAGGAATTGCTCTTGAGGATATGTTTGGATTTTTCCAGAAATGATTCTGCAGCGGAAAGGATGCTTTCTGCTTCGTCTTTTGTTATGGATGCCCGGTCTTCTGAAAAGCCATACAAGGCTTCATGCCTCTGCAGCCTGAGTGCAGAGAACTCATTAAGGAGGTAATCGCCCAGTTCTCCAGAATGCTTTTCCTTCAGGTAGATATAAATTCCATAATGGCTTCTCTCTTTTATGCCGTCCCTGAAAAGGATGGCACGGGCAGAGTGGAACATGCTTGCATACGAATTGATTATTGAACCTTCATAGATTTTTGCATCGAATTCTTTTTTTGAAAGTGACAGCTTGTGCTCTGCCGTTGCTATGGACTTCTTTGACTTTTCCCTGTCCGGGCGGATTTTCAGGAGAAGGCCTTTCAGGAAGCAGTCTTCAAGATTCATTCAGCCACCATCCGTTCCCCCTCCAGCACAATTCCATAAAACATAACATCCTTGTAAAACGCGGGGTTTTTTTGTGCGTGCTTTTTCCATTCTGAAAAACTGAAGACAAGGCAGTTTGCTTCAGCGGGCAGGCCGAAGTTTGCAGGGTCGGGCCTTGCTTTTTGCCTTGTTGCGGTAACAACAAGGAAATCATAGTCGCTTTGGGGCCTGTCTTTTCCCTGTGCCCTGCTCCCATACAGCATGATTGAAAGGATATTTTGTAGTTTTCTCCTGCACTCGCTAAAAAAACGGGAGCCTGATATTTCCTCCAGGCTGAATACTGTTTTCCAGTGCCTGCACAATGCACTCTCCAGATTTGCCCTGTAGAGAACGCTCCTGCCGACCTGGTGGGAGTTGAGAATCCCTTTCCCCCTTAATTCCTTCATGGTCTTTGAGGCAGATGCAGGGCTTACTTTGAGTTCCTCTGCCAGGCCCCTGGCCGAATACTCCTTCGTTGGGTCGGAAAGGACATAGCGGGTTATTCTCATTGGTACACAGGTATTGAACATGTTCATTATATTGAACATATGTTTATTTAAATGATTCTTTAATTAAGAATGTTCAAATCATTAAACAATATCCTGGCAAAAGCAAAAACAGAAAAAGAAGAAAAAGAAAGGGGCTGGGGGCCCCTTTTCCTTACTTTGCTCAGTTGCTTGTGAGCTCAGAAAGGAACTGCTCTCCTGCAGCCATGGTGTCCTCTGCGCTGTAACCTGCAACGACAATCTTGTTGCCAAGCTGCTTTACAACAACAGGGGTTGCCTCAAAGTCAACCTCTGAGCCTGCAATTGCATCCTTGGTTACAGTGTTGACTGCGTCACCACCGACAGTTACGATTACACCGGTGTCCAGTGCAACGTTGTCAGTGTCAAGGTATACCAGGTTGCTGGTAAGGCTGTAGGGGACGATTGTGTCCACGCTGGGTGCATTGTCAGGCATAACCACTGCAGATACAGTGCTCATGTCCGGGGTGCACAGGGGCTCCTCGCCAGTGCCGGTTCCCATTGTGCATGGGGTGAGCTCCTGGTCAATGGACACAGCCTTTACAGTTACTTCCGTGGTTCCGACTGTAGTCTCTTCTCCCTCGTGGAGGGTGAAGGTGCTTGTGTCGGGCTCGGATTCGGCTGCCTCAACAGTGGAGAAAGTCCAGCTGGTCTTCATGACCCTGTCCGGTACCTTGAACTGGTACTGGGAGTCAGAGCCGCTTGAGAACTCGGTTCCCCTCATTGAGATGAAGCCTTCCTCGTAGTGGGAGTCTGC
>JBKHJL010000031.1:0-13247 GCA_046538155.1 Candidatus Micrarchaeia archaeon
CCGCGCAAAACCCCATTGCGGTAAAAATTTCCGCAAAAACATAGCCTGTTTTACGCTAGTCCCTGGGTTTTAATCCCAACCCGGTTCTCCTAGAGAAAAACGATTTTCGAATATTATCTTTTTGTCTTCTGCTGCACCAATTCCTTTTTTAATTTACACTTCAATAGGGTGCCATGTCAGTCGTAATTTCTCTTGGCGGAAGCATGGTGAACGGAACCGGGAATCCGGACATCGCATTCCTGAAGAAGTTCAAGGCCATTCTAAAAGGAAAGGAAAAAATCGGAATTGTAGTGGGCGGAGGCAAAATTGCCCGGGACTATGTAAACGCAGCATCCAACTTCTCAAAAAACCAGTTCTGGGGCGATTCACTTGCAGTGCAGGCAACCCGGCTGAATGCAGCATTGGTTACCCGGGTTTTCTCAAAAGAGGCATGTCCCCTGGTTTTTCAGGACTTTGAGAGCGCCGCGCTCGCAGCCTCCCAGCACAGGGTTGTAGTAATGGGGGGAACCATACCAGGAATCACAACCGATACGGATTCCGTGCTGCTTGCAGAGGCAATAGGTGCAAAGAGGCTGATTAACCTAAGCAATGTGGACGGGGTTTATGATTCTGACCCCAGCAAGAACAAAAAGGCGAAAAAATTCAGGAAGATGAGCTTTTCCCAGCTCCTTTCACTTGCAAATGCTTCGGACAAGAGAAAACCAGGTACCAATTTTGTGTTTGATGTGATTGCCTGCAAACTTGCTGCAAGGACTAAGATGGAACTCCATTTTGTGGGGGGAAAGAATCTCCGGGACCTCCCCAAGGCAATCAAGGGGAAGGCCCACAGGGGAACAATAATAAGGTGAGCTAGGATTTCTCAGGCTTGAGCAGCGCCGCAATTTCCTTTTCTTCCATAAGCTTGAACTTCTTGTCTTTTGTGTAGGCGTAGGATACTTCAAGGTTTGCAGGCACAAGCTTGGTTTCGCTGAATTTTTTCAGGGCGTCCACCGAAGCTTTGATTGCCTCTTTCAGCCCCATTTCCCTGCTGAATTCTGATTCCAGGTACTCATCCACTTCCTTTTTTGCATTTCCCACCGAATCAGCAAAATACCCTGTCATTGCCCCGCTTGGCTCTGCTTCAAAAAGCTCCGGTCCCTCTGGACCTATTCCTGCAATGAGCAGGGAAACACCAAATGGCCTTATGCCCCCATACTGAGTATAGAGCTGCATTACATCGCAGACCCCTCTTGCAATTGATTCGGGGGAGGCAGGCTCATTGTATGTCATCCTGTGCCTCTGGGCGTTTGTCCTTGCAAGCTCCACCAGTTTTCTTGCATCGGCAATGAGCCCGCTGGCGGTCACGGAAATGTGGTTGTCCACCTCAAACACTTTTCTAAGCGATTCGGAAACTATAAGCTTTGAGTGGGCACTTTTGTAAGCAATCAGGGCTACTCCTTCTTTTGAGGTCACTCCTATTGCGGTTGCCCCTCTCTTCACTGCCTCTTTTGCATATTCCACCTGGAATAGCCGCCCGTCCGGGCTGAATACTGTGATTGTCCTGTCATATGCTTGTGGTGTAACTCCATACATAATACGCACCTTTGCTTAGAGTTTAAATACAAAGTTTTTAAATATGCCCATTCATTTTACCAGGAATTTTTTCCTGTATCCTTTTGATGCTTATTGAATCCAGGAGTCCAATGCCCCTTACAATACCCCACAGTGCAGATGTACCCAGAACCAATAGTGCTGCATTGGAATTCTGTCCGGAAAAGTATCCCTGGAAAGCGGGCATGGACGATGCGGCAGCTGCGCCAAAAAGCATCCAGTTCATGCAAAGCCCACGCAGGCTCCTCCGGTCCCCACGGCTGAACTTCTCTACCAGTTTTTCCGTTTTTTCTTCCCCAATCTTGTTCTTGAGCAGTTTCATGGTCCCGTTTCTCTTGGCACGTTGCCCCCCCAGATACGCCCCTTTCTTTTCCTCAATCTCATCTGAAGCAACCATGACCATGCCTGCAAGTGCCCTTTTCTTCACCATGCCTTTGCCGTTTTTTTCCGCCCACGCAAGGTATTTCTTCCCCAGCTCAACTTCCCGCACGTCTCCCCTGCTTCGTGCAAGAGAAACCATCCGGTCAACATATTTTTCCCCAAGGAACCCCGCTATCCGGGAAGCGGCCTTACCTCTGGAACAAATTATCTTTTCCACAGGAAAAAGCCTTTCTTCCTTCCCTTTTTTTATCCGCCGCTTAAATCTCCTTATGTCAGAAGAGTCCATCCCCCAGAGCATTTCGGACATCTTCAGGTGATATCGGCTGTTCCCGTTTCTCAGCCCCGGCTGCACAATACCAGCAAAATGAAGCAGCTCTTCCCTCATAGGCCCTGTTCTCCTGAACGCCCTGCTTTTTCTCCTTTTTAGGCCGCTTTTCTCCTTTGCTCTATTAGGCAGATATTGGAAGTGCATTAGGGTGTTTTAGTGTGGGTTAAGTTTTTATAGTTGTTGCCGGCAAGACCTTTTTAATCTTTAATAATAAATGCTTCCCATGGAAAGGCGGGTTCCCTGGCATTCAATAGCAGGAGATGATGTGCTGGACCGGCTCGGCACGGGCAGAAACGGCCTTTCAGGCAGCAAGGCCGAAGCAAGGCTGGAGAAATTTGGCCCGAATATAATTGCCCTGGAGCGAAAGGTTTCACCACTTTCCATACTTGCTGACCAGTTTAATGATTTCCTGATATTTATCCTGATATTTGCTTCTCTGGTTTCTTTCGGGCTGGGGTATTTGGAGGGAAACGAGGAATATTTTTTTGATGCCGGCCTGATTCTTGTGATAGTTATCCTGAACGGTCTCTTCGGCTTTTTCCAGAACTACAAGGCGGAAAAGAGTCTGGAGGCTCTCAAGAAAATGGCTGTTCCCAAGGCGACGGTGCTCAGGGACGGTACCCCCTCAGAAATTGATGCGACCATAATAGTTCCAGGAGACATAATGGTTCTCAGTGAAGGTGACCAGATTACGGCAGACTGCCGCATACTGCGTTCCAGCAATCTTCTTGTGGACGAGTCCCTGCTTACAGGTGAAAGTGTCCCATCTTCAAAATCCCCTGGTTCTCTTTCCCAGGATACTTCCCTTGCCGACCGCTCTAATATGCTTTACAAGGGCACATATGTGAGCAGGGGCAATGCCTGGGCAGTGGTTGTGGACACTGGGCTGAATACTGAAGTAGGGCTAATCGCAAAGGCGATGCACGGAGCGGAAGAGCACCCCACGCTTTTCCAGAAGGAACTTGACAAACTTGGGAAGAATATCGGGACGGGCCTTCTCGCGATAATTGCCTTTATTGCAGTCGTCCAGTTTTTCCTCAGCAGCATGGACCCTATAACAATCTTTCTTACTGCAATAGCCCTTGCAGTTGCAGCGATACCCGAAGGTCTTCCTGCGGTGGTTACCCTTGCCCTTGCCCTTGGCACAATGCGGATGGCAAAGAAGAACTCGCTTGTAAGGCGCCTTTCTGTTGTGGAGGACCTCAGCAGTGTTGATGTGATATGTACGGACAAGACAGGTACGCTTACAGAGAATGCCCTCACTGTCCGCAGGCTTTTTACTGACTGGAAGTCCTTCAAGGTTACAGGACGGGGACATTCAACAGAAGGAGAAGTACTTCTTGAGGGAAAAAAGGCTTCTGAAAACGTATATAAAAAGCTCCTCTGGTGTGGAGTACTCTGCAACAATGTGGTGATGGGCAAGAAGGAGGGTAAGAAAGAATACATGGGCGACCCCACGGAAGTGGCAATCCACATCGCCGCGAAAAAAGCAGGGGTAAATGCAGGCGGATATTCCCGGACCGAAGAGCTCCCCTTTTCCTCTGACCGGAAAAGGATGACCACTCTGAACAGAAAGGGAAAGGAATATGTTGCCTGCATGAAAGGCGCCCCAGAAGTGGTCCTTGAAAGGTGCGATCGTATCCTGGAAGGCGGAAAGGTACGCAAACTTACTGATTCCAGGAAAAAGAAGATACTTAAGCAGAATGAAGAGATGGGGCAGGATGCCCTGAGGGTTTTGGCATTTTCCTATAAGAACCTGAAAAAGAAAAAGGTGCCGGAGAAAGAGGCAGAAACTGGTCATATTTTCATCGGGCTTCAGGGGATGGTAGATCCCCCAAGGAAGGAAGTTCCGGACGCAATAAATGCCTGCCAGGGAGCCGGAATCAGGATTATCATGATTACTGGGGATAATATTGCAACTGCAAAGGCGATTGCAAAAGAGGTTGGCATAGGGGATGGCGCAGTGGAGGGCAGGCAGATAGAAGGCATGCCTGAGCACGAACTTCGCATGAAGGTAGAGAAGATAAATATTTTTGCAAGAATAGCACCCCTTGAAAAGCAAAGGATACTCAAGGCCCTGCAGGCAAATGGTCACAATGTGGCGATGACCGGGGATGGGGTTAATGATGCCCCTGCGCTCAGGAATTCCCATGTGGGGATTTCCATGGGCATCCGGGGCACGGATATTGCCAAGCAGGCATCGGACATGGTCCTGCTTGATGATAATTTTGCCTCAATAGCAAAGGCAATAAAGGAGGGCAGAACAATATTCAACAATATCCGCAATTTTGTAACTTATCTCCTGATGGCTAACTTTTCTGAAGTATTCGTAGTCTTTTTTGCTTCTCTTGCCGGTTTTGTGCCCATAAGGGCAACCCAGCTCCTCTGGATTAATCTGCTTACAGATGGCGCCCCTGCTCTGGTTCTCGGCTCTGACCCGCCGCGAAAGCATGTTATGAAGAAAAAGCCCCGGCCGAGCAGCGAAGGGATAATCAACAAATGGGTTATGAAGGCCATTATTACGATAGGCCTTTTGGATACTTTGCTCCTGCTCGCTCTCTTTTTCTACTCTCTTCCTGTGGGTGAGGACTACGCGCGCACCATGTTGTTTACAGGATTTGTGTTTTCCGAAGCAACCAGGCTGATAGTGATAAGGCTAAAGGACAAGCTCTCTATTTTTTCAAACAGGTGGCTGTTGATTGCAATAGCAGTTTCGTTCCTGCTGCAGCTCCTGGTTCTCTATACTCCGCTTTCAGTTTATTTCGGGACTGTCCCACTGGGAATAGGAGATTGGCAGGTGCTTCTTGGCTTCCTTGCAGCCAGCATAGTTTCAGTACTCGGAGTCTACCATTTCTTCCTTAGGGATAAGGAGCACCCGGATGTTTGAATGCCTGACAATCCATCGTCTTTAAATTTTCTTTCCGGGTAATTTGCATATGAACTGGCCGGAGCACATGTTCATTGGCGCGCTTTTCGGCATAATCATATCTCTGCTGCTCCAGACCCCTGTTCTTGATTCTGCCATTCTTGTTGCTTTTGCTTCTGTTTCCGCGCTTGCGCCGGATATAGACCACGATTCCTCCAAAATCCGCAGGATTTCCAACATCACCGTCCCAATAGCTGCATTCGGGTTTTCCTTTGCCTCCACCTGCACGGAGGGCGTTATGTGCACGCTGGAGGATTTGCGTTCTGTGGTTATCCTGGGCCTCGCAATAACCGGTATCTACATGATAATACTCACGTTTTTCAAGCCCCACCACAGGGGAATAACCCACACAGTTTTTGCTGCGTTGATCTTTGCAGTATTCATCTACATCTTCTCTGACCTGAATTTTGCCTTTGCAGGCTTTGCAGGCTACACCTCGCACCTGATTGCAGATAGGCATATAAGGGTGTTATAGCCAACATTACACAAGAGCAGCAGAAATTCTGCAATGATGAAATGTAGGTTTCCTGAGCAGCTTCCTTTTGGAACTTCTGCAGTGATGAGAAACTGGAGCTCTGATTCGACCCTTTCTTTTTGAGAAAAAGAAAGGTTCGGTTCTCCCAAAGAAAAACCATTTTCCAATATTATTCTTGGCTAGGCGCACCCAAAAGAAGAAAATGTTTTCCGGATATTAACTTCAATCGGGGCAAGCGTGATGATAAAACACAGGAAGGGCGCGAAGGCTGCAAAGGAAGAGCCAGCTAAGGAAGTGGGCAGAACCATTAGAAAGTACAGGGATTCCTGCCAATCCGATTTTTGGCAAGCAATATTCGAGAAAGAGGCAAGTTACCTCTTAAAGAGATTAAAGGGTTGCAGGAGCGTTCTGAGTGTTGGGTGCGGGCCCGCGGTTATAGAAAAGGAATTGCAGGCAAAAGGATTTGTTATTACCGGCCTGGATGTTTCCAAAGAAGCGCTCGAAGGCGCCCCGGACAGCGTCAGGACGGTAGTGGGCTCCGCAGAAAGGATGGAGTTTGAAAGCAACAGTTTCGATGCCGTAATTTATGTTGCATCCCTGCAGTTTATTGGCAATTATGAGAAAGCGATCAAGGAAGCAGCAAGAGTCCTCAAGCCGGAGGGAAAGCTGATTGTTATGCTCCTGAATCCCGCCTCTGGGTTTTTCAAGGCAAAAACGAAAGAGGCAGACTCCTACGTAAACAAAATAAAGCATTCCCGCTTAGCCCCAATAGAAGAATCAATCAGGAAGAATTTTGCCCACGTCAGGGCATCCTACTGCCTGGGAGTCAGCGGAAAAAGTGTATTCGAGAGCAGGAATCCTGATTTAGCAACAATATACCTAGTCGAAGGAACCAAGCCACAAGTTGATGTAACCATGGTTACATAATATCGGATAAGCCCAATCCTCTGCTATCCGGTATGTAGTCACATCCTTACAAACATTTATAAAATGTAGTCACCTAATTTAACCCATGCACGTAGAAATCAGAACCGAAAAAGGAAAGAAAAAATATTACCTTTCGCACTCCTACCGCCAGAAAGATAAAGTCAAAAAACTTCGTATTTATCTCGGGACAGATCTTTCCAAAGCAGAGCTTGAAAAGAAGCGAAAAAAGGCAGAAAAGCAAATCAAAGAGCAAATAAAGGCACTCAAGGTTATCCGCGACCCCTACCACACAATCCTTTCCCCAAAGGAACGCAGCCAGCTTAAGAAACTGGGCGCTTCCGGCAACATCAAGCTCCCACATTTGAGTGAAGATGACTGGGTAAAATTCACAGAAGCCTTCACCTACGACACGAATGCGATAGAAGGCTCTACTGTAACTGAAAAAGAAGTAGTGAATATCCTGGAGAAGGACAAGTGGCCCCAGAAAGCTAAGGGAGAGATATCCGAGACCTATGGGGTTGCCAAGGCAGTCAAATACATTAGAAAGATAAAAGCCCATCTTTCCCTGGACCTGATAAAGGAACTCCACAGGATAGTGTTCGAAAACTCAAAGCCTTTTGCAGGAAAGTTCAGGAAAAGGGGGAGGGAAGTAGTAATCGCAGACAGGTTTGGAAACATAGTCCATAGAGGTGCGCCTTCTTCCCAGGTAGTCCCCCTCCTCAAAGAACTAGTTGGATGGTACGAAGAAAACAAGAAGTTTTACCCTCCGCTTGTGCTTGCTGCAGTGGTCCACAACCAATTCGAGAACATCCATCCCTTTGAAGATGGGAATGGGAGAGTGGGGCGCCTGCTGCTAAACAACATCCTGCTCAAGCATGGCCTGCCCCCAGTTAATATCGAGTTGGAGAACAGAAGGGAGTACTACGATTCGCTTCAGGCTTACCATAATAACCATGATATCCGGCCCACAATCGAGCTGATGCTCAGGGAATATAAGAAGCTAAAGAAATCCCTGAAGAAAACCGGGTGACTACACGCATATTATTTGTAGTCACCTACAATCCAGCACTCATCACTCTAGTAATCAGAAACTGGAGCTCTGATTCGACCCTTTCTTTTTGAGAAAAAGAAAGGTTCGGTTCTCCCAAAGAAAAACCATTTTCCAATATTATTCAGGTACTCATCCCTCCAGCAATAAGAAACTGGAGCTCTGACCACCGTTTTTGTTCTGCTGTTTTACTCCGTTGCCAAAAATCTGTGTGACCTGCGGTCACATCTCTTGAGCAGAGCTCAAGACAGTAGCCAAAAAGCCCTCATTTTACGCTACCGACGTATTATGTAACCATGGTTACATGCTAGGCTAAGCACCGGAAACCCACCTTTATTTTGTTTATAATCTTATGAAGTTGAATAAAATACGAATGAACTGGTTTGAAACAGAAGTATTAAATATGTGTATCCACATAAATATGTGCATGAGCAACATAACCTTATATGTCCCGGAAAAAGTAAAGGAGAAAATGGACTCGCATTCCGAAATACGCTGGAGTGAGGTTGTGCGCCAGGCAATAAACAAAAAACTGATTGAAACCAGAAAGCTGGAACTGCTCAAAAAATATGTGGAGCAGGAACCCTTCAACGATGAAGACTTGGTTTGGATGGACGAGAACGACTGGCATCCCGTGGACGAGCAGCAGATGAAACTCAGCTTCATCAAAGAAGTGAAGAAGAGAAGCAAGGGGAAATTCATCAGGGCAAAGAGCGTGGATGACCTTTTCGAGTGATTAAATGCCTTACCCATTCGAATATTGTCCGGAATGCAAAAAGGAAGTAAAAAAACTATGCAGGAACAACCGGTCCCTAAAGGAAGCCTTCAAAAAGAAAGCAGAGCAAATCCTGGAGTCCCCACACCACTTTAAGCCTTTGAAAAAGCCACTGCAGCACCAAAGAAGAGTGCACATCCTGAATTGTTTCGTTTTGACTTATGAGATAGATGAAGAGCAAAAGTTGGTGCGGTTGCTGAAGTTTTCACATCATGATAAGGCATATTAGGTGGCAGCACCCATCACTTAAGTAATCAGGTACTGGAGCGACGAGGAGCTCAAGTGTATTCATGGGACATGAATCTGAACTGGAGCTCTGAGTCTCCCCTTCTCTTTTTGAAAATCTGTGCAATCTTCGATTGCATCTCTTGAGCACAAGCTCAAGAAAGAAAAGGTTAGGCGCACCCAAAAGAAAAACGATTTCCAATATTGTTCAGGCAGGAATCCCGTTCCTTCATAAATATTTCCACATAATATCCTGCAGGGTGGAACATAATGTCTGATACTACTCATTCAAAGGGAGCAAGAACCGCTTTTGAAACAGATGAGCCCGATGGAACCCGGGCAAAGAAACGGGAAGACTACATTTCCTGGGATGATTATTTTATGGGAGTGTCAATCCTTTCCGCTGAAAGGAGCAAGGACCCCAATACCCAAGTAGGTGCCTGCATAGTGGACCAGCACAAAAAGATAGTCGGAATCGGGTACAACGGATTCCCTATAGGCTGTTCGGATGATGAGCTCCCCTGGAGAAGAAAGGCCGAAAGCATAAACGAAACCAAATACCCCTATGTAGTCCACGCGGAAGTAAACTCTATCCTGAATTCCACCAAGAAGCTCCACAACGCCACCATGTATGTAGCCCTCTTCCCCTGCAACGAGTGCGCAAAGATGATAATACAGTCGGGTATCACCGAAATTGTTTATCTTGAAGACAAATATGCAGATACTAATACAGTAAAAGCAGCAAAAAGGATGTTTGATATGGCAGGGGTAAACTACAGGAAACTGGAGCCCAAACACAAATCAATCCAGCTGAATTTTGAAGTCTAGATAATTTCAGGACTCCCCTCTATCTTTTCCAGGAATCTTTTTTTTCTTTTTTCAAGCATATTCAGCACTTCAATTTCATCAATTCCCTCTCTTTTGAACAGCACAAGGCAGTGAATCATCATATCTGCACATTCTGCTTTCCAGTGTTCATCTTTTTTTTCAAAAAGCCCGGCGATTTCTTCGCTGTGCCGCTTCATGGATTTGAGAGTATATTTATTTGCTTCTTCCGGGCCCCCATTCTTTTTGTTGGAGGCCTTCACTATTTCTTCTATTGTGGCCATAGCATGAGAACACCCCAAATCTTTATTTTCCCTTGCCCAGATATTACGGATATCATATTGGTGAATTTATGCTTGGAATAGTGGGCATGGGAAAGCTTGGCACTGCATTTGCCAGAGGCTTCCTGAATGCGGGGGTGAAAATCGTTGCTTATGACAGGCAGGAGGAGAGGCTGGAGCTTGAAGGGATACAGAAGGCGAGTTCCCCAGAGGAGGTTTTTGAGAAATCCGAAATGGTTTTCCTGGCAGTTAAGCCTGATGCAATGGCCCCCCTTCTTGAGAGTGCCCCAAAAGGGAAAATTCTGGTTTCGCCCGCGGCAAAGCTTAGGCTGGAAGAAATGCAGAAAAGTTCCCCGGATGCAAAAATAATCCGCGTCATGCCCAATATTGCGGCCGCAGAAAACCTTTCCCCTATCCCATACTCTCCTGGGAAGCTGGTTTCCACAGAAGAAGAGGAGGCGTTCAGGGAGCTTTTTTCCAGAGTGGGGGTTACAGTAAGAATTGAAGAATCCCGGATGGACATAATCACAGCCATAGTTGGTTCCTCACCCGCATATTTTGCCTATTTCGCCAGGGCAATGCGGGAGGCAGCAAAAGACGGCGGCGTCCCTGAAGAAACGGCAAACCTCTTGCTTGCCCAGGTCCTCTCAGGCACAGGTGCCCTCCTTTCTAAATCCTCCTGCGAGGAAATAATGGAGAAGGTCACCACCAAAGGAGGGGTAACTGAAAAAGGGATAAAAGAACTGGAATCGGCTGCAGTTTACCAGGCGATAAAACACGCAATAAAATTCCAGTCTAAAAAATAAGGCAGGGGAAAAGAGCCCACTATTCCCCGTTTGTATCCTTCATCCGGGGTTTTTGGCCATATGTCCATTTAATCTGTTCTTCAAATTCCCGCACTGCTTCCCCCATCTCTTTGAATGTTTCCTGGTCAATCGGGAAGTGGAGATGCCTGTTTCCCGGAGGCACATCTGCCTTCTTTAGTTTCCTGAGCTCCTTCAAAAGGTCGCTGACGACAATTGCATTTGAGTGCAACAGGATTGTATCCTTTGTTACACCAGCTCTCCAGTTCTTAGGATGGTTTGATGCATTTACGCTCGCTTTCAGATATGCCCCGAGCATATCCAGCATGCGGAATTTTTCTTCCCCTGCAACTCCTTCCATTAGTACAGGGTTATTCATTATCCTTTCTGAAAGATTTTCAAGTACAATAAACCGGTCAAAGCTGTTTAGGTCTTTACTTCTCATCTTTTCATACACATCAAGCGGGTGCTCCATTATGCTCAGCCCGTGCTCAGAGAATACCTTTACCTGCATCGCCGTGTACTCATTGCTTGGGTCTATCCTTATTTTTTCCGGGCCCGTGTCCGAAACACCATCTTTTGTTTCAACGACGGGTGAACCAGGCAGTTCCACTACTTTCCCTTTGTGTTTTTCATATGCATCCACCTTTGCTGCAAGCTCTTCAGCCCTGTTCCTGAGCCACTGCAGATTGGTCTGTACCTCCTTCTCCCTCCTGGCCCCGATTTTCTTGCTTACTCTCTTGTATCTGAGAAGCCGCTTTACTTCCCCATCTGCAGCCTCAAAAGTGTTTAATGCTTCTGCAATTGCAGCCATGCTCTGCCCCCTTTCCCTTGCAAACAATATTGCTGCATTCATTGCCTCAAGATGCATGGAGATTATCCTTTTTTCAGACATCTGCCTGTCCATATTGTACTCTATTATGTTGTCAACCAGGTGGGCGCCCAGCAGGAATTTCTTCTCAAGGTTTTTTTCCCCACTCACTCTACCGTAAAACTGATTCACTTTCCTGTAATTGTCAAGTATTCCAAATCCTCCCCCTGCTATCTCTTCCATTCTTTTTTCCATATTGTATGGTCTTTTTTTGCTCTGGTCAGGGGCAATTACTACGGCTTCAGGCCCCTCCCTGTTCTTTTCCATTTCAGCAAGCTCCTTTTCGCTAACCACCGGGGCTTCTATCGGTTCCTGCTCAATTTCTGATTCTTCCGGGAGAGAAGCTGCAAATTCCAGGAATCCACTGAAGCTGTTTCTTAGTTCATTCACTTTAGCCCTCCCCAGCATATTCTTTATCCTTTTCTGCTGCAGGAGCTTTTTCATCCGTTCCGAAACTATTTCCCCTGATTCCCGGGCACCGGCCCTTTCCTCTTCTGCCTGGTTTTCAAGCGAAGCATATTTTTCTGCAGTCTGCAGGAAGTCCTGATAAATTTCCAGTATCTGCTCTGCAATGTACTTTCTTTCGTAGTTCTTTATTGTTTCTTCATCTTTAAGGAGCTCTTTTAGCACCACATACCGCTCCTGAGCATCTTCAAGTTTTTCAAGGCCCCTGTAGAACTTAATCGGGTGCGTTTTCTCCCCAAGCTCCAGATCGTACTTACCCAGAACTTCTGCAAGCTCCGGCTTTTCAAGGGGCTCAGGCTCCACTTTCTTTGCCTCAGCCGCATTTTCATGAGTTGCTTTTTCCACAGCTGCGCCTTCTTCTGCGCCCGCCATCTGTACAACTTTGGGCTTTGGGCTTTCCTGCCAGGTATTCATCTTCTTGCTCGTTTGTGTTCCAGGAACTCCGAATCCCCCTACTGCAGTTATTGCAGCAACCGCACCTACTGCAACTGTGCCCGCTGCCGCAATCTTAACATGCCTCTTCTTTTTTGAATAGAAGTCCCTTACTGCGCCCGCCGCACCAATCAGCTTATTGCGCTTTGCATATATCCATCTCCCAGCCCTGTTGTACCATTTTCCGTACTCTTCCATTACAGCATTGAATCTTTCCTCTTCCGCAGTCTGCTTCTTCCATGTAATTTTGTAAGATTCTTTTTCATATTCAGGCGGAAACTCAATTGTTTTTTTGACCGGCTTTGGACAGGTTTCTTCCCCTCCTGCAAATCCATAAACGAATATGTTGTGAAGTATCTTTCCTAATTTGGTTTCCCAGAACCTGCTTCTTTCTTCCCCAGGCCCTACCTCTTCAAGCTCTTCAACTGGAACCTCTTCGGTCACCTCCTTTTCAGGAGGTTCAGATTCAATTACCAGTGCCCCATCTTCCCTGCTTTTTGCAACAATGTCAGCCAGTGCTTCCTCGGGCGGGACAACTGTTTCTGCTTCCTCTTCCCTGGGACTTTCTTCAACTCCAGGGGGAAGTGCAGTCTGGGAATGCTCAATACCTGGTTCACTTATCCTGAGTATCTCCGCATCCTTTTCCGCGACCTTTGCCTTTTCCTTGATCCACAATTCTTCAAAGCGACTTGCCCTTCTTTTTTCCTTACTCAGACCTTCCCCGAGCCTTTCATTTTCCGCAACCAGGTTTCTTACCCGCTCCATCAGCCTCTGGGAATCTTCCTGCTCCTGCTTCAGGGCACTCACAACTTTTTCTTTTTCTGCCTCCAGCTGTCCCACTCTTCTTTCCAGTTCCTTTCTTGCTTCCCTCTCCTGCAGCATACCTTCCCTGAGC
>JBKHJL010000003.1:0-44054 GCA_046538155.1 Candidatus Micrarchaeia archaeon
TTCTCTTCTTTGTTGTCTTTTTCTTGGTCGCTGGCTTTCTTTTGGTTGTTCTCTTCTTTGTTGTCTTTTTCTTGGTCGCTGGCTTTCTTTTGGTTGTTCTCTTTCCGGCCGTTTTCTTCTTTGTTGGTTTTTTCTTCACCATAGTGGTACCCTCCATGGGGATATTATTGTAAGATTTTTTGGATGTGGTAGTAAACTCCACATCTGCATACTCATCTATTTCCGGTGGTTCAGGTTCTTCTTCCTCTTCTTCATAGATTATGGTTTCCCTTTCCTGCATCGGAGGTTCAGGGATAGCTTTTACCTCTTTCTTTTCATCTGAACCAAACAGCCACCGCTTCAATTTATCAACGAGTCCCATTTTACTTCACGGTGCTAATACAAACGCAAACAATAAAAAAGTTGCGCAGATTTTCGTCATAAACAACTTGCTTAGGCCCATGCTATTCTTGCAGTTTCAGCACGCGCGCTCTGGGTAAGCAAACGGCCGGTGGAAAGAGAGGACTGCCAGGGCTTCTTATTCATAGCAATTACGTACTGGTACCACATATGCCACTTGACCATCCAAAGCGGGTCAAACTTGCCCCGCCTCATGTTTCTGAGACCCCTGGACCTTGAAGTTTGTTTCTGCAGTTCAAACAGGGGCCTGTACTCATCTCCGGAGCTTTTGGGGATTTTGGACATCTCTGTCTTTTTTCCCTGACGCCCATGTTCCTTTTCTTCTTCATTTACAGAATCTGACAGGGGCTCTTTTTTACCAAAATCAGCAAAAATGACATTGCCCTCCCTGTGGATTTTCGGGCTCTGTTTTCTTTTGGTTGGGGTGGATTCCGCTCCACCTTTTATACTGGAAAACCTGGGTAATTTGCCTGGTGCCCGGGAATCTCCGCCATGAGAAATGCTGGATGCATTACCCAGACTGGGCTGCTTGGTCTGCTTGAAAACCAGGATTGGCTTTGCCATGTAAAAATCTCCCATCATAAAATATATAAATATTAGTTGAATTTTTTCCGATTATTGCCGTAGTAATTCTGAAAAAGCTGCAAGGAACCCGTTTAAGGTGCCGTCAGGTATATTTGCGCCTGCAGCTATCCTGTGCCCGCCCCCTACCCCACCTGCCTTCTCTGCTGCTTCGGAAAGGGTTTTGCCCAGGTTCAGGCCCGAAGCAACAAGGCCTTTTGTTCCGCGGGAGGAAATCTTTATTCCGGATTCCGAAATGGCAGCTCCGATTATGGGTTTTTTCCGGCCTCCGGAAACCATGCCGCAAACAATCCCTATTATGGAATCCTCCACAACCCCTCTCGCATCAATAAAGAAGAAGGGCCCAAAATCATTTATATTGTTCTTGGCAAACGAAACTCCGCTCCTTATGGCGAGCTTATGCTGCCGCAGGAGGCCAAGGGCCGTTTCATAGGAAGCCGGCTCCATGAGACAGAGGGAGATGCCGGCTTCGGGCTTTGAGTGCCTTCCGCAGGCATTCAGTACAGTTGAAAACTCCGCTGCATCATAGGTGCTTGGCTGGGAAACCCTTTTTTGGAGCAGGTATGTTTCCCCCACCAGGCCTGAAGCCGCCCACTGCATACCCTTGTCCACAAGGAGATTTGAAACCGCGGAAACCAGCCTCTTTTTTTCCTGAAATGATAAATCAGAGTATTTCCTCCAAGTATCCCCTTCCTTTAGTTTTATTCCACAATCAAAAAGGAACTTTTCGCAGTTTTCCGGGTTGTAAGCAAGAGAAGGGATGAATGGCTCATCTGAATATGCAAGAAAATCAACAAGGGGCCTTGAATACCTCCCGTAAAGGGTAAGCTCAATCTTTGTCTCAATCTCTCCAAGCTCCTCACCTTTCCGGAGAACAAAACGATTCATTCCATGAAGGGGATATTGCATGTCCCCCACTGCCCCAGTTACTCCCAGGTCAAAATGATGGTTGAAAACAAGGGAGCATGCAGCAGAAGCAGAAAGCTCGGTTCCACCATCTATTCCAAAAAGAAGGGGGTTTGCCTGCAGCTTTTCTATTCCTTCTGTCTGGTGATGGTCAATAATTACAACGTCCCTGAGTTCATTTACCCTCTTGTTTCCGCCTCCGAGATCTACCAGAATTATCTCCTTTTCATGCTGGATTTGCTCAATTACCGAATCATCCAGCTTTTTTGTAGGGAAACTCCGGTGCTTCTTGTTTTGCTTGATGAATGCAGAAGTGGTGATTGCACCACTTGTGATTCCATCTGCATCATAGTGAAAGATGACCAGGGGGTTCCTGAAAGAGAGCGCAACCCTCCTTGCTTCCCCGCACCTTTCCAAAAATTCCAGCTGGTTTGAAGAGAGTTCCATAAAAATCAAAAATAGGGGATTAATCCCCTATCCCCTTTGCAGTGACCCTGAAAACAGCTTCCCCCTCCGGAAGGCTGGGGCTGTCAATCAGCCTGGCAATCCTCTTGGACTCCTTGCTCTTTCGCAGATAAACGCGGTAAGTTGCTGCGTGGGCAAGCACATGCCCTCCTATGGGGGTGGTCGGGTCGCCAAACAGGATTGCCGGATTGTCCATCACCTGGTTGGTAACATATATTGCAAGATTATATTTGTCTGCAAACTTCTGGAGGGTGTGGACGTGCTTGTTCAATTTCTGCTGCCTCTCGCCCAGGGCTCCCCTGCCCACATAATCAGCGCGGAACTGGGATGTGAGAGAATCCACTATGATCAGGCGGATATTTTCTTTTTTTATCATCTGTTCTGCCTTTTCCAGAAGAATTATCTGGTGGTCTGAGTTTTCCGCCCGTGCAACCAAGATATTTTCCAGGGTCCTATCAGGATCCAGTCCATTGGTTTCAGCAATCTGGACAACCCTCTCGGGCCTGAAGGTGCTTTCCGTATCTATGAACAGACTGCGGGGGGGAGTTTCCCCCTCGTCCGTCAGGGCATTCTGCAGATTCACCGCAAGCTGGAACCCGACCTGGGATTTTCCTGAAGAAAATTTCCCAAAGCACTCAGTTATTGCCTGTGTTTCTATCCCCCCTCCAAGAAGCTCGTCCAGCTTGGAGGAACCTGTGGAAATTCTCCGCACATTTTTTCTCCGTTCAAGTATCTGGTTGGCTCTCTCAAAACCGGTTTCAATTGCATCCTTTGCTGCGGAAATTGCCTTTTTGGCGGCTTCCACTCCAAATTCCCCGGCTTCTGCAAGTTCGTGTGGGTTTGAAGCAGCTATCTGGGGTAGCTCATTATATCCTGCCTTGCGCAGCTTGTCCCCGGTGACCCCCCCAATCCCGGGGAGGTCTTCCAGCTCCTTTAGAAGGATGTATTTTTCCTCACTCATTGAATCCACCCTGCTTGTCGTTCTTGAATACCAGGAGAGTCATCCTCCCAATATTAAGGACATAGAACTCATTTCCGTTCTTGCTGGTCTTCTTCCACATTCCGCCCACATTTTTCAGGATGGAGTTCCCATCTTTGTCCCTGTCCGGCTGCATTACCCGGAAATCAGGTCTTTCTCCGCCTCCGCTTCCTCCGGAACCAAATCCTTCGGATTTGGGCTGCTGCTCAAAATTCTGCTCCTTTGCCGGAGATTCCTCTATTTCCTCAAATTCTTCAAGTTTTTCTTCCATTTTTTTCACATCCGTGCCCGGTGGGCACTCAATCCATTCTGCACCCAAACAGGTGCTCCAAGAAGATATTGTCCGGATATTGTTTTAAAAGAAGCGGAGGGGTGGGTTTCCAGTGTTTCCGGTGCGCAATAATTGGGAAACAAATAAATACTATTTATGAGATATTATAGCGAACGGGGGGCAGGCGGCTCACCGGGCACTCCGGAGGAAGTTCTGCCCACCAGAGGCAAAGGCCCCTTAAGGGGGCTCCTAGCGGGAACAGAAACGCAACTCCCATGGTCTTACTATGAGGAAACGAGGTGTCCATGAAGGAGATGAAACGGCCCGCGAAGGCCGGGTGATGGTGCAAGCCGGTTTCGGCGCTTAGTATAATGCCGCCTCAACGCTTCGGCGTTGGCACACAGAAGGCAGGCTATGCCCTCCGTTCAATAACATTTTTAAGCTATACAACCAAATAAACAGCATGCGTTTATTCCTTGAAGCATTTGTTTCAGCCATAATAGCGCTCCTGCTGCTGAACTTTTTTGGCATAACCCTCTATACCCTTACTTCACTGACTTCATTTTTCGTGATACTGCTGGTAATACTTATAGTGGAAGAAAAACTGGGGATATCCAGTGAAAAAGTTATTCAGGAGATGCGGCTGGAACGGCCCATACTCTCCACTGTCCTTGCCTTCATAATACTGATATTAATAGCACTTGTATTCACAGTAATACACGACAGGATAAGCATTGTAGTTGCACCTTTGGTAAATGCAACAGTTGAGCTCGGACTTATAGGCCTCGCCTTGGTAATGGCTGCTGCATACAGGCTATTCTACCACGTGATGTTCAAAAAAATACAACTGGACCCGGGAATAGACCTGGGAATAAAAAGGAAATTCGGCAAAGGGGAATAATCCTATTTGAAGGAGACCTCCACCTTTATTTTTGAGCCTTTTGAGATATCCAGTTTTTTTGCAAGGTCATGGGGAGAAATGATTTCAAGAACTCTCAGTCCGTGGTGGGAGCGGAAGGGGAAAATCAATGCGCCTTCATAACCACCTATACTACAGGGATAGAGTCCCACCGGCCCAAAACTGCGGCCCCCCTGTCTGAATCCCTTTATCATGATTGGGCGGTGCTCGCGCAGGGCTATGCGGTGCTCAATCTGGGACTCATCCAATTCTATATTAAGTGTGCCGGGAAAAGGAGTAAATCCGAGTGCTTCCTTCATTCTGTTTTTGTAGGGGGGGAGAGAAACGTAATACTTGCCCTCATCCAAACCACGGACCACCCTGCCAGTAAAAATAAACCTGTTCTTCTGGAAAATTGATGAAAGGCGGGAATAGAGCCGGACCAGTTCTTTTCTTCCATTCTGGGTTATCCTTATGCCTTTCTCCCCTGATACAAGATAGCCTTCATGGATAAGCTTCCTAAGCCTTATGGATGCATTCTGCTGGCTCATAAAAAGAGATTTTCCAAGATTTCTGGTGGTGAGGTGCACAGGCTCATCAAGAGCGCCTTTCTCGGCCAACAAAAGAATTAGCTCATCCATAATGGAAAAAGGCTGGAAAAAGTTTTTAAATGCTGGAGCATAATGCAAAACGGTGATCTGCTGCTTGAATCCATGAAAACCTCCCTTGAGAGTTTTTCCAGGGATCCGGTTTCATTTATGCTTCCAACTATCATATACCCTATTTTCATGCTTGTAACCATGGGGGCTTCAATCGGGATAATGCTTCTCCTTTTCCTGGTGCTCACGGGCATCGGGATAGATGCACAGATAAACCTTATTGTATTGGGGGTACTGGGGGCAGTGTTGCTATTCATAAACAGCATTTTCTATGCTGGATACAAAGGAGCTCTGATAAATGAATATCACCGCGCATTGCACAAAGAAAAGGTGGGAATCGTCTCCTTTATGCACTATGCATTTGGCAATGCAATTTCATTTTTTGTGATGAGCCTGGTAAAAATGATTGTGATAGGGTTCTTCCTGAGCCCGCTTGCACTACTGTTCTACTTCCTGAAAGTTTGGACAATACACCTCGCCCTGGTCTACCTATTCGGGGCCGTGGCGCTTTTCATCCTGTTCATGATAGAGTTCCTTTTTGCTTTTACCTACATTGCATACGTGGAAAAAAAGGTCAGGCCATTCAGCGCAATCCTGATTTCTCTTAATTTTATAAAGGACACAAACATCAAGGCCCTGTTAGTATACGTGCTGTATTCAATCATAGTGATGAGCACACTCGTTCCCCTGCTGAACATAATAATGTATCTTGTATTCTATCCTATTGCAATGAGCTCGCTCATAAAGTTCTTTGAAAAGGAGAGCTATTCTCCTTATTAGTGTCCCCCTGATGAAACTACTGCTGCAACCGTTCCGTCTGCTGTTGCGGTTGTAATCTGCTTGACAGGTGAATGGCGGGCATCCCCTGCAGCAAAAACCCCGGGGAGACCTGTTTCCCTCTTCTCATTTGTCTTGATGTAGCCACGCTCATCTGTTTCAATCTGGTCCATGAACAACTCAGTGTTGGGGAGCATGCCGATGTAAATGAACACTCCTGCAACCGGAAGCGTGCTTTCATTCCCCGTCTTATTGTTTCTCAGAGTAAGAGATTCAACTCCGGATTCCCCCCCATTTACGCTCTGCACCCCATTGTTCCAGAGGAATTCAATCTTATGGTTTTCAAACACCCTCTCCTGCATGTACTTCTCTGCTCGGAGCTCATCCCTCCGGTGGATTATTGTAACCTTCTCTGCAAAATTTGTGAGGTGGAGAGCCTCCTCAACTGCAGAATCTCCCCCTCCCACTACTGCAACTTCCTTTCCCTTGAAAAACGGACCATCGCAGGTCGCACAGTAGCTTACCCCTCTGCCGACAAACTCGTCCTCTCCAGGAACACCCAGTTTTCTCCAGCGGTTTCCTGTTGCTATTATTATGTTCTCTGCATGGTACTGGGCCTCCTTTGTCTTTACCTGCTTTTGCTTTAAGTCTGCTTCAATGACTTCTGAGAATGGCTTAACCTCTGTACCGAAAGACTCTGCCTGGGCAACCATTGTCTGGATCAGCTCCTGCCCGCTGGTGGACTTAACCCCTGGGTAGTTCTCCACTATGGAACTCAGATAAATCTGGCCCCCGGGGGCGGCCTTGTCCAGGAGCAGGGTCTTTCTCCCCGCCCGTGAGGCATAGATTGCTGCAGAAAGCCCTGCCGGTCCTGCCCCTATTATTACAGTATTGTATTCCTCCATCTTAATCACAATTCTGATTTCTTTCCTGTGGAATCGCGGGTATACTTGCCGAACTCTTTTATTTTCAGTGCGAGCTCCCCGGAAATTATGGGTCCGTCTCTGCACATGCAGAGGCCAAGGTCATCAACACAGCACTGCCCGCAGACACCTATCCCGCATTTCATGTACCTTTCCATGCTTATCTCGCTGGGAATCCCGGCCTTTTGGGAAATCTCAACCACCTTCTTCATCATTATTTCGGGGCCGCAGCTAAAAACCTTGTCGATTTTGTGAGTTTTAAGCAGGTATTTCAGCACATCCGGGGAATAGCATTTCGGGCCTTCTGAGCCATCATCAGTGCAGATATGCAACTCTGCTCCGGCCTGCTTCATGCGCTCCTTGAAAAGAAGGCGTGCGCTGGTGCGGGCACCTTCTATAAAATAAACCTTTTTTCCATGAAGGGTTGCCTGCTCTGCAAGATAAGCGAGGGGTGCTGAACCATATCCCCCGCCCACTGTTGCAATGGAAGTGCAATCCTTGGGAAATTTATAGTGGGTTCCAAAAGGGCCCCGGAAACCGATTTTATCACCTTTGCCGAGTTTGGAAACAGATTCTGAAAATGGCCCCACAGCACAGACAGTTACCTGGAATTTTCCTTCCTTTTCCCCCGAGATTGAGATGGGCTTTTCGCCCTTTCCGGGCAGCCAGAGCATCACGAACTGCCCGGGCTTTGAGTTTAGCTCATGGGGAATGGTAAGGGTGACACTGTCTTCAGATTCTTTTTGCACATCAGCTATTCTCACTACAGTGAATCTATCATTCTTCATGAACAATACCCCTCATCTCACTTATTGACCTGTACCCCTCCTTCTCCATAATGTTCTGCATTTCTTCAGAAACCCTGGAGAAAACTTCGGGGCCGCGATAATAAACACCTGTCCCGATTCCCACGGCAGAGGCACCCGCCATAATCATTTCAACTGCATCCCTTCCGGTGGTTACCCCACCAGTGCCAATTATCGGGAGCTTTGTTGACTTGTAAATGTCATATACGCATTTCAGGGCAAGAGGCTTGATTGCCGGGCCAGAGATGCCACCCACCCTGTTGGAAAGCACGGGGCGGGCAGCTTCAACATTTATCAGCATGCCAGGCCCGACAGTATTTATTGCAGTTATGCCGTCTGCACCTTCCTTGGCAACCGCTTCAGCAATCACCCCAATGGTTGAGACGTTGGGGGAAAGTTTTACCAGCACCGGAATATTGGTGGATTTCTTTACTTTTTTGGTTACTACTGCTGCAATCCCCGGGTCGCAGGCAAAGGGGCGGCCGAATTCATCCTCCACATTTGGGCAGGAAATATTTACTTCGATTAAGTGAGGGTTGGCCTTGGAAACTGCTTCGGCGACCTTGCCGAATTCGGTTATTGTGGTTGCAAAAATGGAGGCTATTACTGGGACTCCGGAGTTCTTTACTGCAAACTCGAGTTCAGGGAGTGTTTCTTCGGCGCCTGCATTGGAAAGGCCCACTGCATTTATCATTCCCTGGGAATAAGTAGCGATTACCGGGGTGGGGTGGCCCTTGCGCTCCTTTAGGGAAATGGACTTTGTGGTTACTGCACCTGCGCCAGCCTTTGCAACTGCGGCAAGGGAGGCGCCTGTTACGCCAAGAATTCCGGAAGCGAGTACCGTGGGATTCTGCAGTTTTGTTCCTGCAACTTCAGTAGAAAGCATCAGAGTAATTAGTAGATGTGAATAATTTAAAGGGGTTTTGTATGTAAAAAAAGGAAAAAAGAAAACTGAAGGGGGACTATCCCATGGGCATTCCTCCTGGAGGCATACCTCCGGGCGGCATTCCTTCCGGCCCGCCTTTGCCTCCCTTGGACGCAATTATGTCATCAATCCTGAGGATAAGGCGGGTAGTCTCGGTTGCAGAAGAAAGCGCCTGTGTCTTTACCTTTGCAGGCTCAAGGATTCCCTTTTCCTCCATATCCGATATCTCTCCCCGGAGTACATCAACTCCAAAACCGTTTCCCTGGTCCTCCTTGTGCTTATTCCTGAGGGAAACAAGGGCGTCTATGGAGTCCATTCCCGCATTCTCTGCAAGAGTCTTGGGGATGGATTCAAGGGATTCTGCAAATGCCTGGATTGCAAGCTGCTCGCGGCCACCTACTTCCATTGCATAGCTGTTGAGCGCGGCCGCAAGGGACATTTCAACGCTGCCCCCTCCTGTCACGTACTTTCCTACCTCCACTGTGCTGGCAACTGAGCCGAGAGCATCGCGGATTGCCCTTTCAACCTCGGAAACTACATGGTCTGTTCCGCCGCGCACAAACAGAGTGACGGACTTTGGGTCCTTACAGCTGCGCACAAACACCATTGCCTCTCCTGAAACCTTCTTCTCCTCTACAAGGCCTGCAAAACCAAGGTCGGATTCGGAAACTTCAGAAATGCTTGAAACCGTTTTTGCGCCGGTTGCCCTTGCAAGCTTCTCCATGTCAGATTTCTTCACCCTGCGCACTGCAAGAATTCCTGCTTTTGCAAGATAATGCTGGGCAAGATCGTCAATACCCTTCTGACAGAAAAGCACGGTTGCGCCGGATGCCTTTACCTTGTCAACCATCTCTCTGAGCATCTTTTCCTCCTGCTTCAGATAGGCTTCAAGCTGGTCTGGGGAAGTAATTTCAATCTTTGCATCGGTTTCCGTCTTTTCCACTTCAAGTGGAGCATCAACAAGTGCAATCTTTGCCTCTTCCGCCTTCTTGGGCATGCCTGAACTCACAACCTCCTTGTCAACAAGGATGCCATTTATAAGTTGAGTGTCCATCACGTCCCCACCTGCCTTCTTCTCTATCTTTATCAGGTCGGTATCAACATAGTACGCTCCATTATGGTCCTCGGCAACCTTGCTGATGGAATCAACAACAAGCTCGGAAATCTTCTTCTTCTCCGCATCGCTTCCGATTCCTTTTGAGCCCATGGAAACGAGGGAAATTTTATTAAGGATCTCCTTATCTGCAGGAGTAACATCCTTGCCTATTGCCGTAAGGATCTCCTCCGCCCGATTGGCGGCCAGCTCATAACCCTTGATTATGGTTGTGGGGTGGATTGACTGGTCAAGCAGGTCCCCTGCTTTCTTGAGAAGGTTCCCTGCAACAACAACAGAAGTTGTTGTGCCATCCCCCACCTCTTTGTCCTGGGTTTTTGCAATCTCCACCATCAGCTTTGCCGCAGGGTGGTCCACATTCATTTCCTCAAGGATGGTTGCGCCATCATTTGTAATTACAATGTCCCCAAGCTCGGAAACAAGCATTTTGTCCATTCCCTTTGGGCCAAGGGTGGTCTTTATGATGTTTGCAACCGCATATCCAATCGCGATGTTTATGCGCATCGCGTCTCTTCCAATTACCCGGTTTGAACCTTCGGGCATTACTTCTCCACTATTTACTTTTCCCATAGTTTTCACACTCCTTTTTAGAGTTGTCAAAATTTGTAGAATGATTAGTAAGTAGTAATATTTATAAAAGTTGTTTAATGGGATTCCGGGCAGATTTTATCATATGTGGGAACGGTCAACGTTCGCTGATTCAAGAAAATAATGCAGGGCATACGCTGCAGCAAAGGCACCGGTTGCCAAAAGGGCATTTTCCGCCTGGCCCACATAAGTTAGAAATATTGAATAAGCAAGAACAGAAAAAAGGATGGCAACCATGGTGTGGAATGGGGCACGGGAGGGGTTGAGGAAATCAAATGCAAAGATGAGACCAACAAAAAGCCCGAGTAGAATCCTGAGGAACAATATGCAATGGGGGAAACTGAAATAATAGCAGGCCGTAGGGGCCATAATGAAAACATAGGAAAAAACCAGGCCGGCCATGAGCAGCACAACTATCCTCAGCTGCTTCCAGAGCGGGAAAAAGAGGCGGTCCAAATCCGGTAGGGCGGAGCCGAGAACTATGCTGAATGCGCAGAGGAGGATGGTGGATTCGGGTGCACCCTGGAAGGCAAGGCCAAGGGAAAAAAGCACCAGCAATGCAGCTGCTGCCACTATCTTCGTGCTCACAGTAATCCCTATAGATTAAAATATTTTTCAAACTCGTATGAGGTCGGGCGCGCGCTCTGCTCGCGGTGCTCCTCAATTTTGTCTTCAAGATAACTTTCCAGTAGATCGGATGAGAGAGTCCCCTTGAGGAACTTATTGTCACTCTCCAGCGCAGAAATTGCCTCAAGCACATTTGAAGGAACCTGGCTTGCCCCGGCTTTTTTCAGCTCATCACTGTCCATATCCCAAATGTTTGAGTCTATTGGGTCCCCTGGCTCGGTTTTGTTTTTTATTCCGTCAATGCCGGCGGCAACAACCACTCCCAGAGCGATATAGGGGTTTGTGGAGGGGTCAGAAAGATTGAAAACCACCTTCTTGCCCTTGCGGTCATTCCGGATTTCATTTTCAATACGGACAAGTGCGGAGGAATTACGCTTTCCCCAGGAGATGTAGCGGGGGTCCGCAGCAAGACGCTTGTAGGAATTTGGATTGGGGCAGGTGAAAATGGTGAGGGCTTTTGCATGGTCCAGAAGGCCACCGACAAAATAGCGGGCAGTCTGGCTTATCTGGGCATAATCATCAGTAGAATCATAGAATACATTTTCATCCTTTTTCCAGAAGGTAAAGCCGGAGAGGAGCTGGTTTCCCTTTTCCCCAAGAACAGGGAAGGGCATGAAGGTAGCCATGGAATTTGCAATAAATGCAAGATTCTTAACTGCAAACTTAATTGTCTGGATTGCATCAGAGCAAACCCCGAGGGGAAGCGGGGCAACAGAAATAGTCTGCTGTCCGCTTGTGGACCTTCCGTGGTAATGCTTTGTGACTATGTAGCGGAAATTATCCTCAACAACTTCCGAAACTTGGGTTCTTGCACTATAAAGCGTATCAAATGGCTGGGAGAAGTACGCGCCGTTCTTTGTGTTCCATAGGGGGGATGGAGACCAGGGTGCTTCCCTGGACTCTATGAGGCAGTTGGGACCCCTCTGGGGAGTCATCTTGTCAACAGTTACGTTGTCAAAAACATAGAAGTCTATCTCAGAGGCTGAAGTGATTTCCGTAAAACCCATCGCCCCTGCATTCACTGTTGCCCTTTCAGTTACGTATCTGGGGTCTTTAAGAAAACGCTCCTTGCCCGGGCTCACCATGACATCGCAAATCAGCCTCATGGTGCTTGGCTCCCAGGGAACCCTGCCAAACGTATTTGCATCAGGCATCAAAACCAGCTCCCCTTCCTCAGGCCATCCAAAAACTTCCTTCAGGTCGCCGCAGTATATCCCGCGGGAAAAAGAGGAGGTGTTGAGCTCCCTTGAGTTCAGGGTTGTTTTATTGAGCCTTCCTTCAACATCAAAAAACTGCAGGTCCACCCACCTTATGTTGTTTGATGTGATATATTCAAAAACATCATCAGTTCCGGGCATCAGTATCCACCGAAGATATTAACATGAATAGGTAAATAAACATTACGGAGGGCTGCACAGCTTTTTAACAGATAACTGCGGAATGGGGATATGGAAGCTGAATTCAAACTTAAAAGCGGGCTTGCCAGGATGCTAAAGGGTGGGGTTATAATGGATGTAGTCAATCCTGCCCAGGCAAAGATTGCGGAAAAAGCAGGAGCAGTTGCAGTGATGGCACTTGAGAGAGTGCCTGCAGACATCAGGTCATGCGGTGGAGTTGCAAGAATGTCTGATCCTGAAATAATAAAGGGGATAATGGATGCAGTAAGCATACCGGTGATGGCCAAGGTGAGGATAGGGCATTTTGCCGAAGCGCAGATACTTGAGGCCATAGGTGTTGATTACATTGATGAAAGTGAAGTGCTCACCCCTGCGGACCCCGAACTCCATGTTGAAAAGAACAAATTCAGGGTTCCCTTTGTGTGCGGGGCAAGAAACCTGGGGGAGGCCCTGCGGAGGATAAATGAGGGGGCTGCCATGATAAGGACAAAGGGAGAAGCAGGAACAGGAAACATCGTGGAAGCAGTAAGGCATATCCGAGAAATAAAAAACGGGATAGAGCAGCTGGGAGAGGAAGATGCCGGAGAATACGCAGAAAAAGCAGGAGTGCCTGTGAAGCTGGTCTCCGAAACCAGAGAAGCGGGGAGGCTGCCGGTTGTGAACTTTGCAGCCGGGGGGATTGCCACTCCTGCGGATGCTTCATTATGCATGCAGATGGGCTGTGACGGAGTATTTGTTGGCTCCGGGATATTCAAATCATCCGCACCGGAAAAAATGGCCGGGGCAATAGTTGAGACTGTGGCAGATTACCTGAACAATGAAAAGCTTGCCAGGATATCAAGCGGCCTGGGCAGGGCAATGGACGGTCTTGAGATTTCAGATATACCTGAGGGGCAGAGGCTTTCAGAAAGGGGTTTGTAATGAAAGTTGGAGTACTTGCGCTGCAGGGGGCAGTGAAGGAGCATACCGCGTGCCTGGAGAAGGCAATGGAAAAGCTGGGGCTTAACGGGGAAATCCTGGAAGCGAGAAACCGTGAAGAAATCAAAGAACTTGACGGTCTGGTATTGCCCGGAGGGGAAAGCACTGCCCTTTCACTGCTTATTAAGAAGAATGTGCTTTCTGAAGATATTTCAGGGGTTGGGGCAATCATGGGGACTTGTGCGGGCGCAGTGCTTCTTTCCAAAAAGATTTCGGGCGGGATTGAAGGTCAGGAAACACTCAAGTTATTAGATATTGAATTGTTGCGAAATGGGTATGGGAGACAACTGGACTCGTTTTGCACAACGCTGGAAACTGCAATTGGAGATATTGAGGGTGTTTTCATAAGGGCTCCGGTAATCAAGTCTGTTTCTGGGAACGTGGAGGTAATTGCAGAACATGGTGGGAACCCCGTGGGAGTGCAGCAGGGCAGGCACATTGCGACAACTTTCCATCCGGAACTGTCAGGCTCAACCTTGTTCCATGAGCACTTTCTGAAATTGATAGATAAATAAAGATTTCTGTACAGAAGAATAGGTTACGCCTCAGTAGCTCAGGGGGAGAGCACTCGGCTGAAGACCGAGGTGTCGGTGGTTCAAATCCGCCCTGAGGCATCCTTTTTTATACTCGTTTTGAGCGATACTGTTGCTCCAGATGATGATATGTACAACCGCTGAGAGAAATCAATGATGATGCCAACAGCGCCTGATGGAGCAAACCCTTCTGACTAATAAGAGAGTGGGCAGGCGCAATACTGCATTTATTGCTATCTCCTGCGCTTTGGGGGAGGGGCCATGTGGGGTGACCTCACCTTGGGGCCATTTCTGGAGAGTTTTCCTGCGTCCCTCCGGGCTTCCTCCGGAGAAACTTCATCTGAAACCGGAGAAACCCTGGCCCGGTGTTTCTGGAGGAAATTGAGTCCTCTGGAGATGCTTTGGTCAGAGAGAGGCCCGACAATCGGCTCTGCCACAGATTTTAGATGAGATACCACTGCAGAAGTCTTTGGTGGCTCCGGGTCCTGTGCAAGAATCTGGGCGAGAAGACTGAACTTTTCTGCTGATTCTGCTTCGGGTATAGAATCAATCTCTGAAATAGCTTCGGCTGCGCTCCTGAAAGCATGCTCTGCAACAAGCAGGGGCAACTCCTCATAATCAAGGATTTTATTAAGAACGGAAAAATCGTTCTCCAGCACTATCCTGCTCAGCAGAGAAACCTGCTCCTGGAAATCATCGTCTGCCTGAATATAGAGTTTGCTGGCAAGCTTTTCCAAGTTGGGGTGGTTCCTGTGCATCCAGAGCATTTCGTATGATGCCCTGAGGTTCCTGCTGAACATTCCTGCGCCATCATCAAAATGAGAGAGGAAATCAAAGAGCAGGTTTGACGCATTCCTGTTTCCTCCACTATTGAGCAGTTCCCGGAAAGCGACCTCCTTCACTAATTTATATGGGGCTTCTTTCGCCCCGGGGTCCTCATAAGGCAAGGGGAGGGACTCCATCTTTCCCTTCTCCCCGAACAGTATCTTCTGGTGGGGGAGCTTAAGTGGAAGGGGGGGCATTTCTTCAATTTCCCTCAGGGCAATTGCAGTGTCCGCTGCATATTCAACATTAGAGGTGGCCAGGAAAAGTTCTGTTGCAGAAAACAGAAGATGGGGGCTGCGGCTGTGGAGGGCGGCCTGGCGCAGGTTATCGGCAACAGGTCCTTTTGCAGCAGAAGCACATGCTTGCCTGGTCTCCGGGGTATTGAAAAGGTAATATGCCTGGAGTATCAACTCTGCCTTGTCTTCCCTGCCCTCAACACACCTTTCTGCAACCAAATTGCAGATTCTTGAAACAGCTCCATCAACATCCTCCGTAGAACCAACTGCTTCTTTATGCAGTTTGTAGAGTTCCTGCAGCGATTTGTTTGTGGGAAAATAACCAAGAGCAGCTATGCTGGAAGGGCCTTGTTTGGCCAGGGACCGGGGCAGTGATGGTGTTAATCTCAGGGCTGCATCAGCAACCTTTTGTCTGGAGTATTCATTGTTGGAGTCTGAAGAAAGAAAATCAATCAGCTCTTCTGCAACCATGTCCGAAGCAATGATTCTTGCCGCCTTTGATGAAACCATATTGGAAATATCTGCTGCCAGCCCGGAAAGAATTTTTCTGGGTATGTGCTCTTCACGGAGGAGTTCCAGTGCGGAGAGCCTTATCCTTTCTTCCTTGCTTGAAAGGGCTTCAATAAGAGACTGCTTCTTTTCCGGGCTGTGGGGAAGAGAATCCAAAACCTTGTAGGTATCCTCACGCAGGGTTTCAGAATCACATGAAAGGAGGGAAATCATCCTGCGGTATGCACCTGCATCTGCCAGCACCTCCAGGGCCCTGAGGCCGAAGCGCCTTTTCTGCAGGGGGGTAAAATCTCCAAGAAGATTCTCTCCCTTTGCCGCTGCCTCTGCAGCAGCAATGCCTTTTTCCCCCATGTTTGAAAGGAGGGTGCATGCATAAGAAGAAATGTTTTCCGAATCATGCCCAAGAGCAGGAACAAGCATTCTGCTTACCGCCTGTTCAGTCCCTGCCATAAAAGCAGAGAAAAGGGAGGCTTTTCTTGCCATTGCGGCTGTTTTTCCGGTCCAGTCCAGGGACTGCTTTGCTACTTCGGAGGAAATTTCGCTGAACCCCTCTTCTGAGCGCTGCATCCTTCTGGCAAGGGCAAACTGGGAAAGTACCCGTATCTGCTCATCAGAAGAAGCAAGGGCAGAAACAAGGGATTTTGTTTTCTTTGCCCCCATTTCTGCAAGAACATCCTCTGAACCGGAAAGGAGAATACTGCGCGCAGCATCAGAAATGATGTTGTCCTGTTCCACCTCAGAAAGAGAATAAAGCTTCAGGGCAGAATCTTTGGAAAGGACACCTTCCCCTTTTTCAATAAGGGCAGGAAGAACCTCTCCTGCAAACTCACGGAGCTTTTCGTTTCGGCCGGTACGCATTTCGTATAGGAGAAGAAACTCGGCCTCGGGATGAGAACCGCTGAACTCCATGGAAACAAGGGCATTTGTTGCATGCTGGCCCAACTCTGAGGAATCGGTTTCTCCAAGTATGAAGGCCATATTCTCAATTGACGGTTTTCTTTTTGAAAGAACCTCCAGGGCAGAAATCCGCGTTTCCTGGGAAAACTCCGGGAACCTTTCCCTCAGGGCGGAATCCACATCCCTGCCCGGGAAATTGCTCAGTATCGTTTCCCAGATTAGGGAATTCCCGGCTGAAGAAGAATTCTGGAAATTGGTTATACAGAATTCAAGATCGTCCTGCTTCAGGACCTTGAGGGCAGCAAGTGCTATTGAGCGGGAACAATCCGGAAGTCCGCCCAGATTGTTAAGATGGCTTTTGGCAAGTTTAAGAGAGAAAGAACTCGGCCTGGTATGCTTACCCAGCAGTACATCCAGGGATTCCCGGCCTTCCGGGTCAGTCTGCTCAAGGTGTTGGAGGAGCAGGGTCTGGGGAAACTCATAATCATGCACTGCAAAACGGAGAATCATCCTTGAAGCTTCTTTTCCTGAGAATGAAGACAATACTTCATCCAGGGCACGCTCCCTGCGTGTCTTTATCCTTCCGCGTTCATCCCTTCCCTGGCCGGACACCTCCCTTCTGTGGGCAAGAATCTCAGATACAGACAGGAGTCTGGCTTCATTTCCTGAAACAGCGTGCTGGTAAAATACAGGATTTGAAACTTTTGGGTTAACTGCTGCAAGATTTGCAGTAATCAAATAAGAGGGAATATGCCCTCCCTGGAAAACAAGAGTCAGCATGGCGCCTGTAGCCATAGCTGCGTCTTCATCTTTTCCATTCAATGCAATATCTGAGAGACCCATAACCAGCTCCTCATACTTTCTGGGCTTGCCTGCAAAAGAAGACATGATTTCCTGGTATGCGTCCTCCCTGTCTTCCAGAATATGCTTGGGATTTGCAAGAATTGAAAGTGCTGGTTTCAGGGAATTGAATTCCGGGGGCAGCCCCGGAGCCTCTTCCTCCATCGTGGTCCCTGGTTCATTCTGGAGTTCCGGGCGGGAATCTGACTCTTTCTGCTCTCCTTCTGGGCTCTTGTCTCCATCTTCAGCAAGGGGGGCTGGTTCATGAGTATCCTGGTGGATATCCAGGGAAAACTGCTTCTCTCCCTCTCCCCCTTTGACTTCTTCCCCGGAGCTGGACCCTTTATCCTCAGGCACATCTTCTATGGGTTCTTCTGGGCCTGTCCTTATCTTCGCAGTTGACTCCTTAGCCTCCTCATATTCCCCTGCTATCTCTCCTGTTTCCGGAACTTGTTCCTCCGGGTAAAGACGGCTCAGCCTTGAATGGACCTCGCTGTCTCCCTCTGAACTGGCAAGATATGCCTTGAGTTCCTTTTCCACTCCAGATTTTTGTGAAACTTTTACGAGCAGTTCCAGGAGTTTTACCTGCGACTCCTCTCCGGCTTCAGGAACAAGCAGCACCCTCTTTCCATCCTTCTTCAGTACAACCATGTCCTCTGCAACCGGACGAATAATCTTGCAGCATAGGATGTTGCGGGCTTCCTGGTTGTGAGGAGGGATATCTGCCTCTGCAAGCCGGAGCGCTGAATCCACAAGTTTGGGGACCGGCCACGCCTTCGCGGGAGACAGGTCCACGGATTGGGTATCAAATTCTGCCTCGGATTCCAGGCCCTGGAGAACTGCAGATATATCAATGGGTATTCTTTCAGTCCCTTTTTCCCCGGGTAGAGTCTGCCTCTCTGCTTTGGGAGCCGGGACCCCACTCCGAAGATATTCTGAAAAATCATTATATAAGTGTTTTATTCTTCCGGGACCAGAGGAAGAAGAAAGCTTCCTTACCTGCTCACGGACTTCGGCCTGGAAAGCAGAGGAACTCCGGGAAACGAACCTGCCCATCTTCTCCCAGACAAGAGAAGAAACGGATTTAGAAATCTTGTCGCTTGTATATGTGGCTCCAAGCAGGGCAGCAGTTGCCTTTGCCTTACCGTAATCAGGGAGGAGGTCAAGAGAAGAATCAAGATGGGAAACTGCCCAGGATTCCTGATTGCCGGAAGCGGCTTCGAGGATTCCTGCAATCCTTTCAAGAGCCTTCCTTCCTGAAAACAGGGAGGCGGAAGGGGGTATTGTCTGGAGGACTTCGGGAATTTCCCCTGTTTTAAGGAGAGTTATTATCTGTTCTGTCCGTTTTTTCGGGTGGGAAGAAAGGCTGGCCTGCAAGTTTATTGCATTGTATGCTGCAAAAATTCTTGTGTTTGCTTCCTTATCAGGAAAAAACCCATTAGGATACAACTGGTTAAATGCTTCAAAAAGAGGCAGTTTCTTGCGGGCAGTCCTCTTTACCCTCCTCCTGGGCTGGTTAGGGACAGAAAGATACCTGAGCATCTCATCTGCTTTGTTTGCAACAAACTCCTGAGCAGGGTCAAGTATCCGGTGCTGCTGCCTTATGGCAGGGTTCCTTCCTGTTCCTGATTTCGTAGGAGAGATAGAAGCAAGCATTTCAATTGCCTCTTCTGCAGAATCCAAAGAAAGAACCGCCTTCTGGAGCCGCTTTTCAACCTCCTCGGGTACGGTCCTGCCCGAAGTCCATGCCTGTTTAACAGAATTATAATCCTTCTCAAATTTACGAATTTCAGAAGGGTGGGTATTTTTATTTGAATTAGACATGGTTTAGTATATGTGTCAGATTATGTTTATAAACCTATTGCAAAAATTGTGAATAAACCACAGGAGAAAAAATACAAGGTGCGCTTTATAAATTATTGGTGAGAATATGGGGTTGAGGTGTGGAGATGAAAATAATCATGGAGGAAGCTCCAGCACTAAAAGATGCCATAGAAACAGTAGTCAGCCTTGTAGAGGAAGGAGTTTTTGAAGTAAATGATGAGGGTATCAGCCTTAAGGCAATGGACCCTTCCCAGATATCAATGATATGCTTCAGGATGCCAAAGGAGATGTTCAGCGAGTACGAAGCAGGGGAAAACAAGAGAGTGGGTATTGATATAAGCAAACTTTCGAAAGTGCTGGCAAGGGGGAACTCCGGGGAAAGTGTTGAACTTGCAGTAGATGAGGGCAAGCTCCAGATTACTTTCATGGGAGAAAAAAGAAAAAGGGTATTCAGGCTGCCGCTCCTGGACCTTGGCGATGGATTGGAAAGAGAGCCAAAAATTGAATACAAGAACAAGATAAAGATGCAGGCAGACTCGCTGAGGGAAATAATACGGGACGCAAAGCTGATAAGCAGCCATATCGGGCTGGTTGCCACACCTGAAAAATTCAAAGTGGAGATAAAGGGGGATGAAGGAGAGATAAAAGAAGAATTTGAAAAAGAGGGGGAACGCCTGAAAGAACTGGGAGTAGAGAGCGAAGCAAAGGCAACATACCCATTAAGCTACCTTGAAGACATCATAAAAGGGAGCAAGGCAGATACGGATATCACCCTCTATCTTGAAAATGACCGGCCCCTGAAAGTGGAATACAGCATGGTGGGGGCAACTGCCAAGTATTACCTTGCGCCAAGAATAGAAAGCGTATAGACTACTTTCTTTTTGAAAACAGGAATGGGATAAGAAGGGCAAATGCAATGAAGCAGGAACCCTGATCAAGAGAAAGAGGGTCTGGGGCTTTCGCAAACCCTTCCTCATCCTGGACCACTATAGAGCGTTGCTCAGAAAGACTTGTTCCCTGGACTTTTACCTCGTAGGGAAGAGAGTGGGCATAACCCGGCTGGAGCGAGGAAGTGTCCAGGTTGTATCTAAGATTCACTGAACTCCTGGGCGGGATGAACAATATCCGGGTATCCTGCTGGATAAACTCTCCGGGCATAGTGAAATGATACGTGGGTGTTGCGTACTCTTCCGTAGGATTATACACTGTTATCCTAAGTGAATCATTAGAAAACATTGAATGGACAAAAAGAGTTTCGGGAAAAGCGAGCTTTTCGGAAGTTGTGAGGCGGGTGGAACTGGAAAAATTAATCTTTGCACCGCGGGCAGTGAGGGTCTCTCTGGTCCCTTCCTGGTCCTCCGTATAGCGAATTGCGATGTGCCTTGCGTCCAGGGAGAGGGACTCCTGGAAAGTCGGGTCAAAGGGAACCCACCTGTTCCCTATCTTTGCCTCTGCCCATGTGTGCGGCTGCCACTTCTCGGAATATGCATATCCTGAAACAAACCGTGTTTCAAAGCCCAGGGAACGGAGAAGGGAGATGTAAAGGTGGGTATAACCTACGCACATTGCCTCCGGGTTGTGGAAAACCTCTTTGGCCGGTGATGGGCTTCCCCAGTGGCTGTCATTGTAATTCACATATTTATAAGTCCAGTCTGCAAGAGCAGAAGCGACCTCCAGCTCTGTTTCCATGCCTTCAGTAAAGGAGTATGCAAAATCGCTCATCGGGGAATCGTATGCAATAAGGCCGGAAGCAGGAGCCGGGGATGGGTTGAATGGTGGGCTGGAAGGAGTTGTGATGGGGTAGATGGACTTTACAAGTGCAGTCGCAGAAATCATTTTTTCCCCGGAAAACTGTTCTGCTGAATAAAAGAGCCGGACAGAGCCGTTGGAACCCACCAGCTCAGCACCATCTGTTGCCTCCATCCAGAGAATTTTCTGGTAGGGGTTCTCAAGCAGGAAAGAGCCGTTCAGGGATAAGTCACTGGCCGGGCCTTCTGAAGTTATCGTCCAGTTTTTCTGTACATACACAAGTGCCTCCCCTGCAGGAAATGAAAAAGCAGGAAAGAGAAAAAGAAGGAAAATAAAAATGCCTTTCATTGCTTAAGTCGCCTCGCATGCTCCATGCGGCGGCTTATCAGTCCATCTGTTCCGATGTCCCTGCGGTGCCAGAGCGGGCCGCTGATTAAAGTAGTTGCAGACTCCACTGCCTTTTCAGCTTCCTGCCGGGTTTCTGCCTTGGAAACCAGGGCTGCAGTGCGGGAAGCCGTTGTATACGTTACCCCTTCTTTTTCATATACTGAGCCGAAATAAAGCTTTACACCTTTATCCCAGAGCCCCTCCCCATCAACAGTAATCGGCTGGTCTGCTTTTCCCTCTGAGGGGTATCCCTCCGGAACCAGATACTTTACAACCGTACATTCATTGCTGAAGCTCACCGGGCAGAGCCTGCCGTTGGCCATGGAAAGAAAGACTTCTGAAAGCTCCGTGCCCAGCAAGGTAAGGACATTCATTGCCTCGGGGTCCCCAAAGCGGGCATTGAACTCTACAACTTTTACCCCGTCCCGGGTAAGCATGAACTGGCCGTAGAGGATTCCGGTAAATGGGTTTCCCTCATTCTTCATTTCAGTGAGGGTGCGCTGCATTATCTCCTTTGCATCATCAAGGTCCTTCTGCTCCATGAAAGGGAGAAGCTTTCCGGTCGAATAACTCCCCATCCCTCCTGTATTGGGGCCTTCATCTCCCTCAAATGCCCGCTTGTGGTCCTGCACTGGTGGCATCAGGGCAAGACTGTTGCCGTCGCAGAATGCCTGGAGAGTAAATTCCTGGCCTTCCATGCGCTCCTCAATCAGTACAGAACCGTCTTTCTCTATGAGCTCAGAGCAGTAACCGAGTACTTCCTCCTCCGAATTGAGGTGCTCTCCGGAAATCTTCACTCCTTTTCCCCCGGTGAGACCAATGGGCTTTACCGCAACCTCCCCCATCTCAGAAACAAATTCATTTGCATCATCAAGGGAAGAAACCACTTTCAGCCTTGGGCATCCGGGAATCTCCTTGGCCTGCATAAGATTTCTGGCATAACTCTTGTCCCACTCTATCCTTGCTGCACTCTTACTTGGTGAAGCAACAGGTATCCCCAATTCTGAGAACGTATCTGTAACCCCTTTTTCAAGAAGCCCGTCAGGGCTCACGAATGCAAGAGCCACCCCCTTTTCCTTTGCCCACTGGCCAACCACTGCGGAATCTGTGGGGTCATGGACCAGAGTTTCCTCAGAAAGGGAGGCAATACCCGGGTGCTTTTTGGCCATTATGGAATAGAGCTCCGAATTTTTTGAAAGCTGCTCCGCAAGTATGTGCTCCCTTGCTCCTGAACCTACAAGTAAAACCTTCATCTTATTCACCTTTGAAAAGCTGGGAAAGTGTCTTCATGAACGCGGAAAAAAAATCCGAATCCGGTTGCTTGATAACCTCAAAAGACTTGTGCTTGGGGAAATTCTTGGCAACCGTGAAATGGAAAGTATCGGGGCGCTTTCTTTTTCCGGGCATTCATCATGACCTCCGCTTTATGTATCCGTTCTTTATGAGCATATTCAGCCCATCCTCCACCCTTCCTATAGGCAGGGAATTTATCTTTCCGAAATCATAGATGTTTATCTCGCCATCATGAGTCTTTATCCATTCAAAAAGGCGTTCCTGGAGAACCTCGTCATCCAGTCCTTCCATCTTCTTTATCCTGTTCTCAAGCTCCTCATTCTTGCGCTCTGTCTCCACAAGGATGCGGGCATTCTGTTCGCTGGAGCGCACAAGGTCCTTGTATTTTTTCTCAAGGGAAACGTGCCTCGCCTTCAGGGTGTTTAGCTCAGAAATTGTCTGGAGCTTTTCCTTTTCCAGAGACTCGGAAAGAGAAGTGAGCAGGGCATAATAAAAGGGATAAACAGAAGAAACGCTGACATCATAATGCCTGGAAATTATGCGGAATATGTTGAGAGAAAGAAGGCCCATATCAAGACTCCGGGAAAGTCGCCTCTCCGGGGAGGGAAGAAGATATCTTATGAGAATTGAACGGGGGGCGAGCTCAATGCGGTAAAAAAGATAGGGTTTGCCAGAGAGATCCTCAGACTCCACCTTTTCCACAATAAGTTTCTCCTTAGTGTAGCTGATCTTGGTGAAACCAAGTGAGCCGAGCAACGGAGTAAGCTCCTTGAGGGGCTTGGTGCGCTTTGCCTTTATCTTTATTATCTCTTCCATTTCACTCCTCCTCCTTAAGTCGCATGTCTACCACACCCTTTGTGGCCTTTCTTCTCCTGGTCAGGGAAAACACCTCAACAATGAACTTTTCCTCAACCCCCAGCTGGCGGAGGAAAGTCATTATGGAAGTGTGGGAATACCCGAATTTCTCAAGAAGAGAAACCAGGTGCGAGGCCTCAAGAACCCCGTCGCCCCTCTCAAAATCAACCTTGACCAGGTTTATCTGCTCATCCGTAAGCCCAAGCTCATAAAGCATTCTTGAAAACTGCTCCCTTTCAACTTCAATAGTCATCTTTCCCACCTGTATTGTATAGACAAAGAGAGGCTCCTCCCCGTCTATCTTATCAAGAAGGAAGGTGTGGGCTTTTTCCGAGCGCTGCGAAAAAATCATGTTTACTGCAGCATCGCCCACCCCAAATCCTGAAATCTCATTGTCTATGTAATCTGAGTAATTTAAGGAATCGCGTATATAATTTTTATACTCCCGCAGAACCAAGCGTAGCACAAACATCGTTCCCACGTTTGAAATAATTGTCTTGTGCATGTCCGTAGGATTCTGGGAAGCGACTATCAGGCTGAAATTGTATTTTCGTCCCTCACGGACAATGGTGATTACATCGCTGCGGTCATCATTTGCTATCTTCCAGGCCTCATCAACCACAACAAACAGATTCACCCCCTTCTTATCTTTAAGCTCCTCCCGGCGCATCTTCTCCTTGAGGAACTGGAGAATTGTGAGCCCGGTAAGGGAGCGCATTTCTTCAGTGGGAAGAGAATGAAGATCTATGCATACAAGCCCGGAAGTTGCAAGCTTCTCAAACTCCAGGGTAGACTTGCGGGAGAAAAAATTGCTGCCCTCCACAAGGAAAGTCTTGACCAGCCTTGCAGCGTGCTTCTTGCCCTTCTTCTCCATAAGAGAAACAAGGTCAACCAGGGTGGGGTTACTTACTTTATCATAAACTTCTTCAAGGGCTTCTTCAATATCATAGCGCTCCTCAACATGCTCGTGGAGATTGAGGAGGATATCAAATGCAGACATTATCTGCTTTATCCGCTCGGAAACGCTCAGGCCTGCCAGTTCCAGAAGATTGAGGCTCTCCCTGCCCAGGCTAATTACCCTGCCTCCTGCCTGGCGCACCCAGCGGTTATATTCCCCTGTCCAGTCCAGTATGATTGCGTTGGAATTCCAGGTGAGGGCAGCGCGGGTCAGGAACGTTTTTACCAGGTAGGACTTGCCTGCGCCGGTTATTCCCACTATTGCGATGTGCGAATTAATCAGCTTACTATAGTCCCAGAAAACAGGGACGTTCAGCCAGCGGGTCTTACCCACGTAGATGCCATGATCCGGAGATGAGAGGAGGAGATGGGGCGGGGGCTCCGGGGGATGGACAAGGAAAAGGCGCTGAGCCATCTGGCTTGTAAGGTACTCTTTCAGCTCCATCAGAACACCTCATCCCGCAGCTGCTCGGAATCGGCGGGAATGAAGTAGCTCCATTCAAAGCATTTTATCATGTCCGTATCCAGGAGTTCAGTGACATCCGATCCAAGGGTGGAAGAAATTATGGTGCGGGCCTCCTTGGCCTGCCTCCTTGCCTTGGAAATTGCTTCTTCCCTTGTGACTCCAAATGCAGTGGTCTGGGCAAAAGCAGTCAATTCAAGTGAGCGGTCTCCATGGGTAAGGCGCTCAAGCAGCCGGTTCCACATTGCTATCTCCCGGTCAATACGCACCAACTCCTCGCTGTTTGGGGGAAGTCGGCGCCTCTTGCTTTCTGCCGCGCTCCGCTTTGCCTTTATCTTGTCTATGTGCTTTGTAAGGTCAACTGCAGAAACCATCAGAGAAATCTTGAGGACGTTTTTGAGAGAGGCAAGAGACTTCTCAAATGCCTCAATCATGTGCGCCTTGTCCGCGTCCTCGCTATCTATCATGCTCTCGTAGAACTTTATTTCCAGGAACTTGGAAGCATAATACCCCCCTGCAACCCTCTTGGTTATGCAGTCCCTGGTTGGAGGGATTGTGTATCCGCCCCTTACCTCAACTATGTTTGTTGCCGAAGTGATGAAAGGAATGAATAGGTATCCATACTTCCAGAGAAGAATAGAAAGGGCAAAAAAGAAAGATGCCAAGAGGGCAAAAATAACCTGTCCGCTGACAAAGGAGAAAAGAAGTGCAAGCACCCCTCCGCCAAGCGCGGCAAACGTAACTGCTCTGTTCGCAATCATAACATACCCACCGAGTAAAAGAATTCTCCACCGAATATATCAGTTACCTCCTTTATAAATATCAGGGTAATAATAAACGAAAACAACGGGGCCAGGACAATGAAAATTGCAAGGGAGGATGTTGCATAAGTAAGGTGCTGGACAGAAGTGGTAAGGTCTCCGGTAAAGTCGTTTCCTGCAGTCACGTTGGTCATATTGTCCATCTTCCCTGCTATCGCATAATTATCATTAAGGTCAAGGATGGGGGTTGTAGTGTAATTTGTATTGTTGTTCATTTGTGCGAGGGAAACTTCTGTTTCATTAAGGTCTGGCTGGGGGAAGACCATCACCATGGAGGGGTAGAGGAGGTAAAGCCCGAAAGAGAGGGCAATAAGGAAACCTCCGAGCCGGCGGGTGGAAAAAAATGCCCGGAATATGAGCCCCAGGGGAAAGAAAAACGTGAGGAGCTGTGGACCGAAGAAAGAGAGCAACTGAACATGTATTTCAGAAAACAGCAGAAGCTGCTGGAGAGTAAGGACCTGTGCCTCCAGCATCATGGAAACAGAGGAAAGATGAGCAAGGGGCTGGATGCTGAAAGTAGAGAAATCCAGAACTATTGACTGGTAATATGCAGAGATGCTGTGGAGGTCAACTGCTGCAGTGAGGAGAGAATAAGTACTTTCGGAAACACCCTCATACTCGCAGAGGAGATTCTCAACTGCGCTTCCACCTGTGCAGGGGCCATCGCCCCCTATCTCTGCGCTTATCTGGGTTGCGGTGAGGGTAATTGTTGCATATGCGCCCACAAGAGCGGCGTTTATGATTGCCTGGATGAGCTCCTCCCTGCCAAAATACTCTACTTTGTGAGAACCCATCGCCCTCCCAACACCAATGAGTATTCCGGAGAGGACAATGGAAAGTGCAACAATCGTCCCTGCAATAGTAAGGTCAAGCGCCATGGTTTCACTTAAATAGGTTGGAGGAAATCTCCTGTATCAGGTCGGCGGCCCCGAGTATTGCTGCTATCAGTACACCACCAACAACAATAGCTATCCCTGTGGTCTGCCACTTCCCTCTGGTTTCACCGGGCTGAACCTGGGAAATTCCGTAAATCAGGCCCCCAAGAATTATCAAGAGCATTGAAATCATCGTGCCCGCTGATTTGAGTGTTTCAAGCCAGCTTGAGAGAAGTGTTTCTATATATGCCATTGAATAAACCCGAGTAGATAAAGAGGATAATATTAATAAACCTTTAGCGGATGTTTTTCCAGGTTGCTGAATAGAGGTGCAGAGATTGGAAATAAAGATAAATCTGGAAAAAAGAGCCCAGGAAAATGCTGCGGAATACTACCAGGAAGCCAAAAAAGCCAGGAAGAAAAAGGAGGGAGTACTGAATGCAATAAAGAAAACCAGGAAAAAACTCAGAGAAGTAAAGGAAAGGGGTGTGGGGGGAGAGGAAAAGCAGGTACGTGTGCTGAGGGAAAAAAAATGGTATGAAAAATTCGGATGGAGTTTCACAAATTCTGGGAAACTGATTCTGTTTGGGAGGAACGCAAAACAGAATGATGCTCTTGTATCATCCCACCTGGAAAAAGGAGACCTTTTTCTCCATGCGGATATAAAGGGGGGCTCGGCAACAATACTCAAGGGGGGTGAAACATCAGAGGGAGAAGAACTGGAGGAAGCCACATCAATTGCGGCGAGCTTTTCAAAAGCATGGACAAAAGGTTTCAGCCAGGTGGATGTCTATGCAGTTGAGGCTGGGCAGGTAAGCAAGCATGCACACGGAGGGGCAATAGAGTCAGGAGGATTTGCGCTTGAAGGGGAAAGAAGATGGTACAGAAACACACCACTTAAGCTCAGGGCAGGAATTGACGGGGAGGGGAGAGCGGCAGTAGGGGCACCGGGAGCCGCGTGGATAAAAAAGGGAGTGGAGATTGTTCCGGGAAGGCAGGGGAAGGGGAAGACTGCGAAAATGCTGGGAAAGCTTTTCCAGCTGGACGAGAATGAGTTTGTGCGGATTCTCCCTTCGGGAACTTTCAGGGTGTTGGGAGTTGGGGAGAAAAGATTGTAACCATGGTTACAAAAAAGCCCTGCCCCTAATATTATAAATTTGTCAGCAGAAATGCGGGTATTGGTGGGAATGTATGCGGCGAATTGAAGTAAAACCAAGGGGCAGTCTCAGGGACCCTGCCTCTGCCACGCTGAAAAAAGATATTGGAGCAATGACCGGAAAGGACATTGCTGACCTCATGATAACTAAGTCGTATACCATCGATGCTCAGCTGTCTGATGAAGAAATGGAAAGGCTGGGTAAAGAGCTTTTCGCTGACACCATTGCTGAGGAATATACCTACAGAGAGCCGGCATACCTCCACACCTGGAGAATAGAAGTCGGGCTTCTCCCTGGGATGACTGACAATGTGGGCAGGACTGCGAGCACTGCTGTTCAGGATGTGCTTGGAAAACGGCCGGATGTCTATTTTTCAAAAGTATATTATGTAGACGGGGAATTTGAAGACGAAACAGTACTTGATGAAATTGCGGAGAAGCTCCTTGCAAATAAAATGATAGAGAGATGGAGGGTCTTCTCTCCTGAACAAACGGAATTCAGCCCCTTCCCTGCGAAAGTTGAGCTGGAGCATACCCCCAAAGTAGAAAAAATAAACATGGATGTCAGCGCAGGGGAGCTGGAGGAAATGAGCAGGAAAAGGCTGCTTGCCCTTTCCCCGGAAGAGATGGAAGGGATAAAGGAGTATTACAAAAGAAAGGAGATAATAGAAGAAAGGGAAAATGTGGGGCTGGACAGCCGTGCAACAGATGTTGAGCTTGAGGCCCTTGCCCAGTCCTGGAGCGAGCACTGCAAGCACAAGATATTCAACTCAGAAATAGAATATTATGAGAATGGGGAAAAGGTTGAAGAAATAAACTCCATTTTCAGCACCTACATAAAAGGAGCAACGGAAAGGGCGATGAAACCATATGTGGTTTCCGTTTTCAAGGACAATGGAGGAATAATAAAATTCAACCTTGAGCATGATGTTGCAGTAAAGGTGGAGACACACAATGCCCCTTCAGCACTGGACCCCTACGGGGGCGCAATAACCGGCATACTTGGGGTAAACCGTGATGTTCTTGGCACAGGGATGGGGGCAAAGCCTGTTGCAAACATGGACATGCTCTGTTTTGGATACCTTGATGAAAAAGAAGTTCCGGATGGGGCTATGCACCCAAAGCGCATAGCAAAAGGAGTAGTAAAGGGAATAGAAGGGGGCGGAAACCCTGTAGGGATACCTACAGTAAACGGCTCCATAACATTTGAAAAATGCTATGCCGCACGGCCCCTTGTATATGCAGGCACAGTGGGAATAATGCCCAACCAGGTCAACGGAAAGCCTTCATCAGAAAAAGAGGTTGAGCCGGGAAGCCTGGCGGTCATGGTAGGCGGTAGAATAGGAAAAGACGGGATACACGGGGCAACATTTTCATCCCAACAACTTACTACAGAAGTGAGCTCAAGCGTTGTCCAGATAGGCGATGCGATAACCCAGAAAAAAGTAATAGACCTTGTGCTGGAAGCACGGGACAGGGGGCTGTTTGATGCAATAACTGACAATGGGGCAGGGGGGCTGTCATCCAGCATAGGGGAGATGGCCCAGTTTTCCGGGGGATGTGAAATTTACCTGGACAAATGCCCCCTGAAATACAAAGGACTTGACCCCTGGGAAATACTGCTTTCAGAATCACAGGAAAGAATGACACTTGCGATTCCCAGGGAAAAATGGAAGGAGCTGCAGAAGCTTGCGGAAAAGCACGATGTGGAAGCAACAGTTGTGGGTACATTTACGGACAGCGGATACTTCCACATCATGTATAATGAAGAAACAGTGGGATACCTGAGCATGGAATTCCTGCATGAAGGAATGGGAAAACTAAAGCTTAAGGCCAGCTGGGAAGAAAAGCTGCAGCCTGAGCCAAACCTTACAGAAACAGACCCGAATGAAATACTTCTGCGGCTTCTTGCTGCCCCGAACATCGCTTCAAAGGAGTGGGTGATAAGACAGTATGACCATGAGGTGCAGGGAGGAAGTGTAATAAAACCGGTCATGTGCGGAAACGGGACCTCGGACGGAGGGGTGATAAGGCCGCTTCTGGACTGCCAGGAAGGCCTGGTTATAAGCCATGGAATCTGCCCCAGGCAGGTTGAGGACTCTTACCACATGGCCCAGCTTGCGGTAGATGAAGCAGTGAGAAATGCTGTTGCTTCCGGAGCAATGTTCGGCTACCTCGCGGGGCTGGACAACTTCTCCTGGCCTGACCCGGTAAAATCCGAAAAGAACCCTGATGGAGATTACAAACTTGCCCAGCTGGTGCGCTGTGCAAAAGGCCTGCATGATGCAGCAGTTGCTTACAGGATTCCTTTAATTTCCGGAAAAGACAGCATGAAAAACGATTATTATTCCGGAGGAGAGAAATATTCCATAAACCCCACCCTGCTGGTAACCATAGTGGGCAAAATACAGGATATTGAAGAGTCGGTTACCTGCAATTTCAAGAACCCGGGTGATTCCATATACCTCCTTGGAAAAACCAGGGGTGCGCTCGGGGGCAGTGAATACTACAAGGCATACGGAGGAGTTGGAAACGGGATGCCAAAAGTGGACCTGGAAGCTAACTCTTCACTTTACAATGCAGTTTCAAAGGCAGCGGCCGATGGGCTTCTCAGCTCTGCCCATGATGTTTCTGATGGGGGGATCGCTGTGGCCCTGGCAGAATGCACAATGGGGGGATTGCGGGGGGCAGATTTTGAAATCAGAGAAGCAGAAAGCGAAACAGAAGACGAAAGGGCGTTTCTGTTTTCAGAGGACCCGGGGCGTTTCATTGTAAGCGTCTCCTCGGAAAATGAAAACCGATTCAGGCAGATATTCTCCGGGCTTCCCGCTGCAAAAGTGGGCAGGGTTCGGGGGGACAAGAGAATGGTTATACGGAAGGATGGAAAGATGATTGTGAACCAGGATGTCATGGAAATGAAAGCGCTTTGGAGGAGGGCATTGAAATGGTAGGCAAGACAAATGCGCTTGTGCTGAATGGGTATGGGATAAACTGCCCGGTGGAAACCACTTATGCAGTAAAGGAAGCTGGGGGAAACGCGGAGATAATGCACGTAAGCAGGGTCCTGGAAAGCCCTTCCATTCTTGAAAAATACAATTTTCTGATTATACCTGGGGGATTTTCTTTCGGGGACGATATTGGCTCGGGAAAAGTGCTTGCAAACAGGCTCAGGTACAGGGCAGGAAAAGAGTTGCAGGAATTCATAAACAGCGGAAAGCTTGTGCTCGGGATCTGCAACGGATTCCAGGTACTTGTGAAGATGGGGCTGCTTCCGGAACCAGATTTCAGGCAGAGAGTAACCATAACCTACAATGAATCAGGGAAATTTGAAGACCGCTGGGTAGCGCTGAAAATAAACGAGCGCTCCCCATGTATATTCACGAGGGAACTCGGAGAAATAGAACTCCCGGTACGGCACGGGGAAGGAAGATTCATACCAGAAACAGGAGAAATACTGGATGGGATTATGAAAGACAACCTGAATGTTATGCAATATGCCGGACCGGACGGGGGGCAGGGAAAATACCCCTGGAACCCCAATGGCTCTGTAAAAGGCATTGCCGGAATCTGCGACAAAAGCGGGCAGACACTGGGGATGATGCCCCACCCCGAAGCCTACAACCACCGCACAAACCACCCCTGCTGGGCAGGAAGAACGGGCTCCACCGGAAGGGGGCTGTCGCTATTCCGCAATGCTGTTTCATATCTTGAGCAGGAGTGGTGAGCAATGGGAAGGAGGAACCTGGAATCAAGGGCAACCGGGGAAAAGAACTCTCTGAGGCACCTCTGGGAAAGCAGGGACCCTCTCCGGGTTGTTTTTAATTTTCTTGTGATTTACACTGCAAAATATGTTCCATTCCTGGAATTGAAAAACGACCTGCTCAGGCTGACAGGCATGAGGATAGGGGAAAACGTTTCAATCGGGCTGGCGGCAATGTTTGACATCTTTTACCCTGAGCTTATAGAAATAGGAGAAAATTCAGTGGTCGGATACAATGTCACAATACTTGCACACGAATACCTGATAAAGGAAATGCGTGTGGGGAAAGTAAAAATCGGTAAAAACGTAATGCTTGGGGCAAATTCCACTGTCCTTGCAGGGGTGAGCATAGGGGATGGTGCCACTGTTTCCGCAGCAACCCTTGTAGACAGAACAGTGCCAAAAAAAAACTTTGCAAAAGGCAATCCAATGAAGGTTGTGAAGAAAAAATGAACATCTGGAGATTCCTGTTTTACCTGCTCTGTGGCCTCTCTTTCTTCTTTGGATTTCTTACATACTATTACCAAATTCCGGAATTTCCGCCATGGCTCTGGGTTTTTATTCCGGACTGTCCGCTGTATGTAGGGCTTCTCCTGCTGGTGGTTATATTCGGAATACAAAACCGGCTTTGCAGATTTATTGCGGGCGCAGGACTAGTGAAATACGGGCTCTGGACACTGATGATTTTCGGGCTTTTTCCGGAAAGGTATTTTTCCCCGCTTTGCCTCAACACAACCAGCATACTGATTGTGGGGCACCTGCTGATGATTATGGCTGCCTGGGTAATCTTGCCGAAAAAACTGGGGAATGGATATTTGATGCTGGTCCTGGGGTGGTTCCTCCTTAATGACATTATAGATTACTGGGGGGGAACAAAGCCCCTCTTTCCGGGAGGGAAGGATGAGATTGTTATGGCGGCTTCGATAGGTTTAAGTTTTGTTTCTGTGTTTGTGCCTTACCTGTCCAGGGAAATCGGGCAGAAGCCCTTCTTCCGGGCAATGCGTTCTGCATTGGGTGTTAAAGATGAAAATCAGGTTTGAAAAAAAAGAAGTTGAAGAAATTGAAACAGAACTGCTTGTTGTGCCCTGCATAAAAGGGAGAAGGCCCGCCTGGTCTTCTGAAATCCTCAAAAAAAGCGGTGTGGAGGACAATTTCGGAGGTGAAAAAGAAAAATCCCTTTTTGTGCCAGTCCCGGACAGAGGATACCGGCGGCTGCTTTTCATTGGAATAGGAAAGGAAGCAAAGGCAAAAATAGAAAACTTCAGAGAGGCCGGGGGAAAGGCATATTCACTGGTGTCCGGAAAAAAAATAAAAAAATGCGGAGTCTGGGTAAGCGGAAAAATGGAGCTTGACCGGGGGGATGCCCTGCAGGCATTTGCAGAAGGATTTGCCCTGAAGAGCCAGCGGACAGATGTTTACAAAACAGAGAAGAAAGAGGAAAAGAAGAAAGACGTGGAAGAACTTGTTATTTTTTCTGAAGAGGACTACTCAAGGCGGGCAAGAGAAGCAGAAATACTCTCAACTGCACAAAACTATGCCCGGAGGCTGGACATGGAGCCCTCAAATGTAATGAGCCCCCAGAGAATAGCAGATGAGGCGTTGATGCTGGCAAAAAAATACGGGATGGACTGCCGGGTTTACAGCAGGGGAGAGCTGGAAAAAAAAGGGATGGGGGGAATACTTGCAGTGGGAAGGGGAAGCGCAAAGCCCCCAACCTTTGTGAGAATAGTATACAACCAGGGAAAAAACCTGCCCCACATTGCACTTGTGGGAAAAGCAATCACTTTTGACAGTGGAGGGATTTCCATAAAGCCAGGAAAGGGAATGGCAAGCATGAAATATGACAAGAGCGGGGCGCTTGTTCTCCTGGGAGTGATGAAGGCACTTGCTGAACTGAAGGTGCCGGTAAAGGCAACCCTCATCTTCGGGGCCGCCGAGAATATGCCTGATGGGAATTCCGTGAACCCTGGGGACATAATAAAATCTTACAACGGAAAAACAATAGAGATAATTAACACCGATGCAGAAGGAAGAGTCTGTCTTGCAGACTCTGTTGCATATGCTGCAGAAATGAAGCCTGCCCTGATTCTAGATATGGCCACGCTTACCGGAGCAGCAAATGTGATACTGGGCCGCCATGGAATATGCATGATGGGAACTGAGGGGAAGGCAATGGAGCTGCTTGAAGAGGCAGGGAAAGAAACCTACGAAAGGGTGTGGCCCCTGCCTGTATGGGAGGAATATTCAGAAATGGTGAAGAGCGATATTGCGGATGTGAAAAACATAGGGAGCGAACAGGGAGAGGCGGGAACCATAACCGCAGGGATTTTCATAAAAGAGTTCGTGGGCAAAACTCCCTGGATACACCTTGACATCGCAAGTGTTGACCTTATTGAACACCCTGGCGCTTATCTCCCCAAGGGCCCGAGCGCAAGAGGAGTGCGGCTTGTTACCTCATTTATCAGAAAATGGACACAGAAAAAGCAATGATAACTAATTAAATAATTTGTGAGATATAAAACTATGAATACTAAAATTCTGCTTGTTTTATTAGTGGGCTTGGTTTGTGTGGGGTTTTCTGCTTCTGAGGAATACCCCCGGCCCTGGGAAAACGACACCTGGCTGCAGGAAAACCCATATGCAGCAAGCTTTTTTGAAATGCCTGCCCTTGCTTCTTCGGGCTCAATGCTTGAGGAAGAAGACAGGGAAGCGCTTGAGGATCTTCTTCAGACAACTGTTCCTGATTTCCAGAACAGCCTGGAAGAGCTGCAGCTGGAAAAGGTTAAATCTGGGATCTCCCTGCGTAGGGAAAATGCATCATACATTAGTGCTGCCGCAGAAAAAAAAGAAGATGCGGCAGAAATAAAGCTTGATGTTGAGGACCTAGTTCCGGGAAAGTGTAGCTGGGACATATTTACGTATCCCTGGGACTGGACAGACTGTGCAGAATATTCCCTCCTCGGGCTGGAGAAGTATGGAGAAAAGGTAAATGGGAAGAGGGCAGAGTTTGAGGTGTGGAGAGAAAAACTTGTATACGGCGGGGTGTGCAATGACAATTATACCGGAGGTGGAAGTGAATACTGTGGAATGCCTCTGGAGGATGTTGAGTGTGAAATTTCAGAGATATGGAATGCAGTACCCGGGTTTTCCTGGTATTACGGGTGCGTGGAAGAGCACTGGAGCACGATTGACGCACTTGATGAGAAGATAGACAGCATAAACCAGACCTACCGGGAACTGGGTGATTCCTGCGAAGAGGGGAAAGCACTTGCAGAAGAGAAAAAGGGGCTTGTGGAAGATGTTGTTTCTGAAATGGAGCAGGAAGAGATAAGCAGGATATACCGGAGCAGCTATGGGGAGAGCAACAGCCGGGCCCAGGGGATTAGGGGAGAATATGAAGAACTCATAGGAATAAAGGAACTTGCGGACGAAGCCTTCCAAAGGGCAGAAAATGCTGAAGAGGGGGACAGGGGATGGATAAATGACTGTATAATGGGGAGCGGAACCGCGGTTTCAGGTTATACTGTGATTGCCCAGAGCGGGATAATGGATGAGGCTGAAGAAGTTGTCTGGGAGTATGGGGAAGAAGCGGAGGAACTGCTGGAAGAGGCAAAAGCAATGGAAAATAAAATGGGGGAAAGAGGAAAGGCCTGGCTGGAGGATGCAAAGGGCTACTGCCGCATCGGAAGTTCGGGGAGCTTGGGGGAGCGCTTTGAAGATTATGGAAAGTGTAAGAAATATGCAAACATGGCCCTGAATTCTGCAGAGCAGGAGGAGGGGGCAGAAGAAGCAATAATAACCGAGGAGCTGGAGTGGCTGGAGGAATTCATAGAAAAGGCGAAGGCAGATGGAATAGACACCCATACTGAAGAAGTGCAATATGCGCTGCTGGAGCAGACAATGCCCTCCAACTATCAGGAAATAATTGAAAACATAGAAGAAGGAATTCTGGAAAAGGCGGAAAACAGGTATGGGGACCTGCCTGAAAGAAGGGCATATATCCTTGACCAGATAAGCATGGACGGCTCTAAGCCGAGTTTCCTTGAAACCTGGCTAAAGGGAGAGGAGTGCTATGATGGGGATGAACTTGATTACCGCTGCGCACTGGGGACGCTTTCCGAAATAGAGGAATCATATGATGAGATAGAAGCAGAATTTATGGCAAACAGGAATTCGCTTGTGCAGAACTCTATTATTGTTGATGCTTATGAGCAGATTGGCATACCTGCACTGGACGGCAACACGAGCCAGTATCTCTATGTGGACATAAAGAACCCCACTAAATATTCTGGAGAAGGAGTAACTGTAGAAGCACATACAGATGTGGAATACCGGAAGATTGACCTGGTCCGGGGAAAAGAAGAAGTAAGGTTGGTAACCCCGAAAAGAGGCAGGATTGAAATAGAGCTTACAGAGATAAACGCAAGTGAGACGATATCCCTTATCTTCAAAAAAGAAGGAATTGTCTGCAGGACAAAAAAGCATGAAGAAGAAGCGGAGGGAGACAGTGAAGGCGGGGCAGACGTGAAGCATGAGATAAAGATTTCCTGTGAAGAGGATGTCGGAGGGTTGATAATCGGGGATTATCCAGGTGTGGAAAGCGTAACCATTGATGGGATAACCGTCCCATACACAGGAGATGGGATAGCCCGGCCTCTTGCAAAAGGAACACATACCCTGGAACTGTACACCCATGATTATGATGCATATGACGTTGAAAGGGGGGTCTCCTTCATAACAACCTTCGGGCAGACCACCAATGTGGAGCTATTCTTCACCTTCCATCCAAAGAGAGACCTGGAATATATTGCATATTCAAGTACAGAAGAGGGAAAGGGAATGGAGGAAATTGATATTTTTGGTTACACTGGGGAGAGGATCACAGAAAAAAACATAATCGGGGAAAGCACTGTGTTTTTCAAGGTGCACGACCTTGAGGCAGGAAAGCCAACGAAAGTCAGGGTAAGCTACGAGATGAACAACCTTGAGGAGTATGTTAATGAGCAGGTACTGCTTTACCAGGGGATGAACCTGAGCAGCGGGGAAACTGCAATCCTGGAGGAAACACTGACATACCTCCAGCAGGGTGATGAGGAAAGCGCTTATGAAAAAATAGAAGACCTCAGGGATTTGGTTGAGAACAGGGAGAAAAAAGAAGAAAACGTGCTGAAAAAACATGAAAAACTGAAGGAAGAGATGGAAGAGAAAATAAGCCAGTTAGAGAATGCTCTGCAGGTTGCAGAAAACCTCGGGGTAAACAATACTTATACCCGGGAAATGGAGGCACGGGTGACTGAGCTGCGCAGTGCTATTGAAGAAGACGTTCCGGAAGGGGCCCTGATAAGCCCGCTTGAAAGTATAGACAAGGGATGGGAAAAAAAGAAGATAACCAAGATATCCAAAGCACTGCTGAACAGGGAAAAAGAGATAAAAGAAAGATGGGCGGACACAGGTTATTACGGAGAGAATACTGAGGAGGCTATCACTGAAGTAGAAGAGAAAAACAGCCAGTTCTCGGGAAGCCTCAATCTTGACGATGCAATGGAGGCATTTGATGCGGCGCTCAGGGCAGAAGCGGTGCTGGATGCGGCAGAAGAAAGCAAATCTGAGGAAGATATGGTAATGGAGGCGGCCCTTGAGGAAATTGTAGCTGAAGCATATGATGTGCTTGAGGAGTATACACGGGAATACGAAGAAGCCGATGAAACCCATCTTGAAGGCAACTTTCTGCTTAAGCCATATGAAGTGAGCAGATACCTGAAAAAAGCAGATGAAACAGAAAACTGTGGGGAAACAATAGGGGAAATTGAAAAAATGACAGGAAAGATGGAGGGAACCCTTGAACTCCTTAAAAACGAGGAGGAGAGGCTCGGGGAAAATCTGGAGGCGCTCTACGGGAAGCAGAAAGAAAACATGGCAGACAAGGACCGGAACTTTGTGGAAAGCGCAATGGCAACCGCAGAAAACTATGCAGGGAACGGAGAATATGTGCGGGCAATAAAAAGCCTGGAAGCAGGCCTGGACAAGATGAAGAACTTTGAGCGGAAGCAGGACGGCCTGCTCATACTCGCGATTACCGGTCTTTTGGTACTGGGGATAGTCGGGCTCTATCTGATGAGGGAAAGAATCCCGCCCAATATCCTGGGGCAGGGTAAAAAAGAGAAAACATACAGAAAGCTTAAGAGGGAGCAATGAGGGTGTGGTAGGATGCAGGGATGGCAAACTCTTCTGGCAATTTTCGTAATTGCCTTCATAGTTCAGCTGGGAGTACCTGGGTTTACAGAAGGATTGTATTTTGACCCATCAAACCTGATGCCATGGATGTTCATTACCAGCTGTTTCCTGCACGGGGGGCTGATGCATCTTTTCTTCAATTCATTTTCCCTGCTTATTTTCGGGCCCTACCTGGAAAGGGAAATCGGCACAAAAAATTTCCTTTTGCTCTTCCTGGCTGCAGGAATAGCAGGAAACATTACCTATTACATTACAATCATAATGGAAATCATTCCTTTGGTACCTGCACTCGGGGCAAGTGGGGGAATCTTTGGGATACTGGGTGCACTTGCAATGCTCAGGCCGGACATGCGGGTTTTTGTGTTCTTTATTCCCATGCCCATACAAGCGGCTGCGGCACTCTGGTTCGTGCTTGAGCTCATGGGTTCATTTAACCCGGGCTCAGGAATAGCAAATGCTGCACACCTTGGAGGTCTCATACTGGGGCTGGCTTACGGAACGTATTATGAAAGGAAACGGAGGGAGGAATTTGTGTTCCAGCACAGTGGAGATGCCAGCGGGGGCTGGGACGGGGACTATATCTAAAGGAATTTGTTTAGAGTATTCTGCCCGGCTTTCTTCCCTTCTGGCTTTGTGGGCATTTCGGACGTTGTGTTCTGCATTCGGAATTTGTCCCTGAAAGACAGGAGAACCTCTTTCATTTTCTTCTCTCTTTTTCTTGAAGCCCAATAATAATACTCATCTCTTGTTTTGCGGGTCATGAGAACATAAACAGCGCCTTCCTTCATTCTTCCTGCCCTCCCTCTCCGCTGGATAGTCCGTATCTCGCTGGGTATGGGTTCATAGAAAATAACCGCATCCACTTCAGGGATGTCCAGACCCTCCTCTCCTATAGAACTTGCAACAAGGATGTCAAACTCTCCCTTGCGGAAAGAATCCATGGTTTCCTCCTGCATCTTCCTGTTGAAATTCTTTCTTTTGCCCATAAAAGATTTTGCACGAAACCCGCGCCGGTCCATCTCCGCGCTTATTTCTTCTATCTGGTCCCTGTACTGGACAAATATTATGACTTTCTTTTCCCTGAGCTTAGCCATTATTGAAAACAGCTTTTCCATTTTTGGGTGTTCCCCGGCCTTCTCAAGCAGGGAAACTACTTTTGATATTTCTGTGTTTTTGGAAACGGCAGCTGCTGATTTTGAATCAGATGTACGCAGCTTTTCCAGGTATCTGAACACCGGAACCTTTCCCTGGGTTTCAAGGAGCTCCTGGAGGTGGAGAATGTGGAGCAGGCAGCTGTAGAGATAAATTACACGGTATTTCATGGGGTGTTTTATTCTCATTATGCGGGGACGCAACTCAAGAAAGGCCTTTTTGGAAGAAAGGCAGGGGCGTATTCCCATGTTTTTCAGGAGCTTTGCCTGTTTTGTTGCGTAGGAAGCCAGTATTTCCTTTGCCTCAAGATATGAGCTGGTGAGAGTTACCGGCACCCATTCCTGCTTCATCCTCTTTATATATGGAAGAACATCGGGGTCGGAATTTGTCCTTACCTCTACATTCGTTATCCTGAGACTGTCAAGGACTTTCTTTATCTTGGCGCGGTCCCCCCCAGGAGAAGCAGTTAGGCCTATTATTTTTGCTGTTTCGGGCAGACCTTCAGCTATTTTTACATAGGCGTAATCCCCCACTGCTCGATGGGCCTCGTCAAATACTGCAAGAGATATTTTGTCAGAAGGAAAAATCCCTTTTTTCATATCATTCCGTATTGTCTGGGGTGTTGAAGAAACAACCCTGTTCTTGTAAAGCACGGTGCGTTTTTTTGGGGTGTTTTCACCAGTAACCAGTGCAGAACCGCCTTCCACTTCACCCAAAACACTCTTTATTGTGTTGCTGTGCTGGCGGGCAAGGGGCTTTGTGGGGGTAAGGAAAATGCATTTTCCTGGTGTGTTTTCCATCATTGCCAGGGCTATCAGTGTTTTGCCCAGGCCAGTAGGAAGCACAACAAGGGTGTTGCCATTTTCCTTTATAGATTGTATTATCTTTTTCTGGTATTCCCTGGGCTGAAGCTTCATTAAACTAATTATTCCTCTTCAGGTTTAAAAACAATGAGGGGGTGTGTTTCCACTATTCCCGGTTTGATTTTCCAGTAAAGTAATAATTAAAAATATATGTAACCATGGTTACATACAATGTTAGTATACCTATACGATATCAAGTCTTCTGTTGAAGAATATAACAGAATAAAACGAAATTTTTACTATCATCTTAACAAAAATGGCTATAATAAGTATTTCTGGAAAACGAAGTCTGTGTTGGTCGTACCTGAGGAGATGGAGCAGGTTATTGACGGATTTTTTCATTCTTTCTCTGGCTCAGTCGTAGTTTATAAAATAATAACTGATTCAATTGAAGAGCTGGAATAGTGGAAATGAGGGGTCTCCTGCCTATTCCACTAATTCTTTTACATCCAGTTCACAAAGTGCAACAGGGTATTCCAGACCATATTTTTTTAGTACTTCGGGATGCACTGAACCAATAACCCCTGCCTTTTCTCCATCCAGGAAAACTTCAGCACACCTTCCTTCTATAAAACAAGAGTCTTTGCCCTGCTTTAGCTTAATCCCTTTACCTACCCATTTTGACAGTGTCTGGAGGAAGGCCTGGAGAGTCGTAAGTGAGGCGTTGTCCCCCATAATTCCAAAACAAAGGCTTTCTTTTTCTTCCCCGTTGTATATTTTTCCACACTCGTAGATTTTTTGCGGCAGCCCCATCATCTTATTGGTTGAAAAACATTCCATTATACCTGAAACAAGAGTTGTTCTCAAATGGGTAAATTCCTCGGATGCAGAGTTTTCTATTACAAGTGCCCCCTTTTCCTTCCCCACCTTCCCGAGCTTTTCAGGATTTGTGAGAAAATAATTTTTTACTTCCAGGAACTCCATGCCCGTAAGCGCACTGTGCAGAGGCTCCAGCCTTCTGTTTTCTTTGCCCGTAGTTGTAAGCTGGGGGAGGGTTGGCTCCAGCCTCTCATATCCATATCCTATTGCAATATCTTCTATTATATCAGTAAAGGAGAGTATGTCTGCCCTGTATGGGGGCACAATTGCCTGCTCCCCTTCAACAGGAATCCCCATTTTCTGCAGGCAGGTTTTTCCTTCCTCCAAATCCAGTTTAATCCCAAGCACCCTTCCTGCCTCCTCCATATCCACTTCTATTTTTTCTTCGGTAAAATCCGGGTGGGTTTCCCCATTAATTTTAACCTGGAATAGCTCTCCTCCCCTGTCCGCGAGCGCAGTAGCTATTATGTTTACGGTTTTCCTCACAGTTTCCCTTGAGGTTCCTGTTGCTTCTACAAGCAGGTTCTTTGTTTTTTCCGTTACCCGCGTCCGTTCACTGTTTATTACAGGAGGGAAGGACACCACGCCTTTTTCATCTTTAATTAACACTGCTTTTCCTTCCGGTACAAGGTGCGCATACGCCCTTCCCTTTGGGTGTTTTTCTAGCACCTCCCGGATGTCCATCTCCTCCTCCATTTCCAGGGGGACCAGCTTTTCCCCCCGTGCAACAGTATACCTCATTTTCCCGGATATATTGTCCAGGTCGTGTATTCCCACCGCAACCTTCTTTCTTTTCCGCCCAATTGTCTGGTGCAGTTTTTCCTGCATCTGCATCAGGTCTTCCAGCAGCTCATCATCAATATTCAGCCCTTTAACTACAGCTGCGGAAACCTCAGGCCTTACTTTCCGTGTTTCATCTGAAACTTCCATTGAGTAATCTGATTTTTCAGCCACATATTCAGGAATCTTTTTATCATAATATGCAGTGACTGCACGGACAATTCCCTCTACGCAAAAGAGGTCCGGCCGGTTTGGGGTTATCTCAACAACAACTTCTCCCTCCTCTTCTTCCACAGGCATACCTATATTGGTAAGGCACTCAATGATTTCGGATTCGGTGCGCCCGGTCATCTTTTCCAGTTTTTTGAAATCAGCATTTATATTTGCCATATGGGTCCCTCTTCTCCTTTGCTTTCTTTTCAGCCGCAGGAGTAACATACTCTCCGGTCACACAGCCAAAACAACCGTTTTCCCCAACTGCTTTTTTCAGCCCGTCCAGGCTTATGTAATGGAGGCTGTCCACTCCAAAGAAATCTCTTATTTCCTTCACGCTTTTGTTATTTGCTATCAACTCATCATAAGTGGGCATATTTATTCCGTAAAAACAGGGGGAGATTACCGGAGGACAGGTTATGCGCAGGTGAATCTCCTTCGGCCCGCAGTTCTTAAGCACGCGGACTATTTCTTTCATCGTTGTGCCACGCACGATACTGTCATCAAACAAAACAATCTTTTTTCCCTGGATTATCTGCCTGATAGGGTTTACCTTCATTCTCACTGCCTTTTTTCTGCTCTCCTGGTCAGGCATTATGAAGGTCCTGCCAATGTATCTGTTTTTTATTATTCCTTCCGTGTATTCTACTCCGGTTTCCTTTGCAAACCCAAGGGCGGCGCTTCTTGAAGTGTCAGGAACAGGGATTACAAGGTCTGCATCAACCGGGGCTTCCTCTGCAAGCTGCTTTCCGAGCTCTTTCCTTACCTGTTCCACAAGTTTTCCGTTTATTATGGAATCAGGCCGGGAAAAATAGACATATTCAAACATACAGTGCCTGGCTCCTTTGTTCAGAAGAGTCTTTTTTTTCATGTTTCCGTTTTCATCAACTATTGCCAGTTCCCCTGGCTGTATTGAACCGGAGTAAGGGACCAGGTTCATGTCCAGGCCTGTGGATTCAGAACAGAATATTATATTGTTTTCATCTTCGCCGTAGGTAAGGGGCCGTATCCCATGGGGGTCCCTGAAGATAAAGACTTTCCTGTCGTATATTCCGACAACCGAGTAAGCACCATCAAGCTTTTCCATTGCATGGAGCACCGCCCCTTCCAGGGTTGCTCCTTCCCGCAGTTTGTCTGCCATGAGATAGAGGATGGCTTCTGAGTCAACAGTTCCCTCAAAAACATAGTTTTTTTCCTCCAGCCCCTTTCTTATTTCAGAATAGTTTGTGATGTGCCCGTTGTGGGCAACGGAAATACCGCCTGAAATGGATGGCTGGATATCCCTGAGCGTTGCTGTTTCAGTTGTAGGGTAGCGTGTGTGGCCTATTCCGGCCCAGTGAGGCTGGACAAGGTCTTTTTCCTGGATGACTTCTGCAACCAGCCCCACCCCTTTTTTCTTATAGAATGAGCCATCATACAATACCATGCCTGCGGCATCCTGCCCCCTGTGCTGGACACCAACCATTGCCCGGTAAACAGCCGGTGCAACCCGGGATTTGTTTTTTGAGATGACCGCCACTATGCCGCACTCTTCCTTTACTTCATCCATTAATTCACCAGACAAGCAAGAATACTCTTCTTAGGGTATGGGAGTTTTATAAGCATTATAGGTCTTGTAACCATGGTTACATAAACTCCAGCAGGTTCTTCTGCCCCAAGATACTACTTTTTTTCAGGTAATCCCCCACAGGAATCCTTAATCTCCCTGCAGCAACCCCAAGGGCTTCCCCCACACTGGAAAATCTTTCAGGGTTATCCATAGCATCTCTTGCATTTTCCCTTACCTGGAATACCCCCACCGGAACCTGGTATCCTTCGTATACTTCTCTGAATGCCACTACCCGGGCCTGCCTGCCTATCCTTTCCAGGAATTCAAGGACCGCAAGCCGTACCGAGTAGTATGCTCCTGCCTGGGACTTTGCATATTTGCTCCTTCCTCTGAACGCCTCATATTCCTTGCTTATCCTTGCCTTGCTTCCACGTGGATTCCAGAGCGTATTCGGGCACCATGCCTCAAAATTCTCAAATTCCCATTTTCCGGGAATCAGCATTATCTCATAGTGATTTGAGAAGGAGGAATGGTTGAAAAGCCATACTTTGTTTAGCTGTTTAAAGTCCCGTACTCTTTGCATTATGTGCTTTCCAAGCATATCGTCTGTTGCGGTTATGCTCCACCGTGTCGGCACCATTATCCTGTTTTCTTCAAGACCGAGCTTGCCCACGGAAAGTACGCTTGAGATATAGTAGTTATCCATCCCCTTCCGGTAGAGCTCTATTGCCGCAGATCTTGCCTTCATTTTTTCTTCCAGTATGCTGTCCACCTTTCTGGGCACCTTTGGATTGTCGCATACACGCAGCTTCCGCATTGGCGCAGATGCCCCGGTAGGCTGGACAAGCGAGGAGAATCTCATATCATATTTTGGCTTTCTTGAGAAGTTTACCTCCAGGTCCACCGGCCTTGTGGAGATTGCCGCTTCAGCCGTTTCCCTGATGCTTCTCCTGTGGGGCCGAAGTCCCCCAAAACGCTTTCCTTTGACCATTGCTGCACGTGCCTCAACCACTCGTTCGTAGCCCTGTTCGTAGAGTTCCCGGGCTCCCCTGTAGTCAGAAAGCGAAACCACCGGACCCCAGGAAACATCAGGATAGTTTGCCGAGCTCACAAACACCTCATTGGAAGGACCGAAAAGGTCCTGTTTTATGTCCTGGTCCAGCTTATGC
>JBKHJL010000052.1:0-2569 GCA_046538155.1 Candidatus Micrarchaeia archaeon
CCCCTCCCCTCCTTTATGGGCCCGGCAATAAGCACTGCCAGGCCAAATATTAATGTAATCTGGGAAAGCGATGAACCGAAGATGTCCCCCACGTTTATTTCCGGGTGCCCGGAAAGTGTTGAGGTGATGGAGGTGCTTATCTCGGGCAGCGAAGTGCCCATGGAGAGCACAACTATCCCAATCAGCAGCGGGGGAATGTTTGCAGTTGCTGCCAGCCTTGATGCAATGTCTATGGTTTTATCGCTTGCAAACGCAAGCACCACAAGGCCAGATATAAGCAGCCCTATTGCAATTATCACGCCTTTTTTAACTCAGCATTCCTTTTAAATCTCTCTCCCCTCAAATCCTTCCAGGTGCAATCCAATGGATATTCCAAATGAGAATTTTTCAGAATGGTACAATTCGGTAATAAAAGAGGCGGAGCTCTGCGACCTCCGCTACAACCTCAAGGGGTTTGTGGTAATCATGCCCAATGCTGCAGATGTAATCAGCAGGATGTACCGCCTTTATGAGGATGCCCTTGAGCGGAAGGGGCACCGCAAGTCATATTTTCCGGCCCTTATTTCGGAAAAGAATCTGGAAGCCGAGAAGGAGCATGTGGAGGGTTTCGCCCCTGAGGTTTTCTGGGTTACCCGGGCAGGGAAAAACGAGCTGGAGGAGAAAATGATTATGCGCCCCACATCTGAGACCGCAATGTATCCGATGTATTCCCTCTGGATAAATGGAAAGACAGACCTCCCCCTAAAGCTCTACCAGTCCGGCCCGGTCTGGAGGTATGAGACAAAGGCGACAAAGCCATTCATAAGGGGAAGGGAGTTTTACTGGATTGAGGCCCATGATGTTTTTGCGAGCGAGGAAGATGCGCTTGCCCAGGTAAGGGAGGACATGGAAACAACAGAGGAGATGATTCACCAGTCTTTTGGAATCCCCTTCATATTCTTCAGGCGCCCCCAGTGGGATAAGTTTGCCGGCTCAGTGAATACTTATGCTGCAGATACCCTGCTCCCTGACGGGAGAGCACTCCAGCTCCCTTCCACCCATATGCTGGGGAATAATTTTGCAAAGGTTTTTGATGTAAAGTACATGGATGATGAAGGAGAGGAGGAGTTCTGCTGGCAGACCTGCTACGGCCCCTCTATCTCCAGGATTTTTGCCGCGCTTGTCTCCATCCACGGGGACAGCCACGGCATGGTACTTCCCTTCCACCTGGCAAACGTCCAGGTGGCAATTGTGCCCATACTCAAAAAGGGCAATGAGGAGAAGGTCCTCTCCCATGCCCGCAGCCTTGAGGAAGCGCTTTCCCAGGTTTTCCGCACTGTTCTTGATTCGGGCGATGACACCCCCGGCTTCAAGTTCAACAAGTGGGAGCTGCTTGGGGCGGCAGTCAGGGTTGAAATCGGGGAGAGGGATATTGATTCCGGGAAAGCGGTAGTGGTGCGCAGGGATACAGGGGAAAAGGAAAGCGTTCCCTTTGATGAGCTTGCCCGCAGGATAGTTTCTTTAGGTGAGGAAATGAACATTGCCCTGCGGAAAAGGGCAGATGCCTGGTTTTCAGGGATGGAGAAGGAGGCAGACACTCTTGAAGAGCTCAGGGAAGCGATTGAAAACGGAGGGGGATTTGTGAAGGTTCCATTTTGCACTGATTCCAGGGAAGGGGAAGCCTGCGCGGACAAAGTGAAGGAAGCCTGTGCTGCAAATATCCGGGGCTCCAGATACGGCAAGGAAGAGGTTCCGGAAGGGAAGAAGTGCGTAGCCTGCGGCCGGGAGGCAAAAATCTACCAGTATGCCTCAAGGCAGTACTGAGGTATTTTTATGAGAATACTGATTACAGGAACTCCGGGAACAGGGAAAACCCTTGTTGCAGAAGAGCTGGGAAGGCTCACCGGCTGGGACGTTCTCCATATTTCCGAGATAGCAGAGGAGGCAAGCGCAGTTAATCATGAAAGTGAAGAGAGCACGGTTGATGTTGCCCGGCTTTTTTCCCACCTCGGACTTGTGCTTAAGAAGAAGAAAGATATTATTTTTGAGGGGCACCTTGGCTGCGAGGCGCCCTGCCCCGCAGACCTTGTGGTGGTGCTCCGCACCCATCCGGATGAGCTTGAGAGGAGGATGGAAAAAAGGGGATATTACCGGGAAAAGATAGATGAAAACGTGATGGCAGAGCTGCTTGATTACTGCTACCAGCTCGCGGAAAAGAATTTTTCCTGCGGCATCCTGGAGCTGGATACCACCGGCCGCACCCCTGAAGCCTGTGCAGAGAAGATTTTTGCATATATTAGTGGAAGCATTGATGCCCTGGATAAAGTGAGCTGGGAGGATTATTTGGAGAGGAGAACCGGACGCCCTCCCAGAGGCGAATAAAACTCCTTACCTATTGTACGCAGAATATTTTGAGTAGAATTTTTGCCTACCTTGCTGCCACCAGCATTTGTTTTTTCTCCGGCTGTTTCTTCTTCAATAGTTCCGGAAAAATCTGCTCTGATATTGCCCCTGCCATCGCTCTTCTCCCCCTGTTTCCGGGATGCAGGTAGTCTGGTTTTCCATTTACTTTTGTCCCCCTGTATTCCTC
>JBKHJL010000053.1:0-2558 GCA_046538155.1 Candidatus Micrarchaeia archaeon
TCTCCATCCTGTGCTGACTTCCCTTGAAATTTCCTCTGCTGCTTTTTTCCCGGCTTTCCCCTCAAGAGCAAGCATCCTCTGTATCTGTTCAGAAGAAAGTTTCCCACGGCTCCCAAACGCAATCTCCACCAGCCTCTCCTGCATTTTTGGGTTTGATACTTTTGCGCCTGCTTCTTTGGCAATTTTTGAAATTTTGGTGTGGAGCCCTGTGGCCTGTAAGAAATTTAGTCTTGGAACTGTCCTGACCGGGAATTTCCGCAATACCTTGGATACGCCCATTCCTGCTCCGGCAAGCACAAACTCAAAAGTAACCATGCCCCTGCTCATCTCTCCAAATCCTGCAGAGAAAACACTCATTGCCTGCTTGTATTTTTCCCTGCCTGCGGCATGCTTCATTTCAGGTAAGCTGAATCCAAAGGAAAAGGCGGAATTAAGAGCAACAAAACCTGGAGAATAGCCCCCACTTACTGCACGGGAAATTATTTTTGGGAGCCGTGTGCCAATCTGCCTCTCGGTCAGCGCAAACGATCCTCCAATCAGGGATTTGCCCTTCAGCTCCTTGCTAACATACCTGGGGAGTGAAACTGTTTTCCATGCTCCGCTGAATGTTTTCATGAAGCCTACGCTTCCGATTGCAATGAATGCAACATCTGCAGGGATTTCCCAGTAAGCAGCTGAATCTCCTTTGCTTGCCCGCTTTATGTCATGGTAAAGAAGCACCGAGTTTGACGCCCCCAGGCCAAAAAATGAAGTTCCGGTCACAGCCTTTGCTGCACTCCCGCTAAAGAATCTGAGGGGGCCGCCCCCTATGCCAAAGCCCATGTAAAATGCAGAGCCCCTTAAATCAGAGAGGGCGTTCTCCTCTTCTGCCTCTGTAGTTGCTGCCAGGTAATCTGCAAGGGATTTTCCGGTATTAAAAGTTCCGGCCGCAGCAACAATAAGGGAACCCGTCCCCCATCCAAGAATGGCTCCGGGTTTTGCTCCGACTCCCCCGGCAGCAAAACCGAGAACACCCCCAATAGCTGTTGAAGCGGCAAGAATTGGAACTGCGTTCTGCATCACAAACTGCCGGTTGTAAGCCGCAACTTTTTCGTCCCATGGGGCATTCTCATCAAGAAAAATATCCTGGTTCCTTGCCATTTCCACGCTCCTTAGCACGTCCTCCCCGATTGCCTTCTGCTCCCTGGAAACATCCATCTCAAAAGCATCTGCAACCTCAAGCAGCACCTCTGCCTGGTGCTGCCAGCTGAGTTTCTTGCGCTCCCTCTCTCTTTTTTCCTCGTTGCCTATTTTTGAAATTTCTTCGGTTTTTTCCCAGTATTCATCTTCGGGGGAAGGGAGGACGATTCCCTGGAGCTTCCCCGCTTCTGCTGAAAGCCTGGAGATATCCCCCCTGACTGAAGAAAAGCGCTTGCGCCGTTCCTCGCTTCCGATTCTGGCTCCGGGGAGAGTCTCATCAACCCATGATGAAAAGAGGCGGGAATAAGCGGATGCCCTTTTCCCTATTTCCGCAAGGTCGCGCTTTGAACTCAACACAAGGCGCATTTCCTCGAAAACAGAAAGCCCGCCCAGCATACCGCTCCGGGAGGAAACCCTCCTCTTTTTGGGGGGGCGTTTGTGGAAGAGTCTTGCGGCCATTGAACGGGCCCCCCACAAAATTGAAGACCTTGCCCCAAAAATCCAGGAACGAAGGCTGAGGGATTCCATTAGCTCACCTGGCTTTCCGGGGCGCTTTGCCGCATTCAGCTTGAGCCTCACTGCTTCCAGGTCTGCCTTCCATGCAATTGTTTCAAGCATGCCCACATAACGCATGGCCAGTTCAACCTTTTCCGAATCTTCCCTGCTCATTGCAGAAAATCCTTTCTCTATATAGTCCTTGTCCCGAAAATCCCTGAGGAAGTCCTCCAGCTCCGTGCGGACATTTTCATAAAATGCAGCCTCCACTACTGAGTAGCATTTCCGTTTTATGCCCCACTCTATACGCTTTATTGCATTCTTTGCCAAGGAGCCGTCCAGCAGGTCCTTTTCAAGGGCGGCAATTTCCTTCAGAGTGCGCTTTTTGCCCTTTTCAAAACCCTCAGGAATGCTTACCGGCTTCAGCCTGTTCTTTCCGGTCGCATAATTGCTTATGTACTCAATGCGGTCAACCATTCCATAACCAAGCTCCCTGTATGCCTTGGAAAGCTCGGAAAAATGCTCCTTTAGCCAGCTCGGGGAAGAAGACTGCTGAAGCTTGTTCAGGTCCCCTGTTGAAAAATAATCCCTTAACTCAATCATGCAGGCATGTGCAGCCATTATGGCAGAAGGAGAGCCCGAATCCCTTATCTTTTCAAGAAAACCCCTAATTTTCTTGGCCAGGCTGCCTTTGTTTTTCCGCAATTCAGATGGAAGGTAGTAGGGATTTGTGACTTCCACCACATCCTCTGAGAGGTATCTCACCTCCGTATATGATTTTTTACTGAATGCCTCCTCCACCCACTCTCTGTCAACTTCAGGAGCAGAAAGGTCTACTCTCAGCTTCCATACCTCAGAATTCAGAAATGGCACCACATCAGAAT
>JBKHJL010000004.1:0-43424 GCA_046538155.1 Candidatus Micrarchaeia archaeon
GGAGGGGAGGGGGGAGCTGGACCGGCTTGCGGCGATTGTGCTTCTTGGCCTTTATGCAGCATCCTACCTGTTTCTTTTTGCCTGAATGCCTGAGAACGGCGGGAAAAACAACACCACGTTTTTAAACCTTGGCAAACAATAAATAAACCTAATTATGGTGGTTGCATGAGCAAAAGAACTGTTGCTAAAAAGTGTAGTGGGACAAGGGGGCTGCCTTCCGGAAACGGCTGGTTTCCCCGCAGCCCGAAGGAAAGGCATGAAAAAGAGGTAAGGAAAATTTTTGAAGCGGTAAATAACGGAATAAAGGCTCTCTGGAAACTCAATGAAGGCAGTGTAAACATAAGGGACCACCTTGAAAGGACCCCGATAATGGTCGCTGCAAAAAACGGGCAATGCAGTGTTGTGGAAGAACTTATGAAAGAGCTGGGGGCAGACCCGGACCTGATAGATATAAATGGGAGGACTGCACTTCAGCATGCAATCCTTGAAGGAAACAGGGCAACCGCAAAAATCCTGGTGGATACTGGAGCAGACTGGAAGTCAGACCTTGAACTGGCAGTAAGACAGGGCAGGAAAAAGATGGCAGAGAGAATTGTGGAGATTGTGGGGGAAGAAAAAGCCGCTCCTGTGGTTGAGGAAAGCATGAAAAAACCTGCCATGCTGAGCAGCAGGGTTGAAAAGGTGGACAGCACTGCAAATGCAGTCCACGACCTTGGGCTGGTTAATAACGAGTAAAAGCAGGGAAGCCTGAGTTTCTTTTATAATTCTTTTCTTCTTTTACTTCCAGCATGGGAGCAAGATATTCTGTTGACGTAAAAAACGTCAGGAAAATTCAGAAATCCATAAACAAGGCGATTTTTTCAGGGAGCAAGAATGCCCTGGTGGGGCACTATGCAGGAGTAATCCCGTTCAGGGGTGAAAAACTTGCAATGCATACGGATGGTGTCGGGACCAAGGTGCTTGTTGCGGATGAGCTTGAAAAATATGATACAGTAGGAATTGATGCAATCGCAATGAATGTGAATGACATTATCTGCATTGGGGCGAAGCCGCTTGCCGGAGTAGACTATCTCGCGGTAGCAAAAGAAGACGAATACCTTATAACACAGATTATGAAGGGGCTTGTAAAGGGGGCAAAAGAATCCGGAATCTCCATAGTCGGGGGGGAAACTGCGATAATGAAGGACGTCATAAAGGGTAAAAACAGGCCCTTTGATTTGGCTTTCACTGCACTGGGGGTTGTGGAAAAATACATAACCGGCTCCGCAATACGGAATGGGGACGTGCTTATCAGTTTGGGGAGCTCCGGGCTCCACTCAAACGGGTATACCCTTGCAAGGAAAGTGCTCCCTGTGGATAAGTGGGGGAAGAAAATGCTCACCCCCACTAAAATTTACGTGGAGCCGGTGATGGAAATGGTCCGGAAATCAAAGGTGCACGGGCTTGCCCATATTACAGGAGGCGCATTTTCCAAGCTCACCAGGCTCAATAAAAAACTCGGGTTCTTTATAGACAATCCGGTAAAGCCTGCTCCGATTTTCAGGGAACTCTGGAAGCATGTGGAAGACGAGAGGCACATGTACCGCACCTTCAACATGGGAACAGGGATGGTTGTGGCTGCCCCTGCAAAAGAGGAAAGCTCAATCCTGAAGATTGCAAAGAAGCACAAGGTGAAGGCGCAGGTAATAGGAAGCGTAATCAAGGAGCCGGGGGTTTACCTGGGGGACGGGACCCGCCTGGACTACCAATTGTGATTGGATGGGGGAAAAGGACCTGGGGAAGCTGCTAAAAGAAATGAATCCGGAATTGGCAGATGGAAAGTATTTCCTTGCTTCCGTGCCTGAATCAGAAATAATGGTGCTTGCGAATTACCTGGATTACATTACCTGTATTTACAGGGAGGAGGAAGGGCTCACTGTTCTTTTTTCTGAGGAAATAAATGATGAGATTGAGGGGATTGCAGAGGGGAAGGTTGAAGGTCCTTTTGCATTGATTACGTTGAATGTGAATTCTGATTTATTTGCTGTGGGGTTCCTTGCGGAAATCACTGGGGCTCTTGCAATGGAAGGGATAAGCGTAAATGCGTTTTCTGCATATTTCCACGACCATTTGCTTGTTCCGTATCAAAGGAAAGGAGATGTGATTAGCGCCTTGGGGAAGCTTTCCCGCCAGGGGAATTAGCCGAGGGAAGCCAAAATTGCTTCGGGCGCTTTCAGGAATTTTATGCTTTTCCCGGAAATAAGGCTTCCGTTTTCCACGGCCTTCTGGAAAATCCTGCGGTATCGCATAAATTTCTCTTTTCCAAAAAGGGGAATCCCGTCTTTTGCAGCCTCCCAGGCAATTGTGTTGTAGCTCCCCATTGCGGACTCAAACTCTTCAGGAGTAAAACAAACTGGCTCAACGCTTCCGCTTCCCTCCCACAAAGCCAAGGCTAATTCCATTCGCTGGAAAATGCCCATCCCGGAGAAGGAAGGGGAAACAAGTAGTACATCATAATCGCTGCTTTTCAACTCTGCCCCGCGCGCCCGTGAGCCAAAAAGCGCGGCAAACTCCAGGGGAAATTGTTTGTTGGCGCGCATTATGAAACTTTCAAGCTCTTTTTTGCCCATTCCAGCACCTTTCCTGCCTTTTCCAAAAGCAGCCTTGCATTTTCTTCAGTATACAACTCTGCTGGGACGCCTCCGCTGGCATCCGGATACCTGCTCACAATATAATGGGGCGTAAGGTCCCTAAGGAAAATGGAAATTTCCATCGGGCATTCTGCATCCTCCCCATATTCCTTGAGATTGTGCCCTTTAAAGGGAAGCTCCCTCTTTTTTTCAATTATATATGCTTTGAGGGATTTTTCCGCAACCTGGTGCGAGAGGAAAGCAACCAAATCGTATGCCTTTTTGGACACCAGGAACTTGGCATTTTTAAAGTCACTTTCCGCCTGCTTTAGCCAGTTTTCGGCTTCTTTTCGCATGGTGCTTTTCTCAATGCCGGAATTTAAGAGGTTTTTGGTGCATGTGGCTCCGTAGAAATCATGCGTAAAAAATTAAGAGCCACAAGTGGGCACAGCCCACTCCTGGCCCCATGTGCATCCAAATTGTGATTGGATGGGGAAAAGGATGCAGTAAAGGCGCTGGAGGAGCTCCCGGGCAGGTAAGTATTTAAAACTCTCAAATAGTAAAAAACATATGGGCAAGCCCGGCATTTTTCCTGCAATGGTTGTTGCTGCCCCTGCAAAAGAGGAAAGCTCAATCCTGAAGATTGCAAAGAAGCACAAGGTGAAGGCGCAGGTAATAGGAAGCGTAATCAAGGAGCCGGGGGTTTACCTGGGGGACGGGACCCGCCTGGACTACCAGCTCTGAAAGGCTGGTGTGCTGAATGCAAAAATATATATACCTTATTATTGATTGGTGTGCATGAGCCGCCGCGTAAAGCAAACTGTAAAGGACATCAAATCGCTTAAAGTGCAGGGTGCAAGGAACGTTGCAAAGGCAGGGGTGCGCGCAATGATGTACGCGGTTGAGGATTCAAAGGCGAAAACAGTAAATGGAATAAAGGCGGATGTGGTAAAGGCGGCACTCGAGATATCAGGTGCAAGGCCCACCGAGCCGATGCTCAGGAACTACCTGGATGAGACAATCCAGTTTGTTGCATCTGAAATTTCAACCGTAAAAACAAGAAGCGTAAATAAATTCAGGAAAATGGTCCTGAAAAGCGAAAACGAGTATCTGCGCAGGATGGAAAGCGACATAAGAAAGCTGAAGGATTACGGGGCATCCATGCTGACAAGCGGGATGACAATAGTCACCCACTGCCATTCCAGCACAGTTACTGGTGTAATAAAAGAGGCGCACAAAAGGGGGAAAAACCTGAAAGTGGTGGCCTGCGAAACAAGGCCCCGATACCAGGGAAGGATAACCGCAAAAGAGCTTTCAGGGGCAGGAGTTGATGTAACAATAACTGTGGACCTGGGAGTAAACAGGTACCTGAAAAAAGCAGATGTGGTGCTGGTGGGGGCGGATGCAATCAACTCCACAGGGGATTTGGTTAACAAAGTGGGGACCTCCTCGCTTGCCCGGCTTGCAGAAATATATGATGTTGATTTTTTCTCGTGTGCAGAAAGCTACAAGTATGACCCGCTCACGATGTTTGGAGTCAGGGAAAGAATTGAAGAGAGGAGCAGTAAGGAAGTCTGGGAACGCCCCCCGAAAAAAGTGAATATTTCCAACCCTGCATTTGATGTTACCTCTGCCCACCACATAAACGGGTATGTGACGGAAATGGGCATTCTGCCCCCTTCCGCGCTCCCGGGAATTGCAGAAAAGAAGATTTCACAGAAGAGGGATGGATGATGAAACATAAGGAGAAAAACATGGAAAACAACAAAGGAATGGTTCTTAGCGAAGAAGAGAAAGAAAAGAGGGAAAAGAAAAAGGAGCTCTGGAAAAAGAAGGAATACTTATGCCAGGTAAAGCTCATAGACATCAAAACAGGAAGAAATGTTGTCGTGCTCAATGAAAAGGAAGCAGAGGAAAATGATATTTACAACGGCTACAGAGTTATACTGAAGCACAATGGCAGGGAGATAATAGCGATTGTAGACCTGAGCAGCAAGATGGTAAAGCCGGGGGAAATAGGATTGTTCGGGGATATTGCAGAAGAACTAAACGTGGGGGACAAGGACCTCATACGTGTAAAGCACATGGAAAAGCCGGCCAGCCTGGAATTCATAAAGCTAAAGCTGGACGGGGAAAGCCTAAACGAAGAACAGATGTCTACAATAATAAGGGAACTCATGAAGAACAGGATTTCAGAAGCAGAGCAATCCGCATTTGTGGCAGCTGTTTACATGAAGGGGCTTGGCGAAGACGAAACAGTTGCACTTACCAAAGCAATTGTGGAATCGGGAGAAATGCTGGACCTGGGAAAGGGTCCCATTGCAGACAAGCACTGCATAGGGGGAGTGGCAGGAAACAGAACCACCCTGGTCGTGGTTCCCATTGTTGCGGCTGCAGGGATATACATCCCAAAAACCTCCTCCCGTGCAATAACCTCTGCTGCGGGGACCGCTGACACCATGGAGGTTATTGCAGATGTTAATTTCAACACAGATGAACTCAGGGAAATAGTGTTGAAGGCGAAAGGGGCGATGGTATGGGGAGGTGGCACGAATATCGCTTCGGCCGATGACAAACTGATAAAGATAAGGCACCCTCTTTCCCTTGACCCGAGGGGAATGCTGCTGGCATCAATACTCGCAAAAAAATACGCAGTGGGGGCAAAATACGTGGCCATAGACATACCGATAGGGCTGGGGGCAAAGATACATGACATACCAAGGGCAGAAATGCTGGGGAATGACTTTATCAAGATAGGCAAGCGGCTGGATATGTCGATTGAAAGCCTTATCACCGACGGGGCAGAGCCTGTAGGAAATGGAATAGGGGGGGCGCTTGAATGCAGGGATGTGATGCGGGTGCTGCAGGGCGGGGGCCCGAACGACCTGAAAAACAAAAGCACCCTCCTTGCAGGAAAGATACTGGAACTTTCAGGGAAGGTGCCGGAAGGAAAGGGCAGGGAAACCGCGGAGATGATGGTAACAAACGGGAATGCCTGGAAAAAGATGCAGGAAATAATAGAACTCCAGGGCGGGAACCCAAAAATAAAGGAGGACGATTTGCCAATCGGGCCCCACAAACATACAATTGCCGCGAAAAAGGGGGGGAGAATAAGCCACATAGACAACAAAGACATCAACAAAATCGCAAGGGCGGCCGGCTGCCCCAGGGACAAGGGGGCAGGAGTATACCTCCACAGGGTTAAAGGCGACAAGGTAAAACCGGGAGAGCCGCTTTTTGACATTTACGCGGAAAGCGAAACAAAGCTGGACTTTGCAATAAAAGCAGTGGACGTCTGGAAACCTGTGGAACTGGAGAAATTCCTCCTTGGAACAATGCGGTGAGGGCAATATCCTTTTAAATCCTTTTTTGCTTTTATTCCCTTCACACAATTGACCCTCCATAGCTCAGTGGTAGAGCGGCCGGCTGTAGCTTGCCTTCTACAAAAGTAGAAACCGGCAGGTCGTGTGTTCAAATCACACTGGAGGGAATTGCCGCAGCAAACAATTAGTTTTTTAAAGATAACGAGAAGATGTAGAGATATGAAGCGCCTGCTCTTATTACTTTTACTGCTTACGAGCACATTTGCGATAGAAGTTATTGAATATTATGGCGCAGGTTGCCCCCACTGCACAAGAACTGCAGAACTGCTTTCAGAGATGGAAGAAGAGTACAATCTTACTTTTATAAAGAAAGAAATCTACCAGAATTCGGAAAACAGGGCGGAGATGTTCCAGCACTATGAGGATTTTGGGGAAAACCCTGCAAATGGGGGTGTGCCCACCTTGCTTGTAGATGGGAAGGCGCTGATAATAGGGGAGCTTACAGAAGAGCAATGGAGGAACCTTCTGGACGACTGTGTGGAAGACGAATGCCCGGAAGGGGTATTCACCATGGAGACAATAGATTCAGTCTATGAGCCATCTGTGAGCGAAATAAAGGAGGAAGATGAATACCAGGCCCTTACCTTATGGGGGCTGGTTGCCGCGGCAATTGTTGACTCGGTAAACCCCTGCACTATTGCGGTGCTGGTAATGCTCATGGGAATAGTGCTGCTCTCAGATGGCAGAAAAAGGATGCTTATTTCAGGTATTGTTTTTGTAATCGTAATCTTCCTGGCATACATACTCATGGGGTTGGGGATTCTCCATGTAGTGGATGACCCCGGCCTTACCAATCTATTCTATGGGGCCGCCACAATAGGGCTGCTTATCCTTGCGGCAATGGAATTCAATGGATACCTGCACTACAAGCCAGGGTTCTTCGCAGTAGAGATGCCCATGTGGCTGAGGCCCCATGCAAAAAAAGCAATTGAGGGTGCAACCTCACTTCCTGGGGTTGCATTTGCAGCTCTTTTCTGCTCCCTGTTTCTGCTTCCCTGCTCATCAGGGCCATACCTCGCAGTCCTTGCAATAATATCAAAGGCAGTTACCCTGCAGGCAATGACATACCTGGTGCTTTACAATGTCATATTCGTACTGCCCATGCTGATAATAATAGCTGCAATATACATGGGCTACACAACAGTGGAAAAAATCGGGGAAGCAAAGGAAAAATACATAAGGCAGATACACCTGGTTTCAGGGATTGTGCTTTTCCTGCTTTTCCTCTACATGGCTTCGGTATTCCTGGGGCTGTTCTGAGCAGTCGGCACATTTATTAACGTTTTGTGGAATAAATAGAATTCACCGATTTGCCCTGGTAGTGTAGTGGTTATCATCCCGGCCTGTCGAGCCGGAGACCCGGGTTCAATTCCCGGCCAGGGCGCACTTATTTTAACTGGATTTTTCCAAATTATTTAAATAGCTGCAAGGCAGATATTCCAGCATGAAGATTGGCGGATTTGTGTTTTTGGGCCTTGTGCTGCTGCTTATGTTCGGGTGCCCTTCGGAAGAAGCGCCTCCTGAGGAGAATGCTTCCATGGAAGAGGTTGTGGTTGAAGAACAGGCTGAAGAAACTGCCGTGGAAGCGAACGAAACGGCCATGGAAGAAGAAACAGTGGAAGAAGTTCCTGAAGATGAAAAAGATGAAGCTACTGAAGAAGAGCAGGAAGAGAAACCAGAAGAAGATGAATCCCCGGAAGAGCCTGTTATCTGCATTCCGGTGGCATCCGCTGGATATGCTGAAGTAACTGTCTACCAGGATGATATCCAGTATTACGGAGAAGAAGGGAAAGTTGCATACTCAGAAGAGCTGGAGATGGGCGACTCGCTTAATATCCCGAGCGGAGGGACAATAACCCTGGAGAACATAGTTGTAGATGCAGATTGCGAAGAATGCGGTGAAAAACCTTCCTGGACTTACAGCCAGAAAGCGAAGCTCAGGATAAGTGTGCCCAATGCACCTGAAGATGTTGTAGTAGTTGCAGGAACAGAAGAGCACGGATTTTTCAACTCCACCTATGAATGCCATACCTGGGACTGGGACAGAGAATACTGCCTAAAATATGTTCCTGATGAGCAGAAACAATATTATGTGGGGAAAATCAGTGCAGAAAAACTCTGTGTGGAGCAATAGAAAAAGTAAAAATAAGGGAGGGATTATTACTCCTTTTCTTCCTTAGCTTTCTTGCTTTTCTCCCCGTGCTTGGGTGCTCCCCCGGATTTTCCCTTTTTGCCTTCAGTGCGCTGTTTGACTGCCTCCTCAATTTCCTCTTCCCGCTTAAGATGGGCATCAATCTCTGTTCCAACTTTGTATTTTCCGAAGAAATATCCGCTGAAGAACATCAGCAGGGAAATCAGTATAAGGGCTACTGGAATTCCAAGGTACACTGCGGGGAGTATCGTGCTGGGAATCTGGTTGCGTATCTCTATGAACTCCTCGGGTATCTGGACTCCGCAGGCAGACATCTCCTGAACATTGTTTGCAGAGAAGAAGTCTATCAGCACCTTTCCTATATAGCTCAGGTAGCTTATTGCAACATAGAGGCTTGCAACTATTACCACTATGCCGATAACTGCAAGAGCCATGGAAATTAGTTTGTTTTTCATCGGACCACCTAGAGGGAATACACATTCTACATTTTAATAGGTTTTCAATATGGAAAACCCCACAAGATTTAAATTAATTAAACGGGAAAAAGGTGTATGCTTATACTGGTTTGTGGGCTTCCGGGAGCAGGCAAAAGCACTCTTGCCCGGGCACTTTCTGAAAAAATCGGCGCGGTATACCTCAGCAGTGACATCATCCGGAAAAAGATGCTCAACGACCGCACATATTCTGAAAACGAGAAATACCGGGTTTATGAAAGGATGGTTGGGGAAGCGGAGCTGATTCTCGCTTCCGGGAAAACCGTGGTGTGTGACGCAACGTTCTACAAAGGGGGAACCAGGGGGGAAATGAGGGCCGCGGCCAGGAGGACCGGCTCGGAAATATATATCGTGAAATGCGTGCTGGATGAAAATGAAGTAGAAAGAAGGATGGAAGAAAGGGAAAGGGGAGGGAACAGCGAAAGCGAAGCTGATTTCCGGATTTACCTTAAAGTGAAGAACCTCTTTGAGGGGATAGATGAAGAGCACCTGGAAGTGGATACCTCGCTTCCGCTGGAAAAACAGGTCCACATCGTGGAGACATATCTGGAAAAAGAAGCATTCTGGAAGCCGGAGGAGCTGCTTGAGGGGGAAGCATATCCGCATAGTTCAGAAAACCTGAAAATGAAGGAAACCCACATTTCATGGGTATTCCTTGCAGGGGATTATGCCTACAAACTAAAAAAGCCGGCCAAATTCTCATTCCTGGATTATTCCACAAAAGAAAAAAGGAGGGAAGCCTGCGAAGAAGAAGTGCGGCTCAACAGGAGACTTTCACCTGAAATATACCTGGGCGTTGTGCCCCTTGTAAAAAGAAGCGGGCAGACAAGGATTGGGGGGGAAGGACGGGAGATTGATTATGCAGTAAAGATGAAGAGGATGGGGCAGACGATGGACAGGGCACTGGAAAAGGGGGAAGTTGGCAGGGAGAATATTGAGGAGCTTGCAGAAACCATTGCAAAATTCCACAACTCTGTTCCGCTGATACAGGACCCGGCTTACAACTCCCCTGAAATGATAAAAGAACAGATAGATGATCTGGAATCTGTAAGGGGCATAGTGGAAGAAGCTTCAGGGATGGGAGAGAAAATAGGTGTAGTGCTGGAAAAATCCGGGGAATTCATAAAAAAGAATGAGGGAATGCTGAAAAACAGGCAGGTTGAGGGAATGGTGAGGGACTGCCATGGTGACCTGCACTCCAAAAATGTCTTTGTTGCAGACAAGAAATATGTTTTTGACTGCATAGAGTTCAATGAAGATTTCAGATTCATAGATGTGGCGAGCGAGATAGCATTTATGGCCATGGACCTGGACTACCGGGGAAAAGAAGAACTCTCGGAACTATTTGTGAAAAAATACCTGGAGCTTTCAGGGGATACGGAAATGCCGGAACTGCTGGACTTCTACAAGTGCTACCGGGCAAATGTCCGGGCAAAAGTTGCAGCAATAGAATATGGCCAGAGCAAAAATGAAAGCAAAAAAGGAGAGATGGAAAAATACCTGGTGCTTGCAGAAAAATATGCAAATAAACTCTAATGCCGGAAATGCCTCATTCCTGTAAATAGCATTGCCATTCCGTGCTCGTCTGCTGCATCTATTACTTCCTTGTCCCGGATTGAACCCCCGGGCTGGATTATGGAAGTTACGCCCCTTTCTGCTGCAGCATCCACCCCGTCCCTGAATGGGAAAAAAGCATCGCTGGCCATTGCGCACCCCTCTACTGTTTCCCCGTAGGATTCGGCAATCTCTGCGGCGAGGCGGGCGGCTTCCACCCTCTTCATCTGGCCCGCCCCTATGCCTATTGCCTGATTGTGGCGGGCATAAACTATTGAATTGGATTTTACATACTTGCATATGGTCCATGCATAAAAAAGGTCCTTTCTCTCCTTTTCAGTGGGCTCCCTCTTGGTAACCGTTTCCAGCTTGCTTTCATCGTACAGCCAGATATCCGCATCCTGCACAATAAGTCCTCCAGAAACGCTGCGGTAGGTCATGAAGGGCTTTTTCTCTAGTGGGAAGTTATGTTCACCCATCTCTATCGCCCGCAGGCGCTTCTTCTTTGAGAAAACCTCCAGGGCTTCATTTGAAAAGGATGGTGCAACAACCACTTCATAAAACCGGGAAACTATTTTTTCCGCCAGCCGGACTTCCACTTTCCTGTTTGTGCAAACTATGCCTCCGAATGCAGCATGCTGGTCCACTGCAAGCGCAGAATCATATGCCCTGATAATGTCCTGGTTTGTTGCCACCCCGCAGGGATTATTGTGCTTGACTATCACCACCGTGGGGTCGGCAAACTCCCCCGTAAGTGCAAAAGCAGAATCTATGTCAAGAATGTTGTTATAAGAAAGCTCCCGCCCCTGGAGCTGGCGGGAGGTTCCCACATTCGGGGGCGAAAGTTGGCGGTCCCTGTAAAAAGCCGCACTCACCTGGGAGGGATTTTCCCCATAGCGGAGGTCCCGGAGCTTACTGAATGAGAGATTAAGATATTCCGGCCTCTTTTCTTCCGGGAAAAACTTGGAGCGCAGAAAGGATTCAATAACTACATCGTAGTGGGAAACATCCATGAAAGTCTCCACCGCAAGCTTTCTCCTGAGCTCAAGGGAAACCTCATCATCCTCTTCCAGTTCCTTCATTACTTCAGAATATCGCTCAGGGCGGGAAATTGCGACAACATTTTCGTAATTCTTTGCAGCTGCCCTGAGCAGAGTGGGGCCTCCGATATCTATTTTTTCAAGTGCGGTTTCAACTGTGCAGTCAGGATCGGAGATTACATCTTCAAATGGATAAAGATTTACTGCGACAAGGTCTATCATGCCTATGCCCATCCCCTGTGCTTCCTTCAGGTGCTCCTCCCTTGACCTTCTTGCAAGGATTCCCCCGTGGATTTTGGGGTGGAGGGTTTTTACCCTGCCTTCCATCATCTCAGGGAAGCCGGTCAAATCAGAAACATTAAAAGTCTGGACATCTGCCTCCCGCAGGGCCCTTGAAGTCCCTCCACTGGAAATTATCCCTATTCCCTTCTGGTCAAGAAACTTTCCGAACTCTGCAACCCCTTTCTTGTTGTAAACACTCAGCAGTGCCCGCTTTATTGCCATAGAAACCGTACCATATTAGTGAAAAAAGCACTTAAAAAGCATTATGGTCTGGGAGGCTTCCGTAAGCCTGTTGTTTCAACAAGCACAAAGTTCCCGAACTCTGCTGAGACCGAACCAGAAGCAGAAATCTTATTCAGTTCGCTTTCGGGAATTGATATGGTCTGGGCAACGCCTCCCATCCCCCCTGGCTTTGGACGCTGGATGGAAAACATGGCATATTTGCCCGGGGCAGGAGAGGGGTCATCTGTTGTTTCAAGTCCTGCAGCCTGCACCCAGTATGCAAGCCCGCCGTGCGGCCCGAAAACCTGTGCTCCGGGATGCGCTTCTGCAAATCCAGAGAGGGACTGGAATTCCTGCATGCTTATCAGGGGCGTCCTCTGCAGGCCTGAATCCATGAACATGTAAAGAGTATGGAGGGCCATCAGGAGCATCACTGCATAGAATATTGTTTTTTCCTTCCGGAAGTAGAAAGCCCCAAGACCCGCAAGCAGTGAAATCGGGATATATGTGTTCATCTCAAACCGGAAAACCCAGGAATTGTCCACGAACAATGGCTGTGTGAGCAGAAAGCTCACTGCAATCCAGGGAACAAAAAGGAGCGCCCATTTCGGGTCTATCCTGTATGCAGAATAGAGCCCGAGCATTGCAAGCAGGGAAAAGAAACTGTACATGGAGAACATACTTAGGTTTATGCTGTCGGATTTTCCAGGGGGCCCATCATCCAGGTATTCCAGTCCCACAGGACCTATACTGTAATCGCCCAGGAGCCCGGGCTTGATAATGAGAACTGCGAGGGCGGCTATTCCGATTCCCCCCATTATTGCAAAGCATTTGAGAGATTCAGTTGTTATCCTCTTTTCATGCATGAAGCTGTAGATGGGGAGAAGAAGGAGCAGGGGAGTCATTGAAAAGAGCAGATAGGCAGAAGACGAAAAATGTGTCCCGAGCATGAGCACGAATGCAACTATCGCAAGTGCAGTGTTGCGGGTGCTGGTCTCCCTTATGGATTTTATTGAAAGATAGATAAACCAGGCGCCAAAAAACAGGCCTATTGTGTTCTTGAAGAGGTCCCCCATTATGAACATATTAGATGTCGAGAAAGAAGCGAGGAACCCTGCAAAAACCGCAACAGCGCGGTCCCTGGTGATGTATTTTGCTATTTTATAGATGGGAAAACAGATGGCTGCAGAAAAAAGGGATATTGCAACCTTGAAGCCCAGAAACAGGTCTCCGGCCAGATGGGCAAAGAAAGCGCCGATGTAGAATGCGATTGGCGGGTCGCTTACCTGGGGATAACCATGGGTGAAAACATCCTGGATGTGCATAACATAATAGCCCGCGTCCATTCCTGCAATCAGTGGGTAGCGGGTTGCAAAATAAAGTTTCAGCAGAAAGGAAACGATGAAAACAAGTGTAATTGCAACACGGTAAATGTTGAGTGGGCCGTCTTGTTCAAAGGGGTTTTTCAAAACACCCACCTAAAATAAAAATAAAATGGGGGGGCTATTCCCCCTCTTCCCCGGGGGCTGCCTCATACCTGAAATCCCCCGGGGGTTCCTCAATCTCTATATCAAAGAGATTGGCAAGCTCTTCAGAATCTTTAGGGGGTTCATCCTCTGTGTCTTCTTCCGGGGGGCTTTCTTCAACCGGCTCTCCGGACCCCTCCATAGCAGAACCTGCATCCTCTTCAATCCCTTCTGCGGGAACCTCTTCAACCGGCCCCCCTTTCTTGCCTCCGCAGCCTGCAAGCAGGAAGGAGAAGGCAACCAGCGCAAGCAAAAGCATTCTGTAGTTCATTTATTCACCCCAGCAGTATTTCAGTCCTCAGGGACACGAACTCTTCAAAGTGGTCCCAGGTGTCTGCCCAGCAGTCCAGGTTCTCATTTGCGTAGTCGTTGTTGTTTTCAACATCCGCAGAATACTCGCACTCATCTATTGTCTCTTCTATCTCACTGTTAAGCTCTTCTACCTCTTCTACAAGGTCGTCATCATAATCTTCCTCCTCAAGTATGGGAACTGCATACTCGCAAATTGCAGACATCCGCTCAAGGTGGAACAGGTCAACCAGGCGGGAGTGCCTGAGCTGGAGGGCCCGGACTTCAGAAGGATCATCCTCTTCAAATGCTTCGGGCACATCAGCAAGGAGCTCCTCTCCATCTTCAAGCACCCCTTCCATTCCTGAAGTGTCCACACCCTCGTCCTCAAGGTCTTCCATGATGCCTTCTGCATGGTCAATGTCATTCTCAAGGAAACTGGTCGTTGCATCTTCTGTTTTTTCCATTGCATCCTCCCTGCATTCCCTAAGCTCATCCTCCAGCGGCTCTTTTCCATCCTGCACACAGTCAAAGAAATCAGATGTTTTGTTGGTGAGGGCATCTCCGACTATCTTGAGCCCGAGCTCCAGCATATCAGCACCAAGGGCAATCCTGGTGAGGCCAAACTCAAGCCGGTCGTTGTCCTCCGCAGCCTCTTCAAGGTCTGCAAGGTTGTCTTCAATATCCGCAATACACTCTGAAGAATCAAAAACCGGGACATTCTCCTCTTCGGCACACTCCTCCCTGAGCTCAACAAAATCCTTTGCAAACTCTACGTTGCATTCATCATATGCATAGCGTGCTTCAAGAACTTCCGGCCATGCCGGATTGTTCCAGGCAAAGGTTGCTGCAACCAGGATAAGGGCAAGCAATATACTTTTCATGATACCACGGATTTAGAAGATAGGAGAAAACATAAAAAGGGGGCAGTGGAGTTTAGGGAATTTCAAATATTTTTCCGGCAGCGCATTCTTCTGCCTGGGAAAATCTCTGGAGTATCTCCTGCTTTTTTGCGGTGCAATGACAGGGGGCAATGAAGCGGATTGTTTCAAGTTTGTCCAATTCGCTGAATCCATGGAAACCGCCCAGCACCCCATACACTTCACCGAACCCGGAGGCATCATCTATCATATTGCCAAGCCCGGGATGGGAGCAGCCGCCTATTATGAGCAGCCCCCTGGAAATTTCCAAGAGAAGATACTGCTCAAATCCCAGGGAATGGGCAGAAATTCCATTGCAGATTTCTGCAACATCAGATACAAAATGAAAATTGGGAATGTCCAGCTCAAAAGGGGCATAAATCTCGGGCTTTCCTGCCTTTTCAAGCAACCCCCTGAGTCCGCCGGTGTGGTCTCCATGGGGATGGGAAAGAACTACAACATCTATGCTGGCAGGTTCTATATTGAGTTTTTCCATGTTTGAAATAAGAGTGGGGCCATCCGCACCCGTATCAAAAAGCACCTTCTTCCTGCCTTCTATCAGGCAGGAGAAGCCCCAACCGGACTTGAGCCCTTCCTCTGCTTCATTGTCATAAACTATTGTTATTTTCATATTAGAGATAAAAGAATAAAAAAATAAAAGAAAGGGGGGTCTAAATTTTCCTTTTCAGGGCGTTGTATACCGCGCGCAACCCGAAGAAAACCAGGGCAATTGGTATAAGAAACCCTGCAAGCCCCACCATCAGCATTATTGCGAAACTCAGTGAGCCGAGGAAAAGATTTAGTATCTCCTCCAGGGGCATGATCAGGTCGGTTTCTATTGCAGGCTTCTGCTCGACCAGATAGACAGTTACTGTTGATTCTGCAGAACGCCTCTCAAGGTCAAGGGCCCGGCCCTGGTAAAGCTCCAGCTCGGTCTGTACCCGGGTTACCTCCTTTTCTATCATGAGGATTTCCTCAACATCTTCTGCTTCATTATAGAGGGCGTTGAGGCGGGCGAGTTCCTCCTCAAGGTTTTCAATCCGTGTCTGGATATCGGTATATTGTTCGGTGACGTCCTCCATGGAAGTATCTATAGAAGTGACTTCTCCAAGGGAAGAAACGGACTCCAGGAAACCCTCAAAATCATCCGGGTCCACCTTCACAGTTACCGCATGCTGCTTTTCTGTTTCATATTCGTTGAAAACCACATATGAAACTTCTGCATTGTAATCATCAATAAGTGAGTTCAGCTCTTCCTTCTTCTGTTCCAAGGTGCCGCTTTCCACATCTATGCTGATGTGGCCTTCCTTGACTACCATCTGTGCCATCTGCTCATCATAGTCATAGGAATTGGAAGTTCCGTAATAGGCCTCTTCCGCAACCATGGGGGCAGGCATTGCTTTTGTAGAATATCCTGTGCCTCCTGTGCCCGATTCTGCATAACCCCCTGTTACCTCGTCCATTCCGATGCATCCGAAAAACATGAACAAAGCAACAAAGGCCAGCATTGTAACTTTTACTTTCATGGAAAAAGAATCAGCAGGGCATTATTAAAATGTTAAGAATTTTGTGCGGAATTTTCCGAAAAGCAGGATTTTGTGACACGGGTATATAAAGAGTTTGGTGCACCAGTATAGCCAACTCCCAAAAGGAGGTGTAAAATATGGCACAAAGGTGGTATGAAATCCAGTAAGCCGGGAAAAAGCGAACGTGTTAGTGAAGACTCTAGTTATGGGAAAAGGGCAGGGCGGCCGAAAAGCCTTGGTCCTGAATCTGTTGCCGAATTAAGGAAGCTCTATCTATCCGAACCTTATTCTGTAAGAGAGCTTGCAGAGATATTCCAGGTTTCCAGGATGACAGTGTGGAGAGCAGTAAGCCGGCAGGAAAAATCCAGGGATGAAACTCCCTTGAGGGCAGTTGTAAATGGGTGAGCCTATGGTAAAGTGGAGAATGGAAACCAACCCTGTACGCAGGGCAGGAAAAGAAACCCCCATGCGCAGCGGCCCGTTTGAAAGGCCCAGGACCCACATGGGCAGGGTGAATGGCAGGGCGTTTAAATCCAGAAAGCCGGATAGCGAAGTTCCGGAGAAAGATACGAAAAAAAGCCTGGTGGTGGTGCCAGAGCCGGTCGGATTTGAGCCGGCTCTGGGTGGAATGCTGCCTCCGGAGCCCGGGCTGCTTGAAGAAAAGGAACCTCGCACTGGGTTAAGAGAAACCTGTGAAAAGAAAGAAAGGAACACCCGGAGCAGGAAAACTCCCCGGGAAAGGGGCGTGGACCTTGAGAAGGCAGGCCTCACCTTTTGGGCGCATCCTGAAGAATTCCGGGAAAGGGTGGAAATGGGGGACCTGACAGGCGAACGAATGAAACTGTGAACCTGAATTTTTAATGTTTTATTTTTTAATTAATTTTTTTCCTTTGTCTGTAAGGGAAAACCTTTTTGACGGGAAGGTGCACTGCCGGGCAAACGGGCATCCCGAACATAGTTGAGGGGATTCCTTCTGCTCTTCAATCAGGAGGTAGCCCTTTTCTGAAAGAACCATGAGGATGCCCTCTGTTGCTGTTTTGCTCGTTCCCATCTTCTGGGAAATCTCCCGGACCGAGAGGCATCCCCGGCCTATCTCCTCAAGAATTTTCTTAAGCATCAGAACCACCTACACGTACCCAAGGGCAAGCCCCAGCTGCAGCACAACAAATGCAATGAACCAGGCAAGCACCGTGGAATAAAGTATTGTGAAACCTGCCCACTTCCAGGAATTTGTTTCCTGCTTTATCACTGCAATGGTTGCAAAACAGGGCACATAAATCAAGGTAAAGACCATGAAAACATAGGCCTGGAGCGGAGTCCATACAGTTGCAAGAGTATCTGTGAGAACCGCCTCATCGGCAACCCCGTATAGAATGCCAAAAGCGGAGATAACCACCTCCTTTGCAAGGAAGCCGAATATCAGGGCAACCGTTCCCCTCCAGTCAAAGCCGAGCGGCTGGAAGAAGGGCTCAACCACATGTCCTGCTATTCCAATATAGCTGTCCGGGCCGCCGTATTCCACCCCTGAAGGATAACTTGCAAGGAACCACATTATTATTGCAACAAGGAAGATGAACGTACCTGCTTTCTGCACAAAAACCTTGGTGCGCTGCCACATGTGCAGGAATATTCCCTTGAAGGTGGGAACGTGATATGGGGGGAGCTCCATTACAAAAGGCTGCTTCTTTTCTGAAGCAATGAACCCGCGGAAAAGAAGACCCATTGCTGCAATCAGGGCAAAACTGATTAAAATAAGGGAGAAAACAACCTGGCCGGCAACAGCAGGGGCAAAAAACGCACCGGCAAGAAAAACAAAAACCTCCATGCGGGCCGCGCAGGGGACCAGGGGATTTACAAGAATTGTAAGGAGACGGTCGTCCCTGTTCTTGAGGGTGCGTGCGGCCATTACCGCAGGAACATTGCACCCAAAGCCGAGAACCAGGGGGATAAATGACTTCCCGTGAAGCCCTATCTTCTGCATTATCCTGCTCATCACAAATGCTGCCCGCGCCATATACCCTGTATCCTCAAGTATGGCTATTCCCAGAAACAAGAGGAGGATATTGGGGAGAAAGATTAGTACGTTGCCTACTCCCTCTATAAGGGCGACCAGTACAAGGTCTGAGAACCAGGCCGGGGCTTCTGAAGCCGAGAGCACTTCCGCCAATACGCCCCCAAAGAGGCCCATCCCTGATTCTACAAAATCCACAATGGGCTCACCAGTAATAAAAACAAACTGGAAAAGCGTATACAATATAAGCAAAAAGAGGGGAATTCCCAAAAGGGGATTTGTTACTATCCTGTCTATCTGGTCGCTGCGGATTATGAGCTCTTCGGGGCTCTTCTCAATAACCGTCTTAACAACACCATTTATGAAGCCATATCGCCTGGAGGCGATTGTTATATCCGCGGGTTCCCCTGTTTTTTCCTCCATTTCCCTCTCAAAATCAGACAGCCGGGTATCGCATATGTCCTTGTCCCGGGACTGGACCTTCCGGATCATATCTGCATCCTCCTCAAGCAGCTTTACTGCGGTCCAGCGGGCCCCATATCTTTTGGCAATAGAAGGGGCTTTCCTGGAAATGCGTTCCTCAATTTCCCCTATCTTCTCTTCGAGATCCCTCCCATAATTTACTGAAACCTGTCTTGAAGCAGCCTTTCCCCCTGCAGCAAGGAATGCGACTTCAACAAGCTCGTTTATGCCCTGCTCCTTATCAGCAACAAGAGGGACTACGGGGCAGCCGAGAAGCTCGGAAAGAGCCTTTGCATCAATCTTATATCCCCTCCTGTGGGCTATATCCACCATATTGAGTGCAATTACCAGATTTGCCCCAAGCTCCCTGAGCTGTACTGCAAGATAAAGGTTGCGCTCAAGGTTTGAAGCGTCAACAACGTCAATGACAACGTCCGGCTCCTCCTCCACAACAAAATTTCTGGCGATTAGCTCTTCCTGTGTATACGCAGAGAGGCTGTATGTACCGGGAAGGTCAACTATGCGGGCTGATTTTTCCCCGGAAAGTTGTTTCCTTAACTTGCCTGATTTTTTTTCAACTGTAGCTCCCGGCCAGTTACCTATCTTCTGGTGGGTGCCTGTAAGTGCATTGAAAACAGTGGTCTTGCCTGTATTGGGATTTCCGGCAAGGGCAAAAACAGGCACTTCCTTTTTTCCGGGCATAACCCTACCACCACCTGCGGCGCCTGCCCATTCCACGTCCTCCACGCCTGTGGCCGCAGGGACCGGGGCGGAATTCCTCCTCAAGCTTATCCACATATATCTGGCCTGCCATCTCCCTGCTAACCGCTACCCGGCAGCAACCCTTTATCTGGACAACCATCAGGCCAGCCATTCCCTTGTTTATTACAGTAATTATAGAACCAGGGTCAAAGCCCATTTCTGTGAGGTGCCTGCGCAGCTGGGGCTCTGCATCTATCTTTACCACAATTCCGCTTTCACGTTCATTTAGTGCCCTGAGTGAAACTTTTGCCATTGGCCGCCTCCTTTCTGGAAAAGTATTTTACTTAGGCAAATTTAATTATTTGCCAAACTAATTTAGGGGAAGGGGAAAAACCCTAAACCTTCTTCAGGAAAGATAAGGATAGTTTAAAAAAGTTTGGTTGCCCAAAAAGAAACATGCTCAGCCAGAAAGCAGAGGACTATTTAGAGGCAATACTGATTATTGTTGAGAAAAGGGGATACGCGAGGCCCAGGGACATTGCAAAAAAGCTCGGAGTAAAGCCGCCAAGCGTAACAGAGATGCTTCTGAAGCTCTCCGAAACAGGATATATTGAATACGAAAAATACGGGGAAGCTGTGCTTACGGCACAGGGAATGGCAGAAGCAAGCAAGGTGAAAAAAAGGCATGAAATTTTTGAAAAACTGCTTAAGATGCTTCTGGTGCCCCGGGAAATAGCAGAAAGGGATGCCTGCATACTGGAGCATAACCTGCACCACAAAACAAACGAACAGATTTCCAGGTTTGTAGAATTTGTAGGGTTTTTTGAAGGGGGACCGGTATTTCTGGAGCACTTCAAAGAGTATTCAGAAAATGGGAAAACCCCTAAAAAGTGCAAAAAAATGGGAAAACAATTAAAGAGTAGGGGTTGAAACCTGCCTGGTGGGGCAGCTCTGATTGTTTTCCTGTTCTGCTTGCCTGCAGGATGTGCAGAAAACAATGAAGGCAAGGAAGTTGCCCCGGAAGAGAATTATGAAGAAGGTGAAAAAATGGGAAAAAAGATATTGATGATAATCCCTGCGGAAAAATACAGGGACGAGGAGCTGGAAATTCCAAAAAAATATTTTGAAAGTGGGGGCCTGGAAACTACTATTGCAAGCACCAGGGCAGGAGAGTGCTCCGGAATGATGGGGGGAACTGCCACTGCGGAAAAATCCCTGGAGGAAGTGAAGGTAAGCGAATACGATGCCGTTGCATTCATCGGAGGGACTGGAACTCCTTCCCTAAGAAGCAACGAGAGAGCACTGGAAATAGCCCGGGAAACAAAAAAGCAGGGGAAAGTGCTGGGGGCGCTCTGCTGGGCTCCAACAACACTTGCAAAAGCAGGGGTGCTTGAAGGGAAAAAAGCCACTGTATGGTTTGGGGACGACCCTGAATATGGAATGAAAACAGACAAGGTGCTTGAAAAATACGGAGCCACATATACAGGAGAAGGATACGCTGTGGATGGAAACATAGTAACAGCGGACGGGCCGGACAATGCAGAAAACTTTGCAAGGGAAATCGTGAAGGCACTCAATCAATAGTATTTAATTAATTGTACCTGAATGAGAACCATGGCAATTTCCAGCAGCATAAAAAAAGGAATCGGGCTTACCGGCAGAGTTTTTGAGGAAAGCCTGGATTTCGTAAACAACCAGCTGGCAAAGCTGTTCTTCTACATCATTGTAAGCATGGTTGTTTCCATCACAGGAATAGGGATAGGGGTGCTTGTAGGGGCAGGGATTGCCCTGTTTCTGGAGGGATATATCGGGTTGCTTGGTGCCGTAATAATTGCTGCGATACCTGCACTGGCCATCTCAATCGCCGGGCTCAGCTACGGAGTGGCTTCTCTTTTCGGAGGGATGCAATACATATACAGCAGAAAAGAGGGGGGGTATTTTGAAGAGGAGAACGTGCAGGTGGCATTCAGGTACATCCTGTTCATAACAGGCATAGAAATTGTTTTGTTTGGGATTATTGGGGGGGCTATAGGTTTGGGAACCGTTTATCCTGCATTCTATGCAGTGGGGATTGGGCTGGCCTTCCTGCTTTACCTGCTTGTTTTCCCGGCATCGGTTGTGCTGTCAATAATACTCTATTATTATATGCCAGAAATGGCGATTAAAAAAACAGGCCCTGTGGAATCCATATGGGGCTCATGCCGCCTTGTCAAGAAAAATTTCTGGGAAACCCTTGTTTTCATAATTGCAGTGTATATTGTTATGAGCATAATTACCGGGATAGGATACCTTCTCTTTTTCATACTGAGCTACCTTGGGGTATTCGGTTCGATAATCAATCCGCTTTTCCTGGCAATTGCGGTTGGCGGGCTGCTTGTGCTGGTGAGCTTTGTGCTGGTGATTTATGCCGCTTCCCTGGTTCTGCAGATTAAGTTTTACAAAAAAATTAATGAGAGGACGGCGTGAAAATGGGTTTTTTGGAATCTATAAAGAAAGGAATGAGTTTGTTCGGAGACAGCCTCGGTGAAACAATTGAAACTCCAAAAAAAAGGTTTATGCAGGTTGTGATGTATCTGCTGGTGGGGACGATAGTTAGCCTGGCCGGATGGATTATAGGGGGGATACTGGGGATTGGAGCATACTATGTTCTGGGAGATATTGGGGGCAGAACGGTAGCTGTGGCAATCGGCGCGCTTCTTGCGCTTATCCCGATATTTGCTTCTGCGGTGTATTCGTTTTCCACAAGCCTTGGCGCAAACCAGTACATCTATTTTGGTAAAAAAGTGGATTATTTTGAAAAAGAAAATGTATCCCTTGCATTTCGCTGGATACTCTTCTGGTTCGGGGTGTTGATTGCACTCATCGTATTAATAGCAGGAATATTTGCCGTCCCGATTGGAGGGACTATAGCCGGATTTGCCATGATGGTGCTGGTGGTGGCCATGGTGGTGGCCGCGGTTATAGGCATATTCGCGGCGGGCCTTGTGCTTTATTATGTCACACAGGAAATTGCCATGGGAAAACTGGGCCCGGTAGATGCAATAAAAGGCTCGTTTGATGTAATGAAAAGGAATTTCTGGGAAACAATCGTATTTGCAGTACTAATCGCAATACTCATGATGTTATTTCAGTTGATTCTGAGACTAATTGGGTATGGAGTGGGCCTGGCCGGGATGATAAACCCGGTTTTGCTGTTCATACTGCTTATTATCTTCCTGTTATTCAGCCTTGTGGCTGGGCTGGTTGTAGAATCCGCAGCAACAATCCTGAAAGTGAGATTCTATAAAAAAATAGCTAAAAGGAAGAGAGCCTCTTAATCCGCCCCTCTATTGGAGGATGTGTAGCGAACATCCCTGCAACTTTTTTCCCTATGGGGTCTGCAAAATACATTGGGGCAGTTGTTTCGGTTGCCCTTTTTACCGGGCGGTAATTGTCACGTATTTTTATGAGGGCGTTCTTAAGCCCGTCAGGATAGCGGGTAAGCCTTGCCGCAGTTGCATCTGCAAGATACTCTCGCTGGCGTGAGATTGCAAATCGGACGAGAATTGCGATTATCGGGGCAAGTATGGCAAGAACCAGGCCGAGAATCATTATCATTCCTGAGCCGCTGTCCCTTCTTCCCCTTGCACCCCCCCAGATGAAAGTTCGGAGGATTATTTCTGAGAGGAAGCCTACCAACCCGACCATCACAACAGTAAGCATCATAAACCGTATATCAAAATTTGCTATATGGGATATCTCATGGGCGATTACCCCCTCAAGCTCCTGCCTGTTCATCTTGTCTAAGAGCCCGCGGGTTACTACTATTGCAGCATGGTCCGGGTCCCGGCCTGTGGCAAACGCATTCAGGGCCTTGTCCTCAATTATGTAAACCTTTGGTTTGGGAATCTGTGCGGCCAGGGCAAGGCCGCCCACGAGATGAAAAAGATATGGATTGTCTTTCTTCTTCAGGGGCTTTGCCCCGCTCAGGGCAAGGACCACCTTTGAGCCCATGTAATATGAAAAAATCGCGTAAATTGAACCGATTAAAAGGCCGAGGAATAAACCATAATAGCCTATACCCCAGATATAGCCAAGCACCAGGCAGAGGACCAGCACAATTGCAGTGACTCCACCCATAAGCAGGAGTGAATTTCTTTTGTTCTCATTTATCGCGTCAAAGAAACTCCTGCCGGGGTCCTTGGGAATGTAGGGTGGAGGTGAATGCTCCGAAGGGGTCTTTTCCATGGCCCACAACTCAGAACTCTACATTAGGCGTTTTCTTCTCTTCTTCCGAAACCTCAAAATACTGCCTCTTCTTGTGCCCCAGCACTCCGGCCAGCACAACGTAAGGGAGCACTTCCTGGGTGTTGTTGTAGTGGTACACTGAATCATTGTAGGCTGTTCTTGCATACGCTATCTTATTCTCTATTCCGGAAAGCTCTTCCTGGAGCATCATAAAATTCTGGCTTGCCTTGAGGTCAGGGTAGTTTTCAGCTACCGCAAAAAGCGATTTCAGGGCATCGGTAAGGTTTCCGCTTGCCTTTGCCTTTGACTCAACTGTCCCTGCGGCCATCATCTGGGCACGGGCTTTTGTTACGTTTTCAAAAAGCTGCTTTTCGTGCTTAGCATAGCCCTTTACTGTATTGATAAGATTCGGGACAAGGTCGTTCCTCTTCTTCAACTGGACATCTATCTGGGCCCATGCATTATCTGCCCTGTTCTTCAGGGTTACCAGCCGGTTGTAAACATAGAAAAATACCCCGGCAACGATAACTGCTCCGCCAAGGAGCAGGGCTCCGATGCAAATGCTTCCTCCTGATGCTAATGTCATGGCAAAATAATATCATGAGGTACTTTTAACCTTATCCTTTCTCTGGAGAGAAGCAAGAGTCCCCCCTGTTCTCCGGGCTATGGGGCGGGCAGGCTTGTCGCCTATCCCTGCTATCAGGGCAAGCATGCCAAGCACCTCATTTGCAGAATCCCTGTCACAGAGGATTATGCCCCTGCCCACTTCAAACTCTATCAACTTTACTGTGCGGCGGGAAAGCCCGTATTCACCAAAAAAAGCGAGAGAATGGAGGTAAATTGAGCGGGAAACCTCCTCTTCACTGAAATCTCCCTTTAAATCAAAAAGAATGTAGCGTTTCTTCAGGCGGTGGGCCGGCTTTACTGCCATGAGCAGATTAAAGTAAGGAATTGTTTAAAATGGTGGCCAGGGATTGTAACCATGGTTACATAAAACCCTATTTAACCTTTCTGCCCATTAAAAAAACATGGCAGAAAAAATCCTGATACTGTCCGGAAGCAAGAGCGACGAAAAAATCGTGAAGAAGATAACTGAGGTGCTGGATGAGTTTGGCGTGGAATACAAATATGAAATTGCATCCGCACACAGGAATCCTGAAAAGGTTGAAAAAATCGTGAAGGGAACGTTTGCAGATGCAATAATTGCTGTTGCCGGGCTTTCCGCGGCCCTTCCCGGGGTTGCCGCGTCCCATACTCTGTGCCCTGTAATCGGGGTTCCGGTTTCTGCAAAGCTTGAAGGGATGGACTCGCTGCTGAGTATAGCCCAGATGCCTCCGGGAATACCTGTTGCAACGGTCGGAATAGACAATGGAAAGAATGCTGCATTGCTTGCACTGCAGATTCTTGCGCTGCAGGATAAAAAAATTGAAGAAAAACTGCTGGCCTACCGGGAAAAGATGAAAGGCTGAGCCTGATAAAATAAAAAAATAGAGGATTACTCCTCAGCCGGAGTGAGCACCCAGCCCTTTATTCCCTCTTCATTAGTGAAAATTGAAACATCATATTCTTTTGTGCCAATCTTCACTGTAGAACCTTCGGAAAGGGCCATAGTGTCATCTTCCCTGTAAACAGCCGCATCAACTTTATAGTTGAGCATATCCCAGACAACATCTCCGTACTTCAGCATAAATGACTCAACAAGCTGGTTCTGTTCGTCATAGATTCTTATTTTCAGCGTCTTATCTCCATATTGTTCCACGGAAATCTGGTTTTCTTCATCTATTCCCGGGTACTGGAATGCAAATTCCGGAAGGTTCCCAAACCCTTTGCCCATAAAATGGACTGTCAGGTCTCCAGCAGTCATTGATTCATAAACCCAGAGTGTTCCGTGGTTAAGGTCATCCACGATTTCCACCATGGGCTGCTCTGCATCAATATCCAATACAAGATGCTCCTTGCCTCTCAGTTCCACAAACGATAATTCAGAAGACGGAATGCTGGAAAGGGAAACCGGAGCATTCATGTCCTGGGGAGAAACAAAGCTGGTGGACTCATACACAAATTCCTGTTCTGTTCCCGGGCACTCCTGGTCCTCTCCTGTGTCAACATCAGGAATAAACCCGTGGGTGTGTATCATCTCCCTGGTCCTCTGAACAACTGATGCGTTTACTTCAGAAAATTCAGGAACTGAGAGGTTTCCGTTATCCACGTAGTCACAGTGCATGAATCCATCTTCATGGTCTGTGGTGAAATGGGCTGCGTCCACGCCGTCTGCAAAACGGTAAACTCCGCATAGGGTTATGGTCTGTTCTTCTCCTCCAAAAGTAACGGTAATGCTGGGGTTCCCGTCAAGGGAAAGCAGGGCATACCCAGAGATATCACCCTCCTCAACTACTTCACCCTCGGTGTTCACAAGCTCAAAATCCTCATTGATAAACCTCACTTCTGCGAATTGTCCGCTGAAACTCATATCAACAATAGTCATCCAGTGCCCTACCGGACCAAGCAGGGTTTTTTCATTATGGCCAAGAACTGCTTCATAGTCTGCTTCTCCGGTCCCACACTCCGGCCCTGCTGTTCCTGTATCCGTATCCCATCCAGTATCAGTATCCCCAGTAATTGTTTCTGTGTCTGTATCCTTTCCTGCATCTGGCCCTGTGTCCTTCAGGCCGCCTCCAGTTGTGCACGCGGAAACTCCCAGGTTCACTCCTGCTGCAAAAAACAATGCTGTTGCTCCTCTTGCTACTGCTCCCAACTTCCTTCCGGAATATTGGGCACCTTCTTCAGAAATATTCGCATTCAGTTTCTTTCCGTGCCTTCCTGCAGAGTTACGGTCTGCATGCCTTCCTGCCGGGTGCCTGCCTTTCGGCTCATCCTTCATGTTCATTAAATTAGGTTTGTTTTCACCCATACAAATTCACCATAATTAGCATATATCTATATCCAGAAAAGTTTATAAACAGCAGTTATTTTTGTAGGATTAAAATGAGCACACAAACACCTAAAAAAACATCAATCAGTAAACCCTTTATTCCTGCTCCCGCATAAAGAGACATGGCAAAGAGCAAAAGAATGGACCTGGGGTTCCCGCCTCTCCTGTCCGGAATGAAACGGGGGCCTGCAGTTATGATTCCAAAAGATATCGGCATGGTTATTTCCTATACTGGAATCGGCAAGAAAGGCAGGGTTCTGGAAGCGGGTGCAGGTTCCGGTTTTTCAACCATAGTACTGGCAAATATATGCAAGGAGGTCGTTTCTTACGAGAGAAAGGAGGAATTTGCGAAAATTGCGGAAGGAAACGTGAAAAAGGCAGGGCTAAAGAATGTGAAAATCAAACGAAAGGATATACTGGAGGGGGTCCGGGAAAAAAACATGGACCTGGTGCTGCTGGACATGCCTGAAGCAGAAAAGGCAGTTCCACTCGCCTACAAAGCACTGGGGAAGGAAGGACAACTTGTTGGATTCCTTCCCAATTCAGAACAGGCAAAAGAATTCTATTTCAGGTGCGGAGAATCCGGATTCAAAACCGTTTTTATGCTTGAGAACATGGTGAGGGAGTATGAAGTGCGGCCATATGGGATGAGACCAAAAAATATAGGACTCACTCATACTGCATACCTGGTTTTTGCCCGCAAGTGAGTAAAGGAAGTTATATAAACATATTGTCCCATAAATAAGCACTATGGGCAAACTAATCCATGTAGACTTTCCATCTCAAAGGCGGAATGGAGAGAGGATGCGGAGTGCCAAACCGCGGCCCGCTCCAATAAGGAAAGCGGGAAATAACGCCACACTGCCAATGATTCAGAGATATCTAGAAAATGCCGGGAGAGCAAACAATACTCTGTGCGCATTCCAAAACGGGCAGGGCCCCCGGAATTCAAAGGCCAGTGGGCAGAGATACTCAAAAATGGAAATCCTGGAACGGCTGGAATCTATATCAAAAGACCCGCATCTGCAAAAAAAAGAGCGGTGGAAGCTTAATGCATTTTTAAGCGGGCTCAGGGTTCTCTGTCCCACCCAAACAGAACTGGGCCAGATTCCCAAAAGAGAAAAAATTGCAAAGGCAAACAGCCTGTTGAGCAAAACCAACAAGTATGTTGAAGGCATTTGCCACAGGCTGCGTGTTGTGGAGAGGAATGTGGAGGAATTTGAGGAGATTATGAAAAAGATATTTTGTTTGCAGGAGGAACTTGGGCAATTGGACAGCACTATAGGGAAATTGATCAAGGGTGCGGGAGAAGTGGGAAGAATAGATGACCCGAGATTGAGAAATGCGTTAGCGGATTATTACCATGAACTCATGAACAGGAAACCTGATATAGACTTGCTGAGGGATTCCTGTAATGAGCGATTACGTTTTTTTATGCACGGACAAAAAAAGGTAAGGATTAACAGTTCACGGGTGGCTGGCAGCCCGGAGCGCAATCAGGACCTGGTCCAGGCAATTTCCCTTCACCAGGCATACTCCGTGAGATTGGAACGGCTTGTGGTACTCGGGAAAAAAATCCGCGAAGCCATGGTTCGGGAAGGGGAGGCCTGAACACACAACCTTTTAAGGAGTTTCGCCTCATTATTTTTCAACTTTTCGGGCTTATAGCTCAGTAGTAGAGCGCTCGCCTTGCAACAGGTGTCCGCCCTTCCGTCTTGTTTCCCCGCGCACCCCCCCGTGCGCTCCCTCCAACAAGACGGGGTAAAGGGCATCTGCAAGAACGCGAGAGGCCGGGGGTGCGAATCCCCCTAAGTCCATCTATTTTTTCCTGGTTTTACTCTAAGCAAAAACCAGAACTGCAATTGCAAACCCATGTTAAGCGGCTTTGCCGCCTGAACTTTATAATTTCAAAAAACACCGTTTTGTATTGCCTTCCCGTTTTTGCTGCTAGTCTATACGGGTATTTTTGTTTTGGGCTGAAACTAGTTATGTTTATAAAGGCAAATGAACGTAAAGAATACCAACCCCCTCAGATTAACGCAGCGGGATAGGGGAGTCAGGAGTTCCCGCCGGGCTCATAACCCGGAGGTCGGTGGTTCAAATCCACCTCCCGCTATTCAATTTTTTCTGCTGTTGCAAGCTGTGGTAAAAATTTCCGCAAAAATATGGCCCGTGTTAAGCTAATTATTATTTTGAGTTGCATTTAATCAGGGTATGTTCATCAATCCTTCCCTGTGCTTTCCCCTCCCGGTTAAACACAAAAAGCGAAACATGGCATTTGTAGAGGTTCGGGCGCACATTATGCTCAGCATAGAGCTTTATTGCCTTTGAGCAGGATTCGCGGCCTTCGCATATTCCCACTCTGAACCTTCCTGTCCTTACGCTGTTGCTGGCCCTGAGGGAAAACCCCCCCTCAAGCTTAACTTCTGCTTCCAGCCATGAGGGATTTTCGCCGGATGAATTAGCATCTATAATAAGGTCAATTGTTTTGCCTGGGTATGCGGGAATTGATTCAGGATATGTATCGAGGTTTACTTTCATTCTCCCACCACTTAGAATATTACAACCAAGAAATTTAACTGTTGCTGTTGAATACCTTCCAATGATTCCCGAAGCAGAGCTCATAAAAAACGAAATGGTATTGCGCAACATGGCCCTCACCGATGATGTGAAACTGACCAGGAAATCACTGCTAAGATGGATTGCCCTCTCCCTTGGGCTGATTTCCCCGAATGAGAGCAGGACAATAGTGATTGACGTGCTGGATGTGCTGCTCAGGGAATTCGCCAATGGAAGAAAACCCTCCACAAAGGGAATTTACGAAAAAGTAAGCAAAAAAAGGAAGGATTCTGTTTCTGAGAAAACAGTGTATTACCACCTGCAGAGACTGGCAAACCTCGGTCTAATCCAGAGGGAAAGGGGCCAATACTTCATATCAAAGGAAAAAGAGGGGCTTAAGAACTCCATCAGGAAGATATATGAAAAGGAATTTGATGAAGCATTCGGGAACATTGACAGGGCTCTGGACGCGCTTGAAAAATAGAATAATAAAGGTTTTCGGCTAAAGTGTGCATATGAGCGCATTCTCAGGATTCTATAAAAAAACAATTCAGGAACGCATAGAAATACTCGGGCAGGAGCGCGGGATTAGTGATGAGGAGGCAAAAGTGCTGCTTGATTCCGGAGCACTGGATTTGGACACTGCAAACCGCATGATTGAGAACGTGGTTGGGGTAAACCATCTCCCCCTTGGGATTGTGCCGGGGTTTGTAATTAACGGGAAGGAGTATCTGGTGCCAATGTGCATAGAAGAGCCCTCAGTAGTTGCAGGGGCGGCCAAAGCTGCAAAGCTTGCTGCAGAATGCGGCGGGTTTACTGCGGATGCGGATGAGCCGGTGATGACAGGGCAGGTGCAGATTGTAAATGTTCCAGAGGATGCACTTGAGAAATTTAATTCCAATAAAGAGGAGATTGCTGCAAAAGCGAAAGAGCTGGCTTCGGGAATGGAAAGGTATGGAGGGGGCTACAGGGAATGTGAGGCACATATCCTGAATACTGAACGCGGAAAGATGCTGGTTGCTGTTTTCTATGTGGACGTGCGGGACGCGATGGGCGCAAATACTATTAATACGCTTCTTGAGGGGATTGCACCCCTTCTTGAAGAAACAATTGGGGGTGAAGTGCGGCTGCGCATACTCACAAACCTTGCAATGAGGAGGAAAGCACGCGCAAGGTGCATCTGGAAAAAGGAGGTTGTGGGGGAGGACGCAATTGAGAAGATGCTGGATGGGTATGAGCTTGCCGCAAATGACATTTACAGATGCTGCACCCACAACAAAGGCATAATGAATGGGGTGGATGCCGTTGCAGTTGCAACCGGAAACGACTGGAGGGCGGTGGAGGCATCCGTACATGCATATGCGGCAATGGATGGGTACAAGCCGCTAAACCGGTTTTATAAGAATGGGGATGGGGACCTGGCCGGGGAGATTGAGCTTCCGCTTACTGTGGGGACAATTGGAGGGGCGATTGGAACCAATCCACTTGCACAGATTTCACTCAAGATCCTGGGCGTAAAAAGCGCACAGGAGCTTTCAATGGTTATGGCCGCTGTTGGGCTTGCGCAAAACTTTGCAGCACTGCATGCCCTGTCCACAGTGGGGATACAAAAGGGGCACATGAAGCTCCATGCATCCAACCTCGCAGTAATTGCAGGTGCAAAGGAAGATGAGGTGGAAAAGGTAGTGGAAAAAATGGTGGGGGGAAAAAAATACTCTGCTGAAGATGCAAAGGAAATACTTTCGAAAATGAGGGGTGGGTGATTGCTCCCCGTCTTTGGTAATGAAATTTTTGCATATATTGCAATTTTCCTGGTTTCACTGCTATGCAGCTATGGGTTTTCTATCGCACTGGTCCCCCGTCTGAAGAAATTCGGATTTGTGGGTAAGGATATGCACAAAGCCCATAATCCGGAAGTTGCGGAAATGGGAGGGATATCGATTGTTGTTGGCTTGTCTGCGGGGATACTGCTTGCGATAATGCTCAGCACGTTCAACGGGCTGGAGTTCAACATAGTTTTTGTGCTTGCAGGGCTGCTTACAATACAAATCCTTGCATTTATCGGAATACTTGATGACCTTCTGGATGTGCCGCAATGGGCAAAGGCATTCATTCCACTTCTTTCAGCTGTTCCGCTTATTGCAGTAACTGCCGCAGGAAACACTACGATGCTCATTCCATTTATAGGCACGGTGGATTTTGGAATCCTCTACATGCTTTTGCTGCTCCCGGTCGGAGTTGCAGTTGCCTCAAACCTAACCAATATGCTTGCTGGGTTCAACGGCATTGAAGCCGGCATGGGCGCGGTGCTTTTTGCGTGCATGTGCGTAATTGCGTGGGCACACGGAAGCCCTGAGATGCTTGTTTTATTCGTGCCAATGCTGGGAGCTCTGCTTGGCTTCCTCCCAAAGAACTGGTGCCCTGCAAGCGTTTTCCCAGGGGATGTGGGAACGCTTACAATCGGGGCAGTGCTTGCAACAGGTGTTATAATCGGGGACCTGGAAAGTGCAGGGGCCATGATCATGGCTCTTTATGTGCTGGACTTTCTGATAAAACTCCCGAATAAATTTCCCAAAACCTTTGTGGGGCTCAAATACGGAAAGGTTGTTGCGCCCACGGGAAGGCCAAGGGGGCTTGTGGATGTTGTGCTTAAGCTGGCAGGGGGGCTGGAAGAATACAGATTAGTGCTTGTGATGATGGGGCTCCAGCTCCTTGTGGGAATATGGGTAATCCTAATCTTCGTACGTGTCTAGAGGGGGTGAAAGATCTCTTGCCAGGTCTATTACGCTGAATAGTTCCCTCATTCTCTCATAGTCCTTTACCCTCCCGATATCAATCCAATATTCCCTGCTAAACTTGTAGAATGCAAGGTTTTCCTTCGCTTCAAGCATGCGCGGAAAAACATTTTTTGCAAAATCCTCCTTGGGCTTTATGTAATCCAGGGCTTTTGGCTCAAGTATGTACATTCCTGTGTTGATCAGGTAGTTTACCACCGGCTTTTCCTGGAATCCCCTGATTGCCTTTGTTTTTTCATTCCCATCTATTATCCCATACTCAAGAGAGACCTTTTTCTTTTTCACGGCAATGGTTGCAACCGCACCGGTTTTTTCATGTATTTTCAGGAATCTCTCTATGTTTATGTTGGTTACATGGTCCCCCATGAAAACAAGGAACCTTTCATCCTTCAGCTTATCCTTGTGCGGGTAAAAGGCCCCTGCTGTAAATAAGGCATCCTCCTCAACAAAATAATCAATGTTTACTCCAAAATTCGTTCCATCCCCAAAATGATTCATTATCTGCTCTTTCAGGTAGCCAACAGAAAGTATAATGTCCTCTATCCCGCTTTTCCTGAGGTGCTCTACCGAATATTCCAGTATGTGGCGGCTCCCCAGCCAGAGCATGGGCTTGGGCACCGTATATGTGTAAGGTCTAAGTCTTGTTCCTTCCCCACCGCAAAGTATTACAGCTTTCATAATATCACCATTAAACCAATCAATGCCCCCACAATGGAGCAGATTATATTCGTAGTACCCTTAGTACCGAAACCTTTTTCTTCAAACACCCCAAATAGGGTATCCACCAGCCCCCCTGCAAACCCGGCAAAAGCAACGAGCAGGGCCACATTGGGGCCTATCCCAAAAAGGAACATTGCAGCAATTCCAACTGCTGCGGAGCCTGCCAGAGATGCGAGTGTCCCAGTGCTGCTTACTGCGCCGCTGGTTCCCGGGGGGACTCTTTTAAATCCATCAAGGGAAACCGGCTCCCCACCAAGCACTCCCAACTCTGAAGCAAACTTGTCTGCAGTGACTGCAGCTATTGAGCATATGTATGGGAGCGGGCCCCATCCAAGAAAATAGCCCAGAACCACAACAATAGTCGGCACCAGCCCGTTGGAAAGCACGTTCTCCCAGCTCCTGTCATGCTCATATATTCCCATTTCCTTCTTTTCGTAATACCCGAATTTAGTGGCCACAAGCGAAAGCAGAAGAAATGCCAGTATGAGCACCAAATAGGAAAAATCCCCGAGAAAAAGGATAGTGACTCCAAAAATAAGAGTCAGGGCAAGCCCGGGCTTGTCAAGCATCACAACCATTATTCCACCTTGACCACATTTTCATCAACAGAGAATTTTTCTCCGAGGAATTTCTCTATTATATGGATGTTGGTCTCCGTATGCCTTGAAATGTGAGAAGTTTTAAAGCTTGTTTTTCCGGCAAGGGCAGCATAGATGAGCAGCTGGTCTGCAAGATAGTGGTCAACTTCCGCATTGCCTTCTGCATCCAGTCCTTCTATCGCATTCCTTGCAACCTTTTCTGCACGCAGGCCCTTCCTGCCCAGCGAATAACTTCCCACAAAACCTCTGTGCAGAAGAATTGCATTACCCCTGCCTGGGGATTCTCTTTCCCTTATCCTGACATCCTCTATTCCACTATTCAGCATTACTTTTTTCTCGCGCATTGCAATTCCCAGGGGGAGGCCCGAGATAGATATCGTTGCCTGCGGCACAGAAACCTTGGGCCATGAGGAAACCGGCTGCGGTCTTCCGGGGACCGCCTCCAGCAATATGCTTCCCCCTCCTTCAGGATAATAGCCTGCCTTTTCAAGGGAGCATTTCGCATCCAGGCCGAACATTGAGAGAGCAGGAAGAAATACCTTTTCAAGATAATCGTATCCTGGTGCTTTTGGCACATCTGTACCCCCGGCTATTCTTATCCTGCTGGGTTTGGATGCTGCAAATAACAACGGGAGAATTGTCTGTGCCAGAAGAACAGTTGAGCCTGCAGTGCCAATATTAAAATCATATTTTCCCCCGTATATTCCTCCGGGTGTGTAAATGAGTTCCCTGCTGCCTTCTTCCGCGCCTTCCAGCTTCCCCCTGCAGATTGAGCGCACCGCACGTGCACCGGCAAGGTGCTGAGGCTTGAGGCCGGGAGGGCTCCGCCCTGCGCGTATGTTGAATAGCTTTAGCGGTATCCCTGTAAGAGCAGAAAGCGCAAGGGAAGTGCGGACAATTTGGCCGCCTGCCTCTCCAAAAGAGCCATCGATTTCAATCGCTTCATTCATACTTTCACACCTGGGCAAGAAGGTAAAAAGAATTAGGCCAGCGCAGAAATCTGCGCTGGCTGGCAAGGCGACCAGTTCCTCCCCAAAATACGCAACTTTCTATTGAACTGTAACAGGTATTTAAATGTTTGTGTTATAGGGTTTAGCCGTGTAATTATGTGGATTTTACTTCGGGGGAAAGGGAAAGCGTTTTAAATATAACAGCACACTTTTTTAACGTGATATTATGGGCCTGTTGGATTGGGTGTTAGGGAAAGGAAAAAAGAAGAAAACTGCAAAAGAAGCCCCGGCAGGGGGTTCGGTACCATTCAAGATTTCTCACAAATTCAGCCCACTCAGGCTCAAGGCCCACCAGGACTCCAAAGTAGATATGACTGTGAAGGTGGTGAACGTTTCCGGCTCAAAACAGCTTGTTTCTTCAGACGTTATCCTGCCAAAGGGAAAAAAGGTCGGATTTGATGTTACATATATGAACAAGCACCATGAAGAGCGGCTTGGAGAGCTTGAAGACGGAGAAAGCAAAAGCTTCACAATTACAATCCATGGCGGTCCGGTGACGGCCCGTGGAGAAGTTCCAGTAAAAATTACTGCTTACGCACATTACCTCAATTACAGGAAGGTGCTTGAAGAAACAAGCAAAACGGCCAAGCTCAGGATTATATGAAATCCGCAACCAGCGGAATCAGGCTTTCAACATAGTGCTTTGAGCTGAATGGTTCTCCGTGCCCCGGGCATATCTTCTCTATTTCATAAGATGCCAGCTTCTCGTATGAATCAACAAGCTTGCCGGGTTCGCTTGTCGGCAGGGTACAGGAAGGAAGTGCTTCCCCTCCAAAAACCGTGTCTCCGGTAAATGCTGCCTTTAGTTCCGGGACATGAAAACAGAGTGAGCCTTTTGAATGACCAGGGGTTTCTATTACTTCTATTGAAAAACCATCTCCTTCAAGTATATTACCTTCCCGGAGGATTTTTTCCGGAGGTCTCCTGGGGGGCTCAAACCCCAAGTGAGTGCAGAGAGTGGCCCCTTCCATGGGCCTTGTGATTGCAGCCGCAGCAAACTCTGAGCATCCATAACCATAATTGTTTTGCGCAATTCCGCAAATGTGGTCGCAGTGTGCATGAGTAATAAGCACAAATGGATTTCCTTCATACCTCACCCCTTCAGGCGCATCAACAGCATATTCCCCTATCCTGTATCCAGTGGCAACTGTTCCGCTGCTGCTTCTTGCCGGGTCTCGGCTGGTACCTCTGCAAACTTCAATCATTCAATCCTCCTCCTTATTTCTTCAATATGTGCAGCTATATCCATGCCCTTTTCCGTAAGCTTAACCATCTTTTTCTTCCCCTCGGGCTCTACTGAAACCATGCCTTTTTCCTCCAGCATAGAGATACAGTTGGTCACATACACATAAGTGGTTCCTGTTTCCCTTGCAATCTCCGAAAGGTATGCTGATTCCCTGCCTTTTAGGAAAAGCAGGACTTTCGCCGGTTCTTTCCTTAAAAGAAATTCCATTCAGCTCACTCCACTATCTCAATATTAATGTTTTCGCCTGATTGTTCAGCAAGCCGGCAAAGCCCGGGGACGTGGGCTGCACCTACTACTGCAACCACCTCATTGACATTGCAGAGGAGCAGCTTGCCGAATATGTGGCGGTTCCGGGACTCCACAAAAACCTTGTAGGACACGGGGAAATCTCGCTCAAACGTTTCCAAGAGCCTGTCCAGATTTTCCGGCTTCATCATCTCGCTGAGAGATATCTTCTTTTTTCCGAAAAGTTTCGGCCCTGGAGAAAAAACCATTCCAATCTTCTCTTTCAGAGGAATCCTCTCAATATCCCTGGCAATCCCCCTTATCGGCCTGTCCAGAAGAGCAACCTGCTTCTGGAGCTCTGCAGCCGCCTCCAGTGCCCTCACCATCTCTTCCCCAGGCGTTACTTGCCACCACCTGCCAATAAGCTGCTGCGCGGCAAACAACACTGCAGAGGTTGGATGGGAAATAGCTGTCCTCAGGTCCATTGAGCGCTTTCCGCTCCTTGAAAGAGCCTCAAGCCGCTCCCTGCATAATTCAAGCCCCACCAGGCCCGGATTCCGGCTGCGTATGGTGTCCTCCACAAGCCTTGCACTCTTCTTGGATACATGTGCAACAGGCACCAGAATTATATTCGTCCGGGCAATCTCTTCTTTCCCTTCCATTGATAGCATTTGTGCATAATTTGTTTTTTAAACCTGGGACCCTGGTCCAAAAACCCGAAACTGAAAACCCCTGTTCTACAGAAGTAGACCCACAAAACTCAGATGTTGAGCTCTGCTCAACAGAAGAAACCGAATCGTGAACTCTGTTCACGAGAAGAAAACGAAGTTTTCTCAGAGGTTTCTCAGAACACAGAACTGGAAACACAGGAGAAGGATGATATGCCGATAAACCTTTTTCTTTGGGGGAAGCTCTCAGCAATTTTCACCCTTTAATATTTGAACCTTCTTTCGTATTCCTTGTGGTCAAACCATTCAAGAACTACTGCAATAACTGCTAGCTGGTTTGCCTTTAGAGTGTAGATTAACCTCCAGCCGGAAGGCAGGTCATACTTCCATAGGTTATCTATTTCGTATTTCTTGATGTAATCCTTGGGCCAGAGCTTTCTTGGTATCTTCATTCCTATGTTTGGGTTTTTCTCCAGGTCGTCAAATGCCCTGTTTATGAATTCGTATAGCTGGGGCTCTGCTCCTTTTCCTTTTTTCAAATCGTGGAATGCCTTTTTCAGTTTCTGGTCAGCGAATACTATGGTAATCTTTCTGTTTTTGTTCATCTGGCCACCAGGTCCTGCTTGAGGAATTTTTCGACTCCTTTTGGGTCCCAAATCCAAACAATTCTTCCGTCTTTTTTGTCTATGAGTATCTTGTTGGATTTTTCCAGGTAATCCAGTATCAGGAGAAAGGTCTGGTACATCATCTTCTTTGGGAGCGCCTCCAGGAGTTGTGCCTTGGTGGGGTATTCCTTTGCATTTCTGATCGTTTCCTCTACCATAATGACTGTATCCAGCCTGGGGTAATGCAATACTTCCTGAACGGATTTTGTCATTTTTTTCACCTATATATGTTTATATGTATATAAGTTTATATAGGTGTCGGTGGTCCTGTGAACATGCCAGCAACACATTTATTCGGGGGTTCGGGCCCGAACCCCATTGTTTCCGCTCTCTAATTCCAAACCGCCACAACCCGGAACAGAAAACCCCTGTTCTACAGAAGTAGACCCACAAAACTCAGATGTTGAGCTCTGCTCAACAGAAGAAACCGAATCGTGAACTCTGTTCACGAGAAGAAAACGAAGTTTTCTCAGAGGTTTCTCAGAACACAGAACTGGAAACACAGGAGAAGGATGATATGCCGATAAACCTTTTTCTTTGGGGGAAGCCCTCAGCAAATACGGCCTACAAAATAGAGGGGGAGTAGGTTCCACTAGGCGAGGGGGACGCTTTCCCCTTGCCTGCTATACGGGCCTGAAGGGATTCGAACCCTCGACACCCGGATTAAGAGTCCGGTGCTCTAACCAAGCTGAGCTACAGGCCCAAACAGTTTGTAGCCGACACAAACACCGGTTACGAACTGGTTCCAGACACTCCTGAAGTGCAGGCGCCGAAGGCGGCCATTTCTGCGCTTCAGGGTGGCTGACGATTTACCCAATACCTTGAGTAAAATGTGAGACCATTAATGGAGAAAAAGAAATAAAAAGGGTGGCACTATTGAGAAACAGGAGTTCCGTTCTCAACTTTTACCATCCTGAAAGAAGCCACCCTGTCTCCATTCTCAAAGGAAAGTGTTGCACCCATGCCTGCCCAGGTCTCAAGGTTCAGCCAATACTGCTGCAGGTCTTCAGCAGTTGCCCTATAATAGTAGAACTGCTCTGCCTGGTCCAGCAGGTAGAGGGCATTCCTTGCGTCCGCCACTAAAACCGGGTTGGAAGGGGTGCCGTACCTGGAGGCATAGCTGTTCATGAAATATGAAGCAGCCGGGTCAGTCTCATCAAACTCAGGAAGTATTCCATAAACACCTTCAGCATTCTCTCCCATTGCAGATACTGCGGAGGAGGAAACAAGGTCTTCGTCCCCTATTACTTCAGAATTTATACCTCCTTCCCTCAGTTTGTTGATTATTTCTGCAGCAACACTCCCATCAGAAGTAAATACCAGCACAACTTCAGGCTGGTAGCCCTTGATGATGGATACCTTGGATTCAAAGTTGTCCCCATACTGCTGTGCAGGCTGGGTAGAAAGGCCCGGTTTTTTTGCCGCCGCATCAAAGTATTCAACCTTCTTCTGTGCATCTGCAGTGCCATCAGTAATGGTCATCGTCCTCATAAGGCCCTGGTCCAGGCAGAACTGGGCAAGCTCCTCGCCTATAAGCTCGGGTGAGCCTGCAAAGTTCATCGCATAATCGTTGTCTGAGTTTCCTGTTGCCAGGGTAATCAGCACAACCCCATTGCCGCCAAGAAGGGGAATCATGCCGTCAACTTCTTCAGGGCAGACACCTCCGATTACTGCGGTAATGTCGCCCCTGTCAATAAAGGTCTGCAGTGCGGAAGCTGCGCCTCCTGAAGTGCACTGCCCGTCAGCAGAAACAATTTCATAAACATACTCATCGGTGGAGAGCTCAGAAGCCGCAAGTTCAAGTGCATTCAGGGCCTCGTTGCCCTTTGCCGAACTATTTCCGGAAAGTGGCCCAACGTACCCCACGCTTATGACTTCGGGTTCGGGTTCCGGCTCGGGCTCGGGTTCCGGCTCGGGTTCCGGCTCGGGCTCAGGCTCAACCTGAACCTGCTCTTCCTGGGGGCACCCTGCCACCAGGAGCATTCCAATCAAAAACAAAGCAAGCATCCAGCGCATTCATTCACCTCAATTTCCATTTTGGTCCTTCTTCTGTATCTTCAAGCAATATGCCCATCCGGGCCAGCTTATCCCTTATTTCATCCGCCAGCTTGAAATTCTTTTCCTTTCTTGCTGTCTCTCTTTTCTGGATAAGGGATTCGATTTCCTTTTCTTTTTCCGGGCTGAGTTTCTTTTCCTCTTTTTCAAGCCCGAGTATCCACATCATCTTCCCAAAGTCCTTTTTCGCCTCTGCAATGGCAGGATAATCCTGTTCTTCCTTCCTCATCTCTGAAAAGCACTCTGTCATTATCCCAAACATGTGGGAGAGTGCAGTGGGAGTATCAAAATCATTGTCCATTGCCCTGTAGAACCCGTCTGTTTCCCCCTGCAGCTTCTTTCGGAGTTCCCCATTCTCGGTTCCTCCGGATTCCGGCAGTTCCCCTGCGTGCTCCAGGAAATTGAACATCCTTTCCGCTGTGGTCTGGGAAGAAGAGATGTTTTCCTCGCTGTAATCCACCGGGCTCCGGTAATGGCTATGGAGAAGGAAGAGCCGCAGGGCATAGGGCGGGTACTTTTCCAGAATGTCTTTGAGTATTATGAAGTTGCCCAGGGACTTAGACATCTTTTCCCCTTTTACAGTGAGGAAACCCGTGTGCATCCAGTACTTTGCAAACCGGTGGCCAAGGGCGCTTTCTGCCTGGGCAATCTCATTTTCATGATGGGGAAATGCAAGGTCCCTTCCCCCACCATGTATGTCCAGTTCCCTCCCGTTTGTGTACTTCATGCTCATTGCAGAACATTCTATGTGCCACCCTGGCCTTCCTTCCCCCCAGGGGCTGTCAAAAGTAAGAACATCCGGGCCTTTTTTCCAGAGGGCAAAATCCGCAGGGTCCTTTTTAGTTTCCTCTACGCCACATCTTGCCCCGGTTTTATGTTCCTCAATCTTCTGGCCGGAAAGCTTCCCGTAATCAGGAAATGAGGAAACTGAGTAATAGACTCCGGTTTCAGTTTCGTATGCATGCCCGTTTTCAATAAGCTTTTCAATCATTTCAATGATTTCCGGGATGTGGTCGCTTACCTTTGGGTAGTGGTCTGCGGGCAGGATGTTAAGGCGCTTGAATTCCTCCAAGGCTTCCATATGGAATTTTTCCGAGAGTTCAAGCGGAGATTTCCCTGTTTCCTTTGAGCGGTTGAAAATCTTGTCTTCCACATCAGTTATGTTCTGGATATGGAGCACATCATAATTCTTATGGAGAAAATATCTCTTTACCATGTCCATGGAGATATATGTTCGCGCATGGCCGAGGTGTGCATGGTCATAAGGAGTAAGTCCGCACACATACAAATAGAGCTTTCCATCTTCTATGGGTTTGAATTCTTCTGCCTGCCTTGAGAGAGTATTATAGATTTTCACAAACCTATGATTGGAAAAAAGGCTATAAAAAAGAAAGGGTTAATGGCTAGAGCGCCAGCTTTGGGTTTTCTTCAAGATAGGCATCAACTGAAGACTCGATTTCCCGAACAGTGGGCTCCTCCCTGTCTTCAAACTTCTCTTTTATGAAACCTAACACCTTTCTCAGTCCATTGTCTTTATTTTTGTCCAGATTTACAGAAGTCCATATCTTGTAGAGCACCTCCCCTCTCTGTTTTGGAGTCAGGTGGGACAGTTGGTCTGAGCGGGTAATCGTTTCAAGAAGAGGTATCAATAGAGTTATCTCCCTGTTTCCCAGTGTTCTTCTTTCACTTTGCCAGGCATTGGTAAAGCTTACCAGGCTCTTAACAGCCTCCTCATATATGTGTTGGGGGAACTGCCTCAGGTTTGCACTAATCCTTTGTGCCGTGCGGCCTTCAGTAAGAATTTCCGAAAGGCGGGAATCTGTGGAGTTTTTCCAATCGTCATGAGCCCACCCCCTCTTTGAAAATGCATGGCGCTCAATTGCGAGACGCATTTCCTCCCTGGTCATGCCTGGCTGCAAGGTTGGAGCGATCGCTTCTTCAGCATCTGCAAAATGCTTAGGCTTGTAAACAAACCGGGCCCTGGCGAGTATGTTTCCTGCAGTCTGAACATCAAATCCTTTTTTTAGCATCCTTGTAAGGAATTCAACATCTTCCTGGTAATTCTCCGGAATCCCTGGCGTGCCCCGGGAAGAATAAAATTCAGCAAGCACGCCTGCAATCCCCGTCTGATTTTCCCTGGAAAGGGGAACCTCTTCGCGGCCTTCCTTTACCCTGACCCTCCTTATTGTGCTGCACAGGGACTTGAGTTTTTCATCATTTCTATCAAATCCAGCCTCCACGAACGAAACAAAGGGTTTCCCAAGCCAGGCTTCAGTCATTGTGAATTCTGCCGGGGGGTTCTCAAAAAATGCATCCACATCTTCTGCCGTTTTTGCTTCCTTTGCAAGCTCTTTTGCAAAATCGTTGGATTGTGAAGGAGATACAAACCGGAGGATGTTGTAGACAGCCATGCCGATTTTTTCTTTGGGTATTTTTCCAGAAAGGGGGTGAAGGTCATTAAACACCGAAACCATCTTCCTTAACTCAGGCTCTTTGAAAAAATCCTCTGGAATGGTTGCAATTACAGAAGCAGCACTGGCTCTTTGCTCTTCCGGGATACCCTCCTCATCCATCAAATCCAGGATTTTATGCCGGTGGTGTCTTATATACGCCTTCTTGTATAGGATATCTTCTGCAGGCCCTCTCTCTTTCCTGCCCTTTGCAGAGGCAGTAATACTCGGCTTTTTCCCTTCCAGCTGTTTTTCCTCTTCAGAAGAAGAGAGAACATATGCTGCAAGAAGAATGGCCAGAGGTATAACCCTGTATCTTTTATAGCGTAAATGACGGGTCATGCCCGGTCGCTTGTCCATTTCAGCTCCCAATGCCTCAATCATGGCATCCCGGGCTGCACGGTCAACAGGGTGCCGCACAGTAGCTGCAGCACTATATGCCCTGACCACTGCCGTCCTCGCTTCAGGGCAAACCAGGTTGTTAACCGTCCATTTCACCCCCCTCCCTGCCTTCGCCATAAAGCCTTTCGGCAGTGGTTTAGGAGGCCTGAAAAATTTATGCACAATTTCATTTTTAGATGCAAAATTAATCATCTCAACATCTGCTTTGCTGAGCCCCCCTTCTCTAACATCCAGTATTACTCTTATTTCATCATCAGCAAGACCGATTTTCTTGCTGTTCAAAAGCTTTTTCAGGTCCCCTTGGCCATCCTGGAGCTCCTTCATTATCTCTGGTAATTTTTCTTTAACTCCTGCTTCTCCAATCCTCCTTTTCAGATTAATAAAAGACCTGGCAATCCTGCGGGTTAATGCCTCGCCTATGGCCTTTCCTATCTTCTCGCTGGTGCGCCTTAGAATTTCGTTTTCAATTTCAAGCTGTGAAAGTTTCTTTACCCGACCTGCCTTGCCCCAGTTTTCAAAGGCGGTAAGTGTTCTGTCCATTGTTTCATTGTAAAGAGTAAAGAATTCTTTTGTCGTCATTCTGCTCTTGAGGTCACTGTTCAGGGTTTCTGCCGCGCCCTCCAGCAGTTTCTCTGTGTTTTGATTAAGCTTTTCTGCACTTACTTGTGTTTTTACTGGCGTTCCCCCTGGTCCGGGCCTGTTTTCCTGAGGGGCTCTCAACATGCCTTTATTAGCACACATAACTTCACCATCGTATATATTTTACCTCATTGCAAATTTATAAATACTTACCTGCCTCCGAGAGATTGCATGAGCATGAAATTGGACTGCAGGGTTGCATCAAGCATCAGTGCAACTGAAGATGAAGCATCCGTATCTCCCAGATCCTTCATTCCGGAAAGAAGGGCCCAGCCTCTCACGCTTGTCCTCTGCCTTGCAGGGAGAGCTTCCACTTCTGCAAGGAATTCCCTGGTTGCTGAGGCAGACCATGCAGGGCCTTTTTTTAGCTGAAGCGAAGCAAATATTCCTGCGGTGCTGCACACAAAAAGGTCCAAAAGCCCGCCCTGCCACTCTGGTGCGGCCTGTTTCCTGTTCTGTGTATATCTCTTTTTGAAATAATCCGGGCCTTTGTTATAAACCACATATGCAGCTTCTGCAAGGGAATCAATCGGCATTTGGGGGAAGGGAGGTGATTCCAGCCCCTCCAGGGCATTGCGCAAATCAACCGCAAATTTTTCCACTGATGAAGCAGATGCGCGTTTTTTTGACATGAGCAGGGCAATGGCGCAGGAAATCCTGAGCCGCTTTTCTGCTTCATTTCTTTTTTTTATGGGGCTGTAGGTTTTCATGTCAATTTTTTCAAATACATCAAGTATCCTGGAATACTTTAAATCCGGGACCCCGAAGGACTCTCTCATTGCTGCGGAACTGTCGCTTTTGCTGAATAGAGAATTTATGAAATCTGCTTCAGAGGGGGTCAGGTACTTTTCCAGCCTTCCGGAAAGCAGCCTTTCCCTCTCATTTGAATATTCTGTGTAAATTGAGGCGCCCACAAGTACCGGAACAGAGGCCCTGGAAAGCACTGTTGCAGGCTCAAACAACGGCTCAACCCTTTTCCAGGCACGCCTGAAATTTACTGTGCCCCTCACCGGGAAATTCTCTCTTGCAATTCTGGGGTGTTTTTTAGGCTCAGTTTTCTG
>JBKHJL010000005.1:0-42884 GCA_046538155.1 Candidatus Micrarchaeia archaeon
CACTGCGAGAAAATTTGATTCGGGCTCGGGGGGATTCGAACCCCCGGCCTACGGACACCAGGCAAGGGGGAAGTGTCCCCCTCGCCTAGTGGAACCTGCTCCCCCTCTTTATTTTGGAAGATATACATGCATCTCACCACCTTGAAACACTGCGAGAAAATTTGATTCGGGCTCGGGGGGATTCGAACCCCCGGCCTACGGATTAAAAGTCCGCCGCTCTGGCCAAGCTGAGCTACGAGCCCAAATAAAACAGTTTAGAGTTAAGAGAGCATAACCAATTTAAATACATCAGCGCTCCCAAAAAAGGAGCACACCCAACCTCTTTTTTTAAAAACATTCGTTCTCTAACATTACCCTTGACTGCCGGGATGGCAGATTGGCTATGCGCCTGGCTGCAGACCAGGATAGTAGGGTTCGATTCCCTATCCCGGCTTATGCTGTTCATCTTTGATTTTGATTCCACGCTTGCGGAGCTCAACGTGGACTGGAGCACAGTAAAAAAAGAAGTTCTGGATTATGCAGAATCAATAGGGGCAAAGACCGACCCCTCCACCCACCTGGTAAACATCTCAAACAATATTTCAGAGAATGAAGAAACAAAAAAAGAGGTGGACCGCATTTTCAGGAAGCACGAGAGCAGGGCAACAAAAGAAGGGAATTTCCTGGTATATCCCTCTACAGTCCCCACTCTGAATGCGCTCAGGGAAAGGGGCCACAAAACAGCGATTGCCTCAAACAACAATGAGGAAACGATACGCGAGGTGGTGAAGGTAGGAAAACTTCCTGTGGATGCGATAAGGGGCAGGAACAGTGTATCAAGACCCAAACCCTTCCCGGATATGTTAAATTCCCTAATGGAAGAGTTACAAACCCCGAAAAACGAAACCTTCATGACCGGAGACAATTTCTGGGACGAGGGCTCGGGGAAGGCCGCGGGCGTCAAAACATTTATAATCAAACCAGGTACATTAGATATTTCACTTTTTGATGGGATTATTTAGCTTCATTCAATGAAAGAGCAAACGTTTATCAGGTAAGCGTGGCAAGCGGCAGAAAAATGAAGAGGGATACTCGCGCAAGTTCGTAAGATAAGCGGAATAACCCACAATATACTTTTGAAGAAGAACGCGGTTTATTCGCGCATACTCTCCAAAGAATTTGTAAGTATACTCAGACATATCTAACTCGAAAGTCCGGCTTAGTAAAATATTATAAAGAAATCGGCTCAAATAACCCTTACAAACTCAAAAGGCGTGAAGAGTTTGTATAGCCCCGTAGTCTAGAATGTGGTAGTATATTCTACTATGTGGATTTTGGTCAAGGACCCGGGACTCTGGATCCCGTGACCCCGGTTCGAATCCGGGCGGGGCTATTCTTCCCTTTCTTTTTTGTAAAAAAGAAAGGTTCGGTTCTCCCAAAGAAAAAACAATTTGTGCATAGTACTTATCGCTCTATTTTCACTTCAGTTCCGTATTCCCTTGCAAACCCTTCAATAAGCTCCCGGTGCTCCTTCCTCACTCCTTTTTTCTCAATCAGCACTCCGCAGGTTTTCTCCACGGACTTTTCCATTGCCTGAACAAACGTATCCATCCCGATGGAAGATGCACGGTATTTGGGGAGGATGTGCCCTGCTGCCCTTTCCGGGTCCCCAAGGCCCAATTTAGTAAATTTCTGTGAATAGTGTCCCCCGCCAACGCAAAAATAAGAATCATAGACTGAATCAGATTCCAGCATCTGAATCACTGCTTCGGCATTAATCCTTGCGGCAACAGGGTTTCCCCATTCCCTTTCCGAGCTGCCGATTTCCACGAACATTATGGGGGCGGAGCAGGTGGGCCCATGGTGGTCAACTTCCATGTTCACGTTCCAGCCCAACCCGTATTTTTCATTCCCCTCCGCCTGCCCCCTGAGTATCTCTTTCATTCCACTGGCCATAACTGTATTCAGGGTGCGGGGCTCCCCCCCAAAATCAGCAGCATCCCAGTTCCCCGGCACATGCACGGTCAGGGCAGGATATTCCTTTTTGCTTTTGTGGGTGGAGAGGACCACCAATCCATCGCTTTCAAAATTGGCAGGAACTTCAAGTATGTTTTCCACTTCTGTATCCACAAGGGTGTGCCCCTTCCACTTCCATGCCCCGCCGGATTCAGAAAAGCATTCTTCCATGAGTATTTTTGCAGGGTTTGCGCTTGCAGCTATCCTGGAACTGAATAAGATGTGCATAGGATTAACCGGATTTCTTGACCCAAAACACTTATATAAATGTTCTGGCTTTTTATCTCCCATGATTAAGAAGTTCACCGATTTCGGCAAGTTCAAGGCCGCTGCAAAAGAGCACAACATCATCAGCGACCTTGACAGCCTGTACAGCCTGGACATCGTCTTTTACGAGGATTATGACGAGAATTACATGATTCTCAGCATCCCATCGGTGGACGGCACCCCAAACCAAATACTTATCCTTGCAAAGGACTTCAACCTGGCATACGTGCCTTCTACAAGCAGGCGCTACAAGAAACTCAAGCTCTCAAAAGTGAGGAAAAAGAAGTACCAGGCAAGCACCCTCCTGTTTTACGAACTTGTTTCATCTGCACTTGACTCTTATTTCCAGGAGCTTGGCCAGCTAAAGCGGGAGGCCCATGCCCTGCATGACTGTCCGGACATAGATGCAGTGGAAAAAGTTTCCAAGAGGAACCGGCAGGTAAGGGATATTGCAGAGGATGTGCTCCGCTTGTGTATAGAAGCAGAGGAAGAGGAGTTCAAATACGTGAATATTGATGTTATTCCTTATGAATTCGACATTCTCCTGGCCCGTGCCCGCCACCTGGTGGACCGCATAAAAGGAGTGAGGCGGGAAACAGATGTCCTGCGCACAAAATGTGACATTATAGAAACAAGGAAGCTTAACAAGCGCATTGAGCTGCTTACCAAGATTATGGCGGTCCTCACTGTTGTAAGCCTGATAATCTCTGTCCCCAATACAGTTGCTACTTTCTACGGAATACCCATTATCGGGGAGGCTGCAGACCTTGGGGTGATACTCTGGCTTCTTCTGGTTTCCACAGCATTTGCCCTAATCATTTCATACATCTATGTGCGTGAGGTTCTCTAAAATGGACGACAGGCCGGAACACATAATTCTCTCTCCCTGCACAACCTCCAAGACAATTGAGATGAGGACAAGGGCGAAGATTGACCTGGAAAAGGCGGAAAAGGAACTTTCCCCTGACCATGAAGTACTGGCCAAGACTTCAATATTCCTTTCCTTTGGGCACAGGGGTAAACAATTCACTTTATACAAGAGCGGAAAAATAGTAATAAAAGAAACAGAATCAAAAGAGGGAAAGCCTTTGCTGAAGGAAGTATTTGAATTGCTTAAGGGCAGGGGGTGCCTGTTTGAAGATTGATTTCCATGTGCACACAACCCATTCCTTTGATGCAACAATCTCCGTGCACAAGCTCGCGGAAAAATCCAAATCACTTGGGATAGTTCCTGCAATCACTGACCATTACTCAATGTCCGCCATATCCAGAATGGAAAAAGAAAAAATCCAGTTTATTCCTGGAGAGGAACTGCGGGTTTCCACCCCCCTGGGCCATGCAGATCTGATCGGGCTTTTCATGAATGAGGAAGTTAAGAAGGGAACTGAGGTAAACGAAGCCATTGACCGGCTCAGGGCCCAGGGCGCAATAACCTATGCCCCGCACCCCTTTGACCCGATGAGGGCAGGCCTCCAGGATGAGGAAATTCTTAAAAAAATCCAGGTTATTGAGGTTTTCAATTCCCACTGCCTCTCCCGGTTTGACAAGCAGGCCGAGGAGTTTGCCAGAAAGGAGAATAAGCTTAGGGCAGCGGGCAGTGATGCACATTTCCTTTTTGAATTCGGAAAAACATATGTGGAGCTTGAGCTTGATGAGCTGGAGCCATCAAAGCTCCTCAGGGCCCTGAAAAAAGGAAAGATATGCGGAGTGAGGAGCTCAAAGCTCAGGAGGATTGCCCACAGGTTTGCCTCAAAAATCCTAAAACCATTTTTTTAGGGTATGCTGGCTTTCTGCTTCCTTTATTATGCCGGACATCTTTTCCAGCGGCCCGGAAACCCTTTCCCCTGAAAAATCGTGCTTTTCAACAAGCAGTTCTTTTACCTTTTCCTGGTCTGTCCCCCTCCATTCAAGTTCCCCAATGTCTTTTTCCACCGGAGGGTTCAGGAAAAACCGGTATACCTCCTCAATCCCCTCTTCAAATTCATAATCATATTTTTCCTTTACGTGCTCTTTTACTTTTTCAAGGGTATCGTTCTCTTTTACTATCTTCAGCCCGGTCTTCGGTCCCACCCCCTTTACCCCGTCATTGAAATCCGTCCCCTCCATTAGCCCGATTAGCACTAACTGTTCCCTACTTATTCCGTGGGTTTCCAGGGTTTCCTTCAGGTGTATTATTTCCGGGTAAACGGTTACATAGCGGTTCTGCCTGGGGACCTTTCTTTTTCCGGTTATGGATAGGTTGCGCACCAGTGCAGGGCACCCGAACAGCAGGGAGTCATAGTCCTGGGAGCCCGAGGCAAAGCAAAGCCCCTCTGATACCATCCAGGCCGCTTCTGCCTCACCCTCGCTCGGTGCCTGCACCCAGGGAATCCCCATCCCAGAAAGCAGTTCTTTGCTCTCCTCAACCATTTCGGGGGTGAGCCTGGAGGTTGCCTGTGCATACTTTTTTGCTTCCTCTATTTTTTCTTCAGCAAGGGCCTTTTTCCATTTGAATTCCGCCTCTTTTTTTGCCTCCCTCCTTTCAGCAAGCTCGTCCTCCTTGAATTTTGGGGGCTTCCCGTCAAATACATAAACAGGTTTCAGCCCTCCGGAAACAAGCTTTGCCGTGCGGTAGAAGAGCCCGGAGAGGTGGCCGGTAACCCTTCCCTTAAAATCCTTAAGCGGAGTCCCGTCTTCCTGCCTTATTGAGGCAAGAAACTGGTAAAGCATGTTCATTGCATCTATTGCAATGGGCTTTCCTGAAAAATCAGATATTTCTGCTTTGCGCTTTACTGCGAGGTCTCCGAGGTCAACTCCCATCTATTTCCCCTTCTTCTTGTTCTGCATTTCCAGCATGTCAAGCAGGCTGAGCTCTTTTTTGCTGTGTTTCGTCAGTTCGGACGGGACTTCGGAATCTTCCACTTTTTCAAGTATTTTTATGTTCAATGCCCTCTCAAGCTTTTTTGCGATTTTTATGGGTATGCGGACTGATTCGTTTTCTATTTTGTCCAGGTAGCTTGCCTTTTCGTTTATCTGGTTTGCAAGCTCCTCTATTTTCATGTTGCGGGACTCCCTTGCCCTCCTGACTGTTTTTCCATATCCCTCCATCAGGTCTTCCTCCAGCTTCAGGGTTTTTGGGGCACTCCTCGCCCTGGCAGGTTTGGGGGCCTCCGGATCTTCTTCAAGGGAAAGCACTATTTTCCCGTGGTAAGCACATCCTCTGCATGCTGCCATTTTTGCTCCCTCAATCTCAACTATGAATGAGGCTTCCCTCTTTCCGCAGATGTCACATTCCATATTTGTTTTTTTCTAACAATGCATTTTTATATTGTTGGTGCAAATCCCTTCCCATGCAAAAAAGTCAGGGGAAAAGCTGGCTGGGACTCATAGCCCTGGTCGCCGTTACTTTTGCTGCGATATTTGCAATTCTGGAAACAGACTTTTCCGCACCCCTCAAGTTTTTCGGCTCGATCATTGTGCTGCTTGCCTCTGCAAAAGGGGTTTCCCTGCTCACAGGAATGGAATCAGAATGGGGGATAATGCTTGTACGCACCAGGAAGGGAATAGAAATAGTAAAAGGCCTGGCAAAACACGAAGAGTTCTGGAAATACTTTGCAGACCTGGGGACCTGCCTTGCATTTGGCATTCTCGGATTTTTTGTGGTAAAACGCCCGAGGAAAGAGAAGGTAAAGGTACTTGCATCAGCAATGATTGTGCTTACGTTTCTCCTGTTTTTTGTTTCCCCGATGGTCCTCCCCTTCCTTACCATTTCCCTCGGCCTTACCTTGGGCACTGAAAGCGGGAGCGTAACCGAGAGCCAGGACCTCCTTGGCCCCGCACTCCTCTCAGCCGCGGTTTATATCGGGGGACTCTCAACCATGGTAACCCTTTCCATAATCAATTATGGGCTGACTGTTGCAACAGCCCTTGTCGATTCCTTTGTTTTCGGGGCGGATACGATTTCCCAGACTTCCCCCGGAGTAACCCTTATCCTGCCAGGAGTCAACATTCCTCTGGTTGAGGGCATACTGGCCCTCATACTCATACTGGTTGTGCACGAAGGCTCTCATGCAATCCTTTCGGTAATAGGAAGGGTTCCCCTGCTTTCCTCAGGTCTTGCCTTTTTTGGGGTAATCCCTGTGGGCGCATTTGTTGAGCCGGATGAAAAGCGGCTTACCACCAAGCCCGCGGAAGTCCAGACCAGGGTGATTGTTGCCGGCTCCACTGCCAACCTGCTCACCGCAGTAATTGTGTTCATTCTGCTTTTTGCATTCCTTTTTGCAACTTCTCCCTTCAGGGAAACGGGCTGGCTTGTTGTTGACGGCATGATAAACAATACCATAATCTATTCTGTAGACGGGGTAGAGATGGATGGTGTGCAGCAGCTTGGCCTGACTCCCGGGCAGGTAGTCACTCTTGAAACCAATTATGGAACCATGGACAAGGTTGTGGATGAGGATGGGATGCTCGGGATACATTATGTGCCCCTTTCTTCCCCTCCTTACGCCCGCTACAATTTCTTTCCCCTTGATTTTATTTTCCGGTTCCTTGCGCTCACATTCTGCCTCAACTTCATAATCGGGATTGTGAATCTCCTTCCCCTTCCCTTCTTTGACGGCTACCGCCTGGTTGAGCTGAACATCAGTGAGAAATGGATACCCAAGGTAATAATGTACATCTGTATAGGCGCATTCCTGATGAATTTCCTGCCCTGGTTTTTTTAGGGCGTTATCCCGCTAAGTTCAGGATATTCTTCTCTCATCCAGTTTGCAAAATCCACAATATACTGTGAAAATTCTTCAAAATTGCTTTCAGAAGTAAAGTATCCATACCCTGGCACGTTCAGGTTATTCAGGTGCTCACCCTTGACTACGCCATAGTATGAACTCGTCATGAATGATGGCATGAGATTTGGTTTTGTGGAATAAGGGTGCTCCAGCAGGTCATCCAGCACAGGGTAGTTTGCACACATGAACGTGAAACCCTCCTTAACTATGTAGCCTCCTGTATTCTCCTGAGCTTCCTGTTCTGCTTCCTCCTGGCTCATTTCTGTATCGTCAAACCCATTTCTCCCCGCTTTACTCATCCCGTATGTCCTCCCAAACATCATTGTGGAATGCATCCTGAAATATGCCTTGAGCATATTCTTGATTCGCTCTTTTTCGGTTTCATCTATTTCAGATGAGAGGTTTTCCTCTGCCCAGTCGTCCAGCTCACTTCCCTCTAGCTCTCCTTCAAAAGGGAGGTTGAGCAGTTCATCCGGATTTTCAGGGTTATGGTAGTGCCCATGCCAGATTGCCCCCACCAGCTGGTCGTCCTGCCACGTATCTCCCAGCACATTGAAGAATAGCCTTGCCTTCTGCGCAAAATTAACCCGTTGTTCTTGGCTTAGGTATGAATGCCATGCATCGTGCAGGAGCTCATGGAAAACAACATTTCCTCCACTGGATTTCAGCGCAAGCATTTGGTATTCTGGGCATGCCTCAAAACAGTTTGCAGTGTATCCTTCTTCAGTGCTTTCCATCCTAAACCCAAAAGCGCCATTAAGGAATTTGCCCCCATAATCTGTGCCAGAAACCACAAGGAAGATATTGTTTGGCAGTATGCTGCTGTATGCATCATCTTCAAAAAAAGAATTTTGAATATTCAAGCACGTTCCGCAGCACTTCCCTATTTTCTTCTTTTAATTCTTCAGGGATGGACTCTTCTGAGGGGTAGCCCCCCTTCATTTCCCAGATTTCCAGCCCCGTGTCATTGAACTTAAGCGATACGTTATGCAGAATCTCTTCTCCCCCTTCAAAAGTTATGATATGTGCAGGCCACCAGATTTCCTGCTCTGTGGTTTCAGTATCGGTTTCCCACTCACTTGTATCATGTGCCGTGTCCTGCTCCGGGAAGGAAGCATCCAGTCCCTCTTCACTGTCGGTACCTCCTGCCCCGGCATCCCTGTCTTCATACTCACTTACTGGCGCACATCCTGCGAGGTTGACTATGCCCACTGCAGTAAGCACCATATCTTTTGTGCCTTTTGCAAGCTTTATTGTGAGTTCTCCAATTCTCCGTGGGGTAAGCCCCCTCAGGTACGGCTCCTCCTCTTTTTTTGGGGCTTTTTTCTGCTTTTGTCCATTACCCATAAACAAAATTAAGCATGAAAATCACTAAAAATGGGCCCGCCCGGATTCGGCTTAACTGTTTCCGGGTGCCGGTCTCCGGCGGCACGGAAGGGTTTTCCGGTCCGGGTTTCCAGGTTGTGGTGAAGCGAACCCACCCTGGACAGCCAGCTATTTTTCAAGGGCTTTCCCGGCAATTTCCAGAAATTCCCTTGCCTTGGAAACAAAATACTCTGCTTCATCCTTTGTTGTAGTGGCACCTGCGTATGCAATCCCATGGCGCTTTACCCTAAGCTGGTTTCCAATCTTTGCATACCTGGAAATTTCCTCTTCAAACTGGAAGAATTCCATAACTGCTGCAAAAAGGCAGGCATGGGTTTTCTCATTGTATCCTCTGGAATAAAGAAGGGCACGGGCCGCATGGAAACACCCCATATACGCAAGCATCTCTGCCACTTCCCATTCATTAATCCCCAAATTTTTCTTTGCAGAAAGTATGAATTTTTCAGCAGAATCAAGCTCAGGCTGCGCCAGCATCTTCTTGCTTTCATCCTTCATTATCAGTTTTTCATCCGTACAATCCCGGAGCCTCATAATGGTTCACCCCCAACAAGCACATGCCTCATCAAAATCTGCATTGCAAATGCAGCCATTGATTCCTTTTTTTCAGACCAGGCAGAAAGCGCAAGGTGGGTCACCTGCAGGTCTTTGCCCAGTTTTTCCTGGATTGCGGAAATTTTCTTATCATCAAGCTTTCCGCCAACCACCAGCAGGTCAATATCGCTTTTCTCATCGTAACCCCCACTAACTGAGCTCCCGTACACGGCCATGCTGATATAATTTTTTGCTGCCTTTTCAATTCCCGCTTCATGCAGGGCAGACAACAGATAAAGCGATTTTGCCTGCTTTACCAGGTAAAATTCATTGTTAAGGGAAAACACACGGGCGGTTCCAATCCTTTTCTCCAAAAGCACTTCCGCCTGCACATAATGGTCACAGTACTTCTTTGCTGCAGAAGCAGACATCCCTGCAGCCCTTGCCGCGTCCCTCAGTGTAAAATTCCCCCCTGGTTCTTTAAAGAAGACTTCGAGCAGGCGGAACCCCCCGCAGCCAGGCAATATGCTTTCCATGATTAACTTAACAATCGTTCTTTTTAAAAAACAATCGTTCTTTTAACAGAACAGAAAATCAGCTAAGTTTCTCAAGAGAATGCGACAGGCTTATCGTGGAAGGCACCCCAGAACAGCTTGAGGCCGCCCTCAAAATACTTAACCAGTTTAAAGGGCAATAGCCCTTACTTTTTTATCCCTCAATTTTCTTTCGGAAAACCCAAAACAGGTAACGCTAAACCCAACACGCGGAAAATTGGGCCCGCCCGGATTCGAACCGGGGATATCTACCATGTCAAGGTAGCGTCTTAACCACTGGACCACGGGCCCGCTTCTATTCTTTCTGTCCATAAAGTTTTTAATCCTCCTCTAATTTATTTTCCCATGGCGCCCAGTGACCAGCAGCCGCGCTCAAGAGCGCGCTCCCCAGCTTCCGGCAGCCCCCAATCCCGCCCCAGAGTTATTGATGAGGGGGCAAGCGACATAACCAAGAATCTCTCGCTTCTTGAAAAAACAAGGCGCACCCTGAGGCTCATTTCCCCGAACATCTCAGAGAACAGGCTCCTCCACCCGGTGACAGGGGGAGACCCCACCCGCTTCCTTCTTGCAGTGGTTTCTTCAATGAGCGAGGCAGAAAAAAGGTGGTCTGGAAACAGGGAGCTTACGCTTATACGGACCAGGGAATCCCTGTACATAGACCCGCCAAGGGAGGGCAGGAGAAAGCCCTCACCGGTGATGGCCGGCTCTTTCCTCCTTTCTTCATTTCCCCCGTCTTCAATTGCGAAGGACAAGGCGCTTTCACAGTTCATCCATAATATATTCATAGAGGTTGCCCAGGAGGGAGGCAGGAGGCTTTATCTTTTCCCTGTTGAAAATGGAATAAAGGGCGCATTGCAGAAGTTCCCTGCCGGAAAAGAAGCCCAGGAGGAAAAAGAGCAGCCGGTTATGCTCTCCTCCCTGACTCCTGCTTCTGTGGCAGAGGCAAGAAGGGTGCTCCTTGAGCCTGAGGTTCAGGAAGGCGCCCCCCTGGACCTTGAGCGCATCCATGATAATCTTGAGGAAGCGGTTTCCAATACTTTTGATGATGACTCCATCAGGCCATTTTCCCTGCTTAAACTATCAGGGGGCGCGGCTTTCCGCCTTTACCCTTATGGCAAATACCCCCCGCAAGCAGGGATTCCCGAGGGATGCGAACTTATCCTTTCCCAGGAAAACTATTACCTTGTGATGCCGGAAATGGTTGCAACGAGGCTTTCCGAGCAGCTGCTTTCCAGCCACTTATCCTCTAAGTAGGAGAAAAAGGGGATTGCAGAGAAACAGCAGGCCCCACCAGCCCGAAGCAATGCTTCCTTTTGCAACTGAAGCCCAAATGAATATTGCGCCCAGCAGCAGCTGGAGGAATGCAGAGAACAAAATTGTTCCCTTCCCAAAACCCCCGGAGCCGAAAATTGTTTTCAGGGTTGCAACGATGCGGGGAACGGCAACCGAGAAGTTCAGCAGGTATGCAAACAGCCCCACCCTGAATGAGCCTGAATATATTTTTGCAAGTATCAGCAATGCCCCCACATTTGAGAGCAGGTAGGCAAGGGAGGCGGCCTCTCCAGGCTGGGAGTTCCACAATGCAGCAAGCAGGGCTATTGCTGCTGCAGCAAGCTGCACAAGCGATACATAGTGGAGCCCCAGCGCATGCACAACCATTATTGCTTTTTTCTCCAGGGAAAATCCCCAGATGTTCCTTGCATATTCTGGAATCAGGGATACAACACCGGAGATGTAGCGCATGTGCTGGGAGCAGAACCGGCTGAACCTGCCCACGGGCGCGCCTTCTGCGTATACTTTTGGGACGTGTTCTGCCTTCCACCCTTTCCACAGAAGCTTTAGGGAAACAGCCACATCCTCAATAAGGGAATGCGGGAATCCCCCCACTCCCCGGAGTGCAGATACCCTGAAAATTCCGCAGGAACCTGTAAACAGCCCGACTCCTTTGCGGGTGTTTATGGGCTGAATCAGGTTAACGAATGCCGCATTTGTATAGTCTGCTGCGCGCTCAAACAGCCCGTCTCCCCCGCACTTCTTGTTGGTCTGGACAAATGCAACCCCCGGCCTTTCAAAATGGCCCATGGTTTCCCTGAAAAATGAGGTGTCCCCCACTACCTCATCCCCATCAAAAACTGCGAGAAATTCTGCATCTGTTCTGCTGAGCAGGGCATTAAGTGCACCCGCCTTTCCCCCTTCCGGATCTTTCCTGTGGAGGAGTTTTACCCCCTCTTTTTTGCACAGGGCTTCTACCCTGCCCGCTTTTTCCTGGTCCTGGGTGTCATCAAGCACCGTTATTTCCACCTCGCCCGGCGCGTCCACTCCCTTTATGGACATGATACATTTCTCAAGGCGCCGCATGTCCGGCTCAAAAACCGGAATCCCCACGGCAATTTTTCCTGTTTTCTGTTTTGGGAGGCAAATTCCCTTCCTGAGCTTTTCTGCCTCAGTTATGTACTGTGCCCCGCTTGCATTGAAAAAGAGGGAGAATACGGCTATCAGTAGGGAAGCGGCTGCAGCCAGCCCCCCTGCTCCAAGGAACCAGAGAAGCGATGCAACAACCGCAAGAAGCGAGAGAATGAAAACAGAACCAACAATCAGGAGGCTGCGCATCAGGAACTACCAAGAAGGATTGCCCCTAAGTTATTTTTAAAGATTAGCTTCCAATTAATACTGTTGCATCTTTTGGTGAGCAAAATGAAAGTAGGAATTTCAGGTTTTGGAAGGATAGGGAGGATGTTCCTCCGCGCTGCGGCAGAGTCTGGGGCGTTGGGGCGGGATTGTGATGTTGCCCTGATAAATACCCGCAGTGCTGTGGACATAAATGCGCACCTGTTCAAGTATGATTCTGCCCAGGGCAGGTTTCCCGGAACTGTTGAAGCAGGCGAGGATTTCATCTCAGTAGATGGGTACAGGATAGACTGGACAAGGGAGACACAGCCCGGGAACATCCCCTGGGGGGACCACGAAGTGGATGTAGTGATTGAATCTACTGGTAAATTCAGGAGCAGGGAGGACTGCCAGGCTCATCTTGACGCGGGGGCGGAGAGGGTTATAATCTCTGCCCCGGGGAAGGACTGCCCGATGGTAGTTCCCGGTGTTAACATGGAGTCTGCTGACCGCAATGAAAAGGTTTTTTCCCTTGCTTCATGCACCACCAACTGCCTTGCCCCGGTGGTAAAGGTGCTCAATGATTCTTTTGGAGTGAAACGGGGCTTCATGACGACTACCCATGCTTACACCAATGACCAGCGTACCCTTGACGGCTCCCACAAGGACTGGCGGAGGGCCCGCGCAGCCGGAGTTTCAATCATCCCCACCTCCACCGGGGCAGCAAAAGCAATCGGAAAAGTGATACCTGAGCTTGAAGGGAAGATGGATGGGTTTGCCCTCCGTGTCCCGGTTGTAGACGGCTCAATCACGGACATTACTGTTGAAGTAGATAAGGAGGCAACCTCCGAAGAGGTAAACCAGAAGATGAAGGAGGCGGCAGAGGGCCCCCTGAAGGGAATTCTCCAGTATCTGGAGGAGCCACTTGTTTCCGTGGACATAATCGGGAATCCCAATTCTTCAATACTTGACAGCGAGTTTACCAAGACCTCAGGAAACATGGTAAAAGTGGTTTCCTGGTACGATAATGAGTACGGTTATGCAAGCCGGCTGATAGACTTTATCAAATACATGAAGAGCTGGTAGGATTTATGGAAAAAGCAATACCAAAGCACATCGCCATCATCCCTGATGGCAACAGGAGATGGGGCGAGCTCAATGGAATCCCCAGGCAGGAAGCATATGAAACAGGCATACGCAAGATAAGCGATGTTCTCAGCTGGTGCATGGAAGAGGGAATAAAGATGATTACAATGTGGGGGTTCTCCACTGAGAATTTCCGCAGGGATTCGGAAGAGATACACGGGCTTTTCGGGCTTTTTGAGAAGGACCTCCTTGCAGCAGTCACCAGGAGGGATGAGCTCCTGCGCAAGGACGTTAAAGTCCGCTTTCTGGGCCGCACCGGCCTTTTTCCGGAAAAGATACAGAAGATGTTCAATGAAGTTGAGGAGATGACCAGGGACAAGGGAGGCTATTCCCTGAACCTGCTTCTTGCATATGGAGGAAGGGCGGAGATAGTGGATGCAGTCAATTCTGCGCTTGAGGAAGGGATAGAAAAAGTGGATGAAGAGCTCCTGAGCAGGCACATGTACACTGCAGGGCTCCCTGACCCTGACCTGGTTATCCGCACTTCGGGGGAAAAGAGGCTCTCCGGCCTGCTTCCCTGGCAGACAGTTTACAGTGAAATCCATTTCAGTGAAAAACTGTGGCCGGATTTTTCAAAGCAGGATTTTCTTGAAATACTTGCCTCTTACAGCAAAACCAGGAGAAGGTTTGGAAAGTGATTGTTGAGAATAAGCGCAATGGCCGGAAGGTATGCTGCCTGGGGACAGTCTCTTTTTTGCAAAAAGTGCGGGGCCTGATGTGCCGGGAAAGAGTAGTCCCAATTCTTTTTGATTTTTTCCGGGAGGGAATACACCCAATCCATTCCTTTTTTGTCCCCGGTCCCTTTTTTGCCGTTTACATTTCCTCTGCAATGGAGGTGGTGGACAAGTTCAGGGTTTCCCCATTTGAGCTTTTGCGGAAGAACAAAGAGCCGGCCCGCTATCTCCTTGAGCTTGGAGAGAAAGATGCTTCGTTTTTTGGAATAGGAGATGAGGTTGTTTTTTATGCTGGGATGGAAAATACTGGATGAAGGAGAGTATGATGTGAGGCTGCCCCGCCTGAGCGAAGAGGAGGAACAGGTAATCTCACTTGTTGAGGAGCGTTTCAGGGAGGAGGCAAGGGAAAGCGAGTTTTCTTCTGACCGGGATGTTTCCGGTCTGCTCAGGCAGCTCCTGATTGAATATTCTGAAGCCGAAGGGATAATCCTGGACCATGACCAGCTGGAATACCTCTCCGAGATGGCCCGCCTCCACATTTATGGGTTTGCATTTATAGAGCCCCTTCTTTCTGACTCCTCTATAGAGGAAGTCAGTGTAATTGGGCTGGGCAGGCCTGCCTATGTTTTTGTGAGGGGAGAGGGGTGGAAGCAGGTAAATGCGATGTTCACCGATGAGAGGGCGCTCATGGACGTAGTGAACAAGATGGCCCGCCATCTTGGAAGGAGAATCACCCTCCAGAAGCCCAAGCTCAACACAATACTCAAGGATGGCTCCCGCCTCCATGCAACCCTTCCCCCGCTTTCCCAGGGAGAGCTTACCCTGAGGAAATTCAGCGAAGAGCCGTTTTCCCCAAATGACCTGGTTTCCCTTAAAACCATGCCTGCCCGCGCCCTGGCCGCCCTCTCCTTCATCATGCAGGCAGACATGTCCCTTGTGGTTGCCGGAAACACAGCAAGCGGAAAAACGACTACCCTGAACATGCTGTTTTCCTTTATTCCGAGGAATGAGAGGGTTGTGCTTGCAGAAGAGAGCCCGGAAATAAACATTCCCCATGCCCACAAGGTCCGGCTTGTGGCAAATGAGGAGATGGGCATCTCGCTCAAGGACCTGGTTTATGATACGCTCAGGATGCGCCCGGACCGGTTTGTGGTGGGGGAGGTCAGGAACCGCCCGGAAACCGAGGCGCTTTTTGACTCTCTTCTTGGGGGCCAGGCCCGGGGCTGCTATGCAACCTTCCATGCCCAGAGCGTTGAGGAAACCTTCCGCCGTTTCTCCCTTTTTGGGATAAACGAAATTGATTTCAACAGCATAAATGCTGTTCTTGTTCAGAGGAGGATGCTCAGGTACGACCCCCGCTCCCGCAAAAACACCGAGATGCGGAGGGTCACGGAGCTCTGCTTCGGGCCCACCAGAAATAAGCCCCTCTTTCGCTATCTTCCGGAAAAAGATTCCTGGGAAGAAGGAGACATGGGGACATTTTCCGAATCAGTGTGCGCTTCCCTGGGAATTTCCCGCAGTGAGTTCAGGCAGCAGTTTTCCCAGAGGGAAAAATTCCTCAGGAAAAAACTGGATTTCAGCGAGTTTTTTGACTCTTTCCAGGAAAAGTTTTATGGGGTTTAGAATGGATATTGCAAGATTCCTTTCAGGTCTTTCCGGGAACTTTCCTCCCTTTCCCCTCCCCAGCAGGGTTTCTGCATATTCCTCAAGGTTTGGCGCAGAGCCCTCCCGTTATCTTTCCCTCTGCTTCCTCCTCCCCCTGCTTCCCGCCCTTCTAATCTCACTTCTCTTCCTTGCAAGCCCTGTTTATTTTGCTGCAGCATTCTTGTTGGTTTATTCTTTTCTTACCCTTCTGGTGCTTTTCCTGCCCAAGCTTGCATTTGAGCAAAAGCGCTCGGAGATTGAGGCAGAGCTCCCCCTTTTTTTGAGGACCCTCAGCATGCTTCTGGAGCTGAACATCCCCTTCCACCGCGCCCTTTCCGCACTTGCAAGGGAGAGCTTTGCAATTTCCCCTGAGCTGAAGGCTGCGGTAAAGGAGGTGGACAGGGGAGCAACCCTTGAGTCTTCCCTCGCCTCCCTTGCAAAGAGGCTGGAGTCCCTCGAGGTAAAGCGGGCTGTTTCCCAGGTGATTTCTTCATATGAAAGCGGTTCCGGGGCAGCCGGAATAAGGAAAATCTCTGATGACCTGTTTTTTCTCCAGCACCAAAAGATGAAGGAGTTTTCCTCAAAACAGGCCCTTCTCTCCCTCCTGTTTATTGCTGTTTCCACAATCCTCCCTGCGATTTTCCTTATCTTTTCAGTGCTTGGCGCTTCCGTGTTTGAGTCCCCTGCAGACCCGGTCGTTTTTGCCCTCACTTTTCTTCTGGGCTTCCCTGCTGTTTCCGCTGCCATACTCAAATTCTCTTCCATGCTTTCCCCTGCATACCTGAAAGAGGGCAGGGGGCAGGGCATGGGCATAGTCATCCCATTTGTGGCGGCAATTTTCCTGGTTGGGCTCTCCCTTCTTGAATTGAGCCCTCTGGTTGTGCTCCTGGTCCTTCTTCTGCTCCTTGTGCTGGCAGTTGCTTATTTTTATCCCCAGTACAAGAAGGAAAAATACCGCGAGGCAGTGGAGAAGGGGATTCCCGATGCCCTTCTTTCTGTTTCAGGAAATTCCAAAATTGGGAGGATTGATTCGCTTTTTTCAACCATGGCCCGCTCCTCAAATCCTCAGCTTTCCCGAGAACTTTCCATTTCCCTTAAGCAGCTCAGGGCAAACATAAAGCCGGCAAAGGTTCTGGATGACCTCTGGAGAAGGAATTCATCCCCTATCCTGAAGAGGGTTTCCACTTTCTTTACATACCTTGTGGAAGCAGGAGCGGATACCGGAGCATACCTCAGCCTGATGGCCGAGGACATCTTCCGGCTTTTTGAGCTCAGGGGAGAGAGGAGGAACGCCCTCTCAATGCAGAAATACACCCTTATTTTTGGAGCTTTCATCCTCCCCCTCGTTCTGGGCAACTCACTTTCCCTTATTTCAGGGATTTCTGCTTCCCTTGGGGAGATGGGCGCAATAATTGAAACTGCAGGCTCGGTGATTCCCGCATACCTTCTAATCTACTGTTTCCTTGCCTCAGGCTTTATCGGTGAAACAGAATCCAGCGCTTCTTCAGGCATGCTTTATTTTGCCGGGCTTTCGCTTGCCAGCACCATAATCTTTTATCTTTTCTCAGGGATTGCAGGTGTGTGATTTCCGATGCCCCAGCTTTTTGCAGAATTGGCCCTTCTTCTCGGGAACGAGGTCGTTTTTTTCCTTGTGCTGGGCATGCTGGTGTTCCTTGCTGAGAAGCGGCCGGAGAAGCGCAAAAAAATAATCCTGGGGATTGTCGTGGTTTCCCTCATGGTAATGGGGCTGAAGAACCTGTTTGCGGTTGAGCGCCCCTGCACAGGGGATGCTGCAGAACACGGCTGCCCGTCCTTTCCTTACCTGGAACATTCATTTCCCAGCGGACATGCTGCAGTTGCCTTCCTCGTGATGATTGCTTTTCTGGACAAGAAGCCCTTTCCTGTTTTCTGGCTGTTTGCATTGCTTATTGCTTATACCCGGATTTTTCTCGGGGTGCACACTTTTGCGGATATTGCAGGCGCCCTGGTGCTTGCGCCAATTGCTTATTACGTAACTGATATCTTGTGGGGTAGGTATTTTGCGTGAAATCAACAGGCAGGTTTTCCACATACTTATGGGAATATGCCTATTGCTCGTGCTGCTTGGTTTCGGTAGGAGCAAGACAATCTATTTTCTTTTTGGGGTCCTCTTTGTGGGCTTTCTCCTGATAAACCTGGTTTCCCGTGGAATAAATGTCCCTGTTGCCACCTGGTTTGTGGAAAAGTTTGAGAGGAAGGGTGCCCCTTTACCGGGTTATGGCTCTGCCTGGTACGTTGTGGGCCTGCTTATGCTCTGCCTCCTGATTAGTGATGTTTATTCGCTTTCTGCAGGGATAATTGTCTTTGCTTTCGGGGATTCCGCCTCCACCATTTTCGGCTCCCTGGGAAAGCGCCCCCTTTTTTACAATCCCCGGAAAACCCTTGAGGGAACCCTTGCATTTTTTGTCCTCTCCATGCTGAGCTTTTTCTTTATAGGGTGGAATGCGGTCCCCCTGGCCCTTTTTGCTGCATTTATTGAATCCCTCCCTCTGGGCATAGATGATAATCTTACAATCCCCCTGGCATGCTCGCTGTTTTTCTACCTTGTTTAGAATCCGTTGAATAATGCATATCCGGCATACCCGAAAACTATGAACCGCAGTATTCTCCCAGCGCCGCAGAAAAGCAGGAATCTGGTCCAGGGGACTTTTGCAGCCCCAGCCGCAAGTCCTGCAACATCAAAAATCGGATTAGGAAGGAACGAAAGCACAAAAATCGCCCAGAAATCATTGGCATGTATCCACTTTTTCTGGTCCTGGAAATCCTTTCTTTTTTCAATAAGCCTGCCCATCCCGTTTCCGAACAGGTAGGCAGTAAGCTCTCCTATTGCCGAGCCCGCGCCTGAAACCACTCCCAGGGTAAGCGGGTTGAGGGTTTTTGCCAGCCCCACGATAACTGCCCAGCTCGGGACTGGTATCAGTATTGTTGCAGAGCCCATGAGGGAGATTATGAAGGCCCCCAGGTATCCCCAGTTCCCCAGCGCCTCAATCTGGTCGCTAAGCAGCAGCACAGTTGCCCCTATAAGCAGAGCAACAGCAATTTCCAGAATTGGCAGCTTTTTTACCATCGGAATAATTGCCGCACCAAGCTTTTTATAAAGTTCCTGATTAATTTCTCTAGATTTGTGAGGTTGTGGTTATGTCTTCAAGAAATTATTTGTTTACTTCTGAGTCGGTTACAGAAGGGCACCCTGACAAGGTATGCGACCAGATTTCGGACGCGATCCTGGATGACCTTTTTAGGCAGGACCCCAATTCCCGCGTTGCGGCAGAAACAGCAGCCGCTTCCGGGCTGGTGCTCGCCTTTGGGGAGGTCACCACCCAGGGCTATGTAGATATCCAGAAGATTGTGCGGGACACAGTTGAAAGCATAGGTTACACAAAGCCGGAGTATCACTTTGACCACCGCAGCGTTGGTGTGCTTTCTTCAATTATTCCGCAATCCGCCGATATTGCCCAGGGAGTGGATGAGTCCGGGGAGCATGAGCAGGGCGCAGGGGACCAGGGCATAATGTTCGGGTTTGCAACAAAGGAAACTCCTGAGCTCATGCCCCTTCCGATAATGGTGGCGCACAAGCTTGCGATGAGGCTTGCGGAGGTGCGCAAGAATGGCACTCTCCCTTACTTGCGCCCGGACGGGAAAACCCAGGCAACCATTGAGTACAAGGACCACAAGGCTGCCCGTGTGCATACAGTAGTTATTGCAGCCCAGCACGACCCAGACATTTCCCTGGATAAAATCAAGGCAGATGTGCTTGAGCACGTGGTTAAGCCTGTCTGTGGAGAGCTTTATGATGAAGACACCATCGTTCATGTAAACGGGACGGGCAAGTTCGTGCTTGGGGGTCCCGCAGCTGATTCCGGCCTCACCGGGCGCAAAATCATAATTGATACTTATGGAGGGCGCGGCCACCACGGAGGAGGCTGCTTCTCAGGGAAGGACCCCTCCAAGGTTGACCGCTCTGGCAGCTACTTCGGTCGATATGTTGCCAAGAACATCGTTGCGGCCGGGCTTGCTGACCAGTGTGAGGTGCAGATTTCTTACGTAATCGGGGTTGCAAAGCCACTTTCTGTATTCATAGATACGCGCGGCACCAGCAAGGTTCCGGTTGAGAAAATCCAGGAAGCAGTTTTGGGCAATTTTTCTTTCAAGCCCGCGGACATGATTGAAAAACTCGGGCTGCTCCGCCCGATCTACAGGAAAACTGCCTGTTATGGGCACTTCGGCCGGGAACTGCCTGAGTTTACCTGGGAAAAAACAGACCTTACTGAAAAGCTCAGGAGTGAAGCCGGGCTTTGAATTATTCACCTTCCTTCTGCATAACTCTCTTCTCCTTGTTCAGGGCCAGTATCTTCAATACAGAGGTAGCCCAGTTTTTGATTGGAAGTGGGTGCGGGAACAGAGTTGTTATCTGCTGCATTTACCGGCATTCCCGGTAAAAATTAAAATATTCAAATTTACCGGCATTCCCGGTAGTTTTAATAGCTTTTCTGCCCTAAATATTCCCATGAAGCTCCATATCCCAAATAGTGCATTTCTGGGCAATATTGAGCCCTTTATCTCTTCATTTGACCTTTCTGAGCCTGAAAAGCTTGAGATAACTTCCAATGAAAAATGGATTTCTGTACATCCAATGGTTCTTTCCATGCTTCTTTCGCTTGGGCTTTCAGTTGGCAGGAAAAATGTTTCCTTCGGGGAACTAAAAGCCAAGTCCCGCCCATATCTGGAGAGGATGGGGCTGTTTAAGGAGCTTGGCGTGGATTCCGGAATTTCGATTGTAGAGCATGAGCCTTCAGGCAGATTTATTCCACTAAGTACGATATCTGATTCTGAAGAACTTACCCATTTCATAACTGAAATGGTTCCGCTTCTCCACACCGATGCAGAACATTCAGAGCCCATAAAGTATGTTATCAGCGAATTGGTCAGGAATGTTTTTGAGCACTCAGAGTCTCCCCATGGAGCGATTGTATGTGCCCAATTTTATAAGAAGAGCAACCGGATAGCGATAGGGGTGGCGGATGCAGGAATTGGCATCAAAGAGAGCATCAGCGTTTCCCACAACCCTGCAAATGACCTGGAAGCAATCCAATTGGCACTAACTCCCGGAGTCACGGGAACAACCAGCCGTTCCGGGGGCACTGAGCTTAATGCAGGTGCAGGGCTGTTTTTCATAAAATCAATCGCCAAGGTTAACAGGGATTTTTTTGTTATGTACAGTGGCTCTTCTTTGTACAAACTCCTGAAAACGCCCCAAAATAAAAGAATCCGGCTTTTTTCAGATCCCTTTTCTGACAGGTGTACAAAAAGGGAGAATCTGCCATATTGGCAAGGGACAGTTGTGGGGATGGACATATCATTGGACCAGCACCAGGATTTTGACCATCTTCTCGATTTGATAAGGAATGTTTATTACAAGGACATCAAGAAGAGGAAGAAAGAGAGAGTATGGAGGCCCAGATTTGTATGATTGTTGTTAAAATTCTTGAGAAAACAGGTTCCTTTGCTGAGAACAAAGATGTTGCAAGGGAGTTAAGACAGAACGAAATTTTGCCTAGTTTAGACCAAGGGGAGGAAGTAACACTGGATTTTGCTGGAGTGGAATCAACGACTCAATCGTTCATACACGCATTAATAAGTGACATACTCAGAAAAAAAGGCCCGGGGGTTCTGGACCGCCTTTTTTTTAAAAACTGCAATGAAACTGTGCAGAAACTAATCAAAATAGTTATCGTGTATATGCAGGAAACCGAATGAACCTTGGAAAAATAAGGGATGCCAAGGGAGGGACTTGAACCCTCGACCTCCAGATTACCCAGAGCGCCGATTTCAGTCATCGGCAAATGCCTCAGAACTCATAAAAGAACCAAATGCCCTTATGAGTCTGGCGCTCTAACCAACTGAGCTACCTTGGCTCGTTTTTTATGCTGTTTTATGCTTGTACAAAAAACGGTACTAAAAAACACCGTTTTATGCTACCTTCCTGTTTTACAGGCAGGTTACTTCGGCGCAAAAAGCGGAACCAAATCTTAACGACCTTCGGTCGCTTCTCTTGAGCGAACCGCTCAAGAAAACACCGTTTTGCTCCGACCTTTTGTTTTCTGCATTTGCAGCATTGGACCTCAGATTTGCCTTTCGGCAAATACATTCCATTTCCCTAATCGGGAATGGACCCGCCCGGGATCGAACCGGGGATCTCCACTGTGCCCACACCTCCTGGAAAACTTCCCAGAAAGTGTTGTGAGAGTGGCGTCTTAACCACTGGACTACGGGTCCTTCGGAGTTGATATTTAAGACCGCAACTAAGTGACTACCCTTGCCTAAAAAGACAAGGCATCTGTCCTCACGGATAGATGGTCCTGCGTCATAGAGTTTACTTACCCATTAGATTTATAATGGATAGAGGTATCCCTCTCAACAGGCTTAACTTCCCGGCGCCCACCGGTAGCTCGTTTGAGTATGTTTTTAGCTGCATTGAGGTCGCGGTGCATAGTTGCTCCACAAGAACATATATGCCACCTCTCCGCAAGTATTTTCTTCTGTATTGAACCGCAGCTGCTACATTCTTGAGTGGTATGAGCAGCATCTACAAAAACAATTTCAGAACCAGCTTCCTCCGCTTTGTAATGGAGCATTCTTGAGAACTCTGCCCAGCCGCAGTCAAATACGTGTTTTGCAAGGAAGGTCCTACCCAATCTGTTTATATTGAGCCCTTCCAATGCAATTAAAGAATAGGAGTTAACCAGCTTCCTACTGGTTTTATGAAGAAAATCTCTTCTACGGTTGACAACCTTTTCATAAGCTCTTGCTACTCGGATTTTTGCCTTTATTCTATTTTTGCTCCCTCGTTTCTTTCCCGAGAGCAGTTTTTGTGCTTGCTTTATTCTATTCGTTGCTTTCTTCAGATGCCTTGGATTTTCTATTACAAAATCGTCGCTTGTATGTACAAAATGATCTATTCCCAGATCAATTCCTGCTTTTGGCCCTCTATTGAGAGTTGGAATCATTTCAACTTCTGAAGTAAATATTGCGAACCATTTACCAGATAACATTCTTTTTATTGTGAGTGTCTTGATTTTTCCTTTAACTCGTCGGTGTTTCTTGATTTGTACCTCCCCTATTTTTGAGAGTGAAAGTTGCTCATTTATTTTGAATCCAAACTGTGGATATGTGAAAGACTTCATTCGTTCCATCCGTTTGAATCTGGGAAAACCAACCGTTCTGCCCACTTCCTTCTTTGCAAACATTCCTTTGAGGGCTTTAACGAGTTTATCTGCTACGTTTTGTGATACTTGCGAAAATAACTTGGTTTTCTTTTTTGTAAGAGCATACAGTTGTTTTCTTGTCGGAAACCCACCAGTTTTTTCATAGTGTTGCTTTGTATGTTCAAGAAGGAAATTCCACACGTTTTTGCATTCATAGAGATAAGCCTGAAGCTTACTCTCTTGTTCTTTTGTTGGGTAAATCCTGTACTTCCAACTCCGTATGCTAACCATTGAACTAATTGGATTTTCCGACCTTATAAATGAGGGGAGAGTACATTTCCAGTGTTCGTTTTATTCAAAACTCGCTTAATCCTCTGCACAAACCGTCTGAATCTGTGTAATTTTAAGTTCCAGCTCCACTTCCCGGTCAAGGCGTTCGCTAAGCGCATACTGCATTTCCGCAACCCTTTCTGAATCCAGCAGTGTAGGGGATTCAACTTCGGCTATAATGTGCCAGGTGCCCTTTTCTATGAAATGGCTTATCTCTGTTATTTTTGCATATTTTATCCCGGACAATTGCCCCTCCAGAACATCCATGGTTTCGCTTTCCAGGTATTTCTCTTCAAAGCTTGTCCACATAATCCAGCCCAGTGGGATTGCCACCAATAGCATAAGCGCAACCGAGTTGTAGATTTTCTTCCTGGTTTCCTCCTCGTCCCAGTACCAGGTGGGGCCCAGCCCCACCATCCAGAAAACAATGTACCCGGCGAGGTTTATCGCAATTATATTGGAAACAAACAGCAGGAGGGCACCCAGGGTGAACTCCAGCCCCAGCCTGAGCCCAATGGATATCCCTACAACACAGAGCGGCGGTATCAATGCCACTGATACCGCAATTCCAGGGAGGGTATAATCCAGCCTTTTTGCTATTGCGTATGCCCCTGCAAGCCCGCTTGCAAACGCAATCCCCAGGTCCAGCAGGGTGGGCTGCGTCCTCAAAAGGAACTCTGCATTCAGCTCGTATGCAGGCATTAGGTAGGACACAACTATCGCAATCAGTACTGCAAGAATCGCCCCTTTTACCTCCCCCTTTATGGAGCGGTTGAACATTGCAAGGTCCCCCTTTACCCCTGCCATGGAAAACGAAAGCACCGGAAGCATCAGGGGGGCAACAACCATCGCCCCAATTACCACTACAGTATTTCCTGTGATTATTCCGAGTGTTGCAATAACTGCTGCCAGCCCGGTCATCAAATAGAAGTCGTTTGAGGGGTATGCGCCCTTCCTGAGCCCCTCCACCACCCTTGCCTTTTCCTCCTTGGTAAGCTCTGTAAAGTGCCTGTTAATGAACTTCTGGAGGGGCCGGAGCATGGGTTTTCTTTTGGAATGTAAATTTTAATAGATTTGCATTGAATAGTTAAACAGATGGACATACACAAGGACCTGCTGGAGAAAGTAGGGGACAAGAGCTGGGAAGAGATTGCGCTTATTGCGCGGGATTTAGAAGTAAAAATAGACCATGAGGATAAGGAGGCAAGGCAGCTGGAGAAAAAAATGCAGGTAATCAAGCAGGTTCTCTATGAGACCATGCATGACCCTGAGAGGATGAAGCACCTTAGCTCCAAGTTCTATGTTCGCCTGAACAAGCTGATGGATGAAATGGAGGGCAAGCTCACGAAGTACCGCTCAGACAGGCAGGAGTTCGTGGTTTTTATCCGCATACTCCTTACCAAGCTCAAAAAGGAGAAACTGGTTGTTACGCATAAGCTTGACCGCAGGGTGGAGTTCGGGAAGCACAAGGGAGATGCAGAGTCCACCAAGAAAGAGGGATAGCAATGCTGTTTTATGAAGAGCCATTCAGGCTCGAGCTAATTGGCAGGATGCTGCACAAGGATGGCACTGAATTAGAGTATTCCACCCGTTCGGTTTCCCAGCTTTCCGATGTTCTTATGGACCCAAAGAAATCCGGCCCGGATGGAATTGCATACTATATGTACCGTGAAGTTTATGGGCATGGGAGCCTCCGCTATGACATTACTGTTGTGCCCCCGCGCATGTTCGGGGAAGAGTTCGTGAAAACCTACGGGCATTACCACCCCAAGGCCAAGGGTAATCTTTCCTACCCTGAGATTTACCAGATTTTGAATGGGGATGCAGTATTTATCATGCAGACCCCCCACCGTGATGGCAGCATGGACTGCATAATCACTAAATGCACGAAAGGCGATATTGTGTTTGTCCCTCCGAATTATGGGCATGTAATGGTTAACTCCAGCCCGAATTCAACCCTTGTCTCTTCCAATGTTGTTTCCAGCTCGTTTTCCTCCCTTTATGAGGAGTATAAGGAGAACCACGGTGCTGCTTATTATTATACAAAAGACGGCTTAACCCAAAACCTAAAATGCATAATCCGCAAAACCGAAAATCTTTCCCCGCGTGAGCTCCTTGCCCGCAATAGGCTTATGCTCAATGACCTTTTGGAAGAAATTACAACCAGACCTGAAAAGCTTGAATTCCTCGAAGACCCTTCCCTTCTTTAGGCAGCTTTCCCCGAGCCAATCCTTTGTTTCCCGGTGCGGTTTCAGGCATATGGCTACAAAAATCTATTGTTTGTTTATTTGTATTTATACAAAAGTGCGCACTATAATGCGCATTTTTGGCTGTTTTTGCGCAATGCACTGCGTATTTTTTTGCACAGCCAAACAGGAAGCGTTCTATTGTTTTATATCTTATGCTACTCAGGATATACACAAAATCTACTATGCGGTTATTATGATTTCCCATTTATCTTCATTTTTACTTCTGTAATAAAACATAGAGTTTAAACTCTATAAATGTTATTGTTTGGACTCTACTTTTTTGGAAGAGCATCATACATTTTTGTGATTTCCCCCAAATCCAGCCCCAGGATTCCCCTTTCTTCCATGTACTTATGCGCAGAGGGCTCAAATCCGCTTTTTGAAGCAATGAGGAAGGTTACGTTTGAGCGCTGAGCCTGCGTGCAATTAAGGAACCCCACGCGCTGCTCAAGCTCCCTTGCAACTGCTGCCCCCACCGGCTCAGAAGTCCATTTTGCTTCCCCGAGCAGCAGCCCTTCCTTGCTTGCACCCAATATATCAATATCGCCCTCTTTTCTGCCCCACCAGGAGCCCAGTTCCGGAAAATCCATTTTTTTCCCCTTAATCTCTTTTCCATTGTATTTTGCCAGCAGCTCCTTTACTACCTCTTCGAATACCCTTCCTTCCATTATGGGAAGCTCTGCCCTAACCCTTTCCTTAACATGCCCGTAATGCTCAATCTCCAGCGCAGAGAGGTTCCTGAAAACAAAATTATACCAGAATGCAAAGAAGTTGTCCCTGAATATGTACTGGGGCCGGTGCTTTCCGCAGAGCGGGCTTGTTTTTTTTATTATTTCCAGCGATTTTTCCAGCTTGTTGAGGTAGAACCCAAGCACGGAAGGCTTTATCCCGGTCTGGTCTGAAATTTCCTTGAGGTTCCTGTGGCCTGCCGCTATTGCCGCAAGTATTGAATTATACCTTCCGGTATCCTTCAGCTCCATTCTGAGGAGCGCCTGCGGCTCATTCCTGAGTATCCCTGTTTTTTTTAGCACGTGCTTCTCTACTGTTTCCAGGTGGCTTTTTTCATCCGTGCACTGCTCCGCAAATTCCAGGTAGCTGGGCATTCCCCCAAAGGTGGCATAATTTTTTAGAATCATTTTTTCGTTTTTTATTTTTCCGAGTGCCTGCCTGAAGCACTGGTAATCAAATGCCTTTAGCCGGAATCTCCCGGTTGCCCTCCCGAATAAGGGGGCCCTCCCGCTTATTGCTATCCGGTGGATTGCCCCCACTGCGGAGCCCAGGAAAACCACCATTATTGGCAGGCCCTTCAACTCTGTGTCCCATGCCTTCTGGAACCGCGTAAGTGCGCGCGGGTCGGAGCGCATGCGCTGGAATTCGTCTATTACTGCTACGGTTTTCTGCTTTTTTGCCCGCTCCCCAAGGAAGGAAAAAAACTCTTCCCAGCTTTTGAACTCTACCCTTGTTTCAGGCCATGCCGAAGTGGCATCTTCTGAAACAGAGCGCAGCATGTCCATCGGGGTGCCTTCATCTATCAGGGAATACATCCTTGATTCTTTTGGCAATTCCTCCATGAATTTGCGCACGAGCTCGGTTTTGCCCACCCTCCTCCTTCCATACAGGATTATTAATTCCCCCTTTTTTAGATTCCCGAATTTTTCCCGGAAAGATTCCAGCTCTTCTTTTCTGTCGGTAAATTTGGCCATGCTAAAAACATAGAGTTTAAACTATATAAATGTTATTGTTTGGACTCTACTTTTGTTTTTATACTATCTTTCCCATCGCAACCCGTTCGTTTCCGCCGCCTTTTGCGCCCTTTATGCCCAGGAGGAGCTCTTTTGCATTCTTCTTTGCCCCTTCCCCGGCAGCGCACACAAGCCCCCCATCAGCCCCCTTTAGGATAACCATGGTTCCTTTCTCCTTTGCAACCAGTTCCCCGATTTTTGCAAGTGTTTTCTGGCCCTCGTCCAGCTCTTCTTCCACAACCCCTTCCTTCCTGCTCCTTTCCACCAGCTCTTTTGCAAGCTCCCCCATGAACCTCTCCTTTAGTTTCTCAATTTCTTTTCTCTGCGCCTTCCATTCAGAGAAGAACCTTTCAACCGTTTGCGGCAGCTCATTATCGCTTACGCTTACCACATCCGCAGCTTTCTTCAGCACCCCCTCCTTTTCCTGCATGTACTTTATCGCTTCAGTGCCTGCCTTGAACGTAATCCTTTCTATCCCGTCCTGCACCCCTTCCACCTTTATTATTTTGAATGCGCCAATCTCCCCCGTAGTTTTGAGCATCTCATGAGTCCCCCCGCATGCCTCCGCATCTATCCCTTCCACTATCACTATCCGTATTTCTTTCCCTGGGACCGCTCCCCCCTGGTACAATCCAAACCCATATTTCTTTTCCGCATCGTTCCTTGCCATTACTTCCACTGCAATGGGCACATTCCTCATAATGTACTCATTCGTAAGCAGTTCGATTTTTTTCAATTCCTCTTCTGTAATCCTCTTGTAGTGCGTAATGTCCAGGTGCGCCTTGTGCTCATCTTTCCCGCTTCCCCCCTGCCACACATGGTTGCCCAGCACTTCCCTGCATGCCGCATTCAGCACATGCACCGCGGTGTGGTGCCTGCTTATCTGCATCCTCCTTCCCAGGTCTACTTTTCCTTTTACTTTTTCCCCTTTCCTGAATTTTGAAGAATCCTTTACTTCATGCAGCACAACACCAGCCTCCTTGATTGTATTTTTCACTTTTTCCCCCTCCAGGGTTCCCGTATCCCCAGCCTGCCCTCCCCCTTCCGGGTAGAACCCGCTCTTATCCAGTATCACATATTTCCCGATAACCGCAAGCACGTTCCCCTCAAATTCCTCTTCGCATGAATACCAGAGGGGCTCGGTTTTGGGAATCCCCTCCACATCTAAGAAATTTTCAATTTCTTCTGTTGAGCTCCGCTCAACATCAATCTCAATTTCCGTTTCCTCCCCTTCCCCCTCCTTTTTTCCCTCCATTTTCCCCTTCCCTTTCCGTGCCCTTTCTTTTTCCCCTTCTTCTTTCCCCCTTACCTTGTCATAGAAATCCATGGGCACTTCCACCTTTACGCCCTGCTTTGCACCCATTTCCGCAACATATTCCGGGGGTATCCCATGGCTCTTGTAGAGCACTTCCAGCTCTTTTTTGCCTATTTCCCCCTTCTTTAGCATGGTTGCAACCTTCCCGGCCCCCTTTTCCCTTGTTTCCAGGTATTTCCTTTTTTCTTCTTTTAGCACATCCGCGGTGGAGCCCACCGCGCCTTCCAAATCCGGGAAAAGCCCCTTCAGGCTTTTTGCATGGGCTTCCAGGATTTCCGCATAGTCCATCCCAAACCCATATTCTTCATCCATCCCGAATACCCTCCTTGCAATCATCCGGAGGTTGTACCCTCCCCCAGCGTTGCTGGGGAGCATTCCATCTTTTACTGTAAAAAGAAGCGTAAGCAAATGGTCCATGGACGCATACATCGCCTGGAGCGGCTTCAGGGTTTCCGAGAACCCCGGATACCCTATTTCCCTTTCTATGCGCGCAACCTCTGCAGCAGGGTCCGGAACCTCCTCAATGTCCAGCTTTCCCACTTTTTTGGCATATTCCAGATAAACCCTGTCATCTACCTTAATCCCGAACTTTTTCCTGTATTTGGGCACCATGGGGCCGTAAACGACCTGGTAGCTGTCCGGCACCCCGTTTGTAATCCATGCAAACCTTGCAAGCCCTGCGCCCATATCTATTACTTTTGTGGAAAGCTCCCTTGAGCTCCCGTTTCCCAATATCTCGTATTGCATGAATACGCAGTTGCCCAGCTCCAGCCCGCCCGAAAAGTACTCCATTGAGGGGCCGAAGTTCCCTCCCCCCATCCAGACATCTTCCATAAAGGTAATCCTTTCATCCGAGATTCCCAGTTTCCGCATTACCTTTATATCATGCATCAATGCCTCATTTTTCCAGTAAAACATGCCCGTTTTCTTTGTATTGAAGGCATGCTGGCCAATCATCACGAAGTTCGTATAGTGCCTTCCGGTAACTCCCACATTTGCAATATCCGGGAACCGTATGCATGTCTGGGGCACAATTAGGGGGTTTGCAGGGGGCTCCAGTTCCCCGCTTACCACATATGGCTGGAAATCATTAATTGATGCAATTGTAAAGTATAAGTCATCCCTCCACCTTGCCACGGTTGGGTAGGGGGTTAGGCTTGTGTGCCCGTTTTCCACAAAATACTTTTCTATTTCCCTCCAGGTTTCTACATACCCAAGCTTCCTGTTGCTTGGGACATTCCCTACAAACTCATACCCTATGCAGGAAGAATCCTCGCAGGTGTCCCTCTCTATCGGGCTCCAGAAATATCTCTTGCACGACTTGCACTGGTACCTCTTGAAGTCGAGCTCTTCGAGTGCCTTTACCTTATAGTGCTTTTCCCACTCTGCGGAAAACTGCTTCCTAAGCTCGGCTTTAGTAATAGGCATATGGGGAGGATTTATGGAAGAAGGCTTTTAAGGATAAAGCCGGCATATTTTCCCTATGAAGGTGTTAGTTACAGGGGGAGCCGGGTTCATCGGAAGCCATCTTGTCGAGAATTTGCTTAAGGAAGGATACGAAGTAACTGTCTTGGATAGCTTAAATGATTACTACTCCCCGGAACTCAAACAATCCAATCTCAATGAAATAAAAAAAACTTCGGATTTTAATTTTTTTAAAGGAGATATAAGAAATATATCGTCTGTTAAGCGGGCGATGGGCGGGGCAGATATTGTTTTTCATGAAGCTGCCCAGGCAGGAGTGAGGTATTCGGTTGAACACCCCGCAATTACCAACGAAATCAATACGCAGGGCACAATGAATCTTCTGGTAGCAGCAAGAGACGCCGGAATAAAAAATTTTATTTTTGCTTCTTCTTCATCCGTATACGGAAAGCACGAATATCTTCCTTTTGATGAGAACCATCCCACCAATCCAATTTCCCCATATGGTGTTTCCAAGCTGGCATGCGAGAAATACTGCCAGATCTTCTCTGATTTATATGGGATGAGGATACCAATGCTCCGCTATTTTACTGTATATGGCCCGCGCATGAGGCCGGACCTTGCAATCAGCATTTTCATGAAAAATGCGATAGAAGGGAAACCAATCCGTATACTTGGGGATGGCTCCAAAACCCGGGATTTCACATATATAGATGATATCATCTCAGGGACCATGTGCGCTATGGAAAAAGGCAAAACAGGCCCGTATAATCTGGGAGGGGGCGTCCGCATTTCTGTGTTGGAACTCGCCCAAAAAATAATCAGTCTTACCGGAAGCCGTTCTTCCATAGAGTATCATAATGATGTTGTGGGAGACATGGTTGATACATTTTCAGATACTAAAAAAGCTAGGTCACAATTAGGCTGGGAACCAAAAACAACTTTGGAAGAGGGACTGAACAAGTTTTATAATTCGATTAAAAAATCTTAGTTCTTATCCACTGCCCTCTTCCATTCAACAACGTATTTTTTTGAAACGCTTTCGAGAGAATATTCTTCAATCGCTCTTTTTCTGGCATTTTTGGCCAGTTTTTCCCGCAATTTTTTATCATTAATCAGTTTATCCAGAGCACTGCATAGTGGATCCAAATCTCCAACCGGGAAAAGCAACCCTTCCTTTTTATCCTCCAGCACATCCTTGTTTTCAGGTATATCCGATGCAACTATGGGCAATTCCGCCATCATAGCTTCAACTATTGCCCCTGAAAAACCTTCCCTGTAACTGGGGAAAGCAAAAATATCAAAACTTTTTAGTAGCGTAATTACTTCTGAATGGGGTTTTCTGCCAAGCACTTTTACGTTGTTTTTTACCCCAAGTTTTTCACTTTCCTCCAGAAGGGATTTTCCATCCCCTCCACCTACAAAAACCAGTAAAACTTCCTTGTTTTTTTCCAGCAACTTGGGCATTACACGGATGAGGTCAATCTGCCCTTTGTGTTTTGCAATGCGGGAAACACACCCTATTACGATCTCCCCTGCATCCTCTCCATAAATTTCCCTTCCTGTTATGCGATCTTTTTCTAAAGAAAAGGCATCCGCATTCCTTCCGGTGGGGATGTACGCCAGTTTTTCTTTAGGTATCCCATAAGACAACAGTTCCCGCTTTCCCTCCAAAGAATTACTTATAGTAAACCTGGAAAATCTCGCGCTGATTGTATCCACAATTCTGGCCAATGCTGATTTTCCGGTATTTGTGTCCCGTTTTCCACATACAACCGGCATTTTGGAACCAATACATCCCAATGAAGCCACCAGATTATCCGCAGCCAGATATGAGGCTACGAGATTTGGATTGGTTCGGAAAACCAATCTTCTGAATTTGACAACCCCCCAAGGGAGGGATATTTTGGAATCCAACCCCAGAGTATGCAATTCAGCCACTTTCTTGAACTCTCCCTTCAGTTCTCCACGGTCGTAGAGCGTGCATACGTGGTGCTCAAATTCTTCATTGGGAGCACGGGACTTGAGAAGCTCTAGAAGGCTTGTTTCAGTTCCCCCAACCTCAAAGCTGGAAATAAGATGCAAAATTTTGCATTTGCCCGTTCGTGTCATTTTGGAGAGCCCTCCATAATCAGTGTTATTACTCTAGAGAATACTTCAAATTGCCCTTCCCAGCTAAAATTATTCCTAACCCTCTTCTGTGCAGATTCCCCCATTTTCTTAGTTTTTTTAGGGTCCGATTCCATTTCCTCCATCCGATCCAGAATTTTCTGGGCTTCCGGTTCAATAAGGTATCCAGTTTTTCCTTCAATAATCAGGTCGTATGCTGCCCCCACTGCAGTAGTGCTTATCACCGGAAGCCCTGCACTCATGGCTTCGTTAAGGGAAAGCCCCCATGCTTCGCAGCATACATTATCCTGCATCATGAATCTGGAGGGAAGCACGAAAACATTGCTTATAGAAAAAAGCGCGGATTTTTCCTCTTCCGAAACCCTGCCTAGGAAGGATACATTACGGATTCCCAATTCTTTAGAAAGCGCTTTGCATTCACCAGAAAACGGGCCGTCTCCTGCAATGATGAGCACGGAATTTTTCCTCTCCTTTTCATGTTCTGAAAAAGCCCTAAGCAATAGGTCCAGTCCTTTGTATTTGACTACTCTTCCCAGATAAAGAAATACAAACTTCTCCTCAGATATGCCCAATTTTTTACGGAAAATTCTGCGTTCCTTTGAACCAAGGACTTTTTTTTCGTATGAGGTTGCAGAATTTGGGGCTACTGATATGCGATTTTCAGGCACTCCCATTTTTAGGTAAAACTCCTTTGCTTTCGACCCTGCGACTATGCAATGTTCTGCATTTCGGGCAACCAGGCCGGCAATCTTTTTACCAACAGAATACTTCATATTGCTGGGCAGCATCCAGGTTTCGTCCCACAGAACATATTTTCTAGATGAAAATCTTGAGGACAGGTATGTGGCTATGGATGGAAACCGGTATGGGATGGAAGCAATCACCAAATCATACCTGCGCAGGGCAGAAAATAGGCCTAAGTCGAAATCCTCATTGAATATAAAATTTGGCTTATCTTCAAGAAGCGTATACTTCATCTTAGCCTGCCCAAAGATTTTTTCATGTTTTTTGAATGCGCTTCCACAGGTAAAAATGAACTCAACTCCCATTCGTTCGTATAATGAATTGAATAGGTTTATCCGGTAATCCCGCAGCATCGAATGCAGAAAGACGATTTTCATATTTTTGCTCCCAAGAGAAATAAAGTAATCTCCTTAAAATAGCTTTCTTTCAATTCAACAACCAGCAAATCAATTCTAGTGGTTTTATGCGGATTTCTATAATGGGTTCGGGTTACGTTGGCTCGGTTACTGGGGCAGCACTTTCCAAAAGAGGGCATTCTGTTTCCCTCTGCGATGTTTCCAAAGAAAAGATAGATACAATTCTTGCAGGCAAAGCCCCAATCTTCGAGCCTGGGCTTGAAGAAGTAATCGCTTCTTCCCTTTTTTTGGGAAGGCTCTCTGCCACCACGGACATTGAAAAAAGCATATTAGACTCCGAAGTGGTTATGCTGTGCGTTGGAACGCCTCCAAAAGAGGATGGCTCCACAGATCTTGCATACATCCTTTCTGCTGCCAAAACCATCGGTTCCCTCCTTTCAAAAAAAGAGGGGTACTGCCTGGTGGTTGTCAAAAGCACGGTGCCCCCTGGAACCACTGATCTGGTTTCCGAAGCAATTTCCCAGGCAAGCGGAAAAAAGGAAGGGGTGGATTTCGGAACTGCAATGAACCCGGAATTTCTGCGTGAAGGGGCTGCACTGGAGGATTTTGAAAATCCGGACCGCCTGGTGCTGGGAGTCCGCAGCAAAAAGGACGAAGAGCTCATGCGGCAGATATATGCGAGCTTTAGCTGCCCATTCTTAATATGCGACCCCAAAACTGCCGAAATGGCCAAATATGCTGCGAATTGCATGCTGGCAACCCGCATTTCCTTTGTTAATGAACTAAGCAATGCCTGCAAGGCCCTTGGGGTGGACACCTTCAAAGTGCTGGAGGGGCTTGGGCTTGACCATAGGGTAGGGAGGCACGTCCTAAATCCGGGGATAGGATTTGGGGGGAGCTGCCTTCCAAAAGATGTTTCATCTCTTTTACATACGTTTTCAATTGCCGGGCAGGACCCGGAACTGCTTCATGCAGTAGTCAGGGTTAACCAGAAACAACCCAAATTATTTGTGGAATCCCTCAAAAAGAACCTAGGGAGCCTCAGCCAAAAATTCACCGTGCTGGGGCTTTCGTTTAAGGCAGGAACCGATGATGTCAGGGATTCTCCAGCCATTAAAGTGGTGGAACTTCTTATCAAGGAAGGGGCCCAGATAAAAGCATATGACCCCAAGGCAATGGAAAATGCGAAGAAACTGCTTGGAGATAAAATTGCCTATTCTGATACCCTAAAGGGTGCAGTGGGCTTCTCCGATGTGGTCCTGGTGCTTTCCGATTGGGATGAATTCAAAAGGCCGGAGCTGTATGTTGGAAAAAAGGTATTTGAAGGAAGAAAACTCTTCAAGCACGAAAAGTTTGATAATTTTGAAGGGGCAAGCTGGTGATTTTATGCAGGGAATAATCTTGGCGGCAGGAAAAGGAAAAAGGATGAGGCCGCTCACATATTCAATTCCCAAGCCACTGCTTCCTGTTGGGGGCCACCCTGTACTAGATTATGTTATAAGGAATATGGAATCCTGCAAAAGCATCGATAGCCTTACTATAGGTGTTTCCTATTTTTCGGAGTTGATCCGGAACCATCTTTCGCATAAAAAAAGCCGGCTTTCCCCCATAAAAACTGTGAATACATTTGGCTGGGAAACGGGCGGGGACCTAAAGTCCATAATCCACCATCTAGACCTTGACTCCACAATTATCGTGGGTTATGGAGACAACATAACCGAGATTGATCTGGGGCACATGCTGGATTTCCATAAAAGCCAGGGAAGGCCAGCCACGCTTGCCCTTTTTGAAGTTCCCAAAAAAGACGCGCCCAGGTTTGGGTTGGCCCAAGTAGATGGCACCGAGATAACCGAATTCTTCGAAAAACCTGAAGGCGAGCCCCCCTCTTTGCTCGCAAATGCTGGTTATTATATCCTGGAGCCGGAAGCATTCAACCGATTAACCTTTGACAAGAAAAAAATAGAAGAGACGCTGTTTCCCCAGTTGGTTTCATCCGGTGAAATGAGCGCATATGTCTGGAAACCTCCAATCTGGATGGATATTGGAGATTACGAGTCTTATCGGTTGGCCAATAAAATGATCGAAGAGGGCGCACTTCAGTCATTGCCAAATGAAGAATGAATCCAGTTTATCCGTTTTAAAAACTCTTTGAACTATCTGTTTCTTAATGCTAAAAGAGGTTTTTATCCAGAGGGTAGTTGACCCCTTTTTCTGGAAACTGCTCAAGGGTTCCAATCGTTATCAATACTATCTTTCAATGGAAAAGAAACAATGGCAGCCACTTGAGCAAAACCGGCAGGAGCAGGCAAAAAAACTTTTCCAGATTATCTCTTATGCTGAAAAAAATATTCCTTATTATAAAAAAATGATTCGCGATAATGAATTATCGTATTCTGAAGAAACTATTTTTTCAGATATTCTAAAATTTCCTATACTCACTAAAGAAATCATAAAAGATAATTCTTCTGATTTGACCAATCCATCGATGCAAGGCGTTTTGGACAGTTCTGGAGGCAGTACCGGAGAACCGATAACAATCATGCATGGAAAGAAGGCATTGGACTACATTGCGGCTACAAAAACCCTGTGCAAATCCTGGGCTGGCAGAAAACCTGGGGAGTTAATAATCAAATTATGGGGCTCAGACCGGGATATTATGCAAGGGGGACAGGGTATCAATGGGGTGCTTGTGGAAGCCGCTACCAATACAATTTTGCTCAACACCTTCCGCATGTCAGAATCTGATATGGAGGGGTATATCCAATTGATAAACAAAAAACACCCCAAATTGATTGTAGCTTATGTCCAGTCTGCTTATGAAATAGCGAGATTTGCCTTGGAGAATAACATTCATATTTCACCCCCAAGTGGGATAATGGTCTCTGCCGGAACTCTTTACCCCCATTTTAGGGAAGAGATTCAGAAAGCTTTCGGATGCCCAGTGTTCAATCGGTATGGGTGCAGGGAAGTAGGTGATATTGCATTTGATTGTGATAAGCACGAAGGCCTTCACCTAAATACATTCCATCATTATCTAGAAATTCTAGATGAAGATCTGATTCCTATACAGAAAGAAGGGGAAAAAGGAGAAGTTTATGTGACTACACTTAATGAATTTAAAATGCCTTTAATACGGTATAAAGTGGGGGACATTGCTACGTTTACCTCTCATGCCTGTTCTTGCGGAAGAGGACTGCCCATCCTCAAAGCAGTACATGGGAGAGACGTGGACCTTTTCATAAATTTTAATGGAGAGCTTATAGATGGAGAGTACTTCACCCATCTTTTCTATTTTTCTGATTGGGTGAAACAGTTTCAACTGGTCCAGAAAACCGTAGATTTCATAGAGATCAAAGTGGTTAAAAGAAAAGAAGAGAATAAAGAAGATATTGCCAACATAACTGATAAGATAAAATTGGTGATGGGAAAAGATTGCGTCATTTCTTGGATTTTTGTTGAAGAGATCTCTGTATCCAAATCAGGAAAATACCGCTATACTATTTCTCTTGTAAAATGAAATTAAGCAAGTGGATTTGGGATCTCTAAGAATTAAAATGCCCCTTAGAAAGATTTTTGAATTTGATTGAACAATCTTCTTCTGTGGGTGCATAAATGATAGTTGATGAATGGGTTTTAAACTTAGTGAGAAACAAGGATGTTTTGGATCTAGGGGCATTGGGCAATTGGCGGGATAATCTGAAGAAAAATAATTTGGACAATTGGTCATTTTTAAAGATCTTTCAAGAAAGCAGGACTGCTTTAGGGATAGATCTGGATAAAACTGGGGTGGATTTTGCAAATAAACATGGATTCACTAACATAATCTATGGAAATGCAGAGAAAATAGATCTAAATAAAAAATTTGATGTAATTATTGCGGGAGATATAATTGAACATGTTGATAACATGGGCAGCTTCCTAAATAGCTGCAAGAAGCATATGCATAGGAATTCAATCATGCTAATTTCTACCCCTAATCCATATGCCCTCAATTTCATTTTTTGGTCTTTGTTTTCTGATGTTGGCAACCGAATCCAACCAGAGCATACTAGTTGTCTTCACGAGAAAAATTTGAGGGTTTTGTTAGATCGTGCAGATCTACGCGTAACGAATATAAGATACTACACCATTATTGACAAAAGGAGTCTTCGTTTGAAGCTGACAAGTAGATTAATTAAGTTCATCGGTTCTTTTAGGAAACAGTTAAACCAAGCGTATATGGTGGAAATAATGCTGAAGTGAAATTGCAACATAACGGATCTCAGCTATAAAAAATAAAATTCTCAAATCCAGGTGTGGGGGGGGAGATACCACTCAAAATTCGGAAACAATTTTCGAGTTTACTCCGTTGAAGATCTAAAAAAAGAACCATTGATTCTAATGAAAAGAATTTACTCCTTCCTTGGAGTAGATGATTCGTTTTTTCCTGAACTTAAAACATTAAATAAAACACACTCCGTTTATCGCGTCCTTGCTCAAACCATTTTACTTACTTTTAGCATGAACTGGAAAGATGGGCATTAACCTGTTTATCAAAAAACATCTCGGTCAGAAGAGAGTATACCCAGCATTCGAAAAACACCATGGGCAAAATTTGAAAGATTTACAACAAAAAATTTCAAGCGAAAAAGTAAAAGATCTACCATTCAACTCTGAATTCTGGGCAACACTAGAAGAAGACTATCAAAAAGCTTTAGATTATTGTAAAAAGAAAAACATCCGAGATATCAAAAGAAAATTATGCGTGTGCATGCTTTCTTCTAAAGCGTAAGGGTAGTTATCCCTCTTTCCGGCAATCCGGTTCGAGGGCAAGAATTCTGCACATCCAACAAGATTCCACCTTTTTTCAATAGCTTAGAGATGTCTAGTTCCTTAAATGAATCATGCATTACAGTAACAATAGCGAAATCATATTCCCCTTCAGGTCGTTCAAGCACTTTATCTACATTGAATCTTTCAGATATACGCTTTTTTTCCACAAGCGGATCATAACAACTGAGGTGCACACCATAACTCTTTAGCTCATTTGCAAGCTCAGCCGCTTGGGAATTGCGTATGTCCACTATATTCTCCTTGAAAGTAACTCCAAGCATTATTCCCCGCGCTCCACTGACCGCTTTTCCTGTGGAACACAGCTTCTTGACGATTTTTTCCGCGGCATATTTTGCCATTCCATCATTTACCCGCCTTCCTGCGCTTATTACCTGCGGGTGGTGCCCCAGTCCCTCGGCTTTGTAAACCAAATAATATGGATCCACCGGGATGCAGTGCCCACCAACCAGCCCGGGCTTGAACTTTAAAAAATTCCATTTCGTTCCAGCTGCCTCCAAAACCTGGTAAGTATCTATTCCCATCTTGTCAAAAATCACCGCGAGTTCGTTTACTAAAGCAATATTCAGATCTCTTTGTACGTTCTCTATTATTTTTGCTGCTTCCGCAACCTTTATGCTTTTAGCAATGTATGTTCTTTCCACTATGGAGCGGTATAAAACATCAACCGCTTCTGAAATCTCCCGGTCACATCCGCTTACAATTTTTGTGGTATTCACTAGGGTATGTTCGCTGTCACCAGGGTTTATCCTTTCTGGGGAGTACCCTATTTTAAAATCCCGTGGGAATTCCAGTCCGGATACCTCCGAAATTCGTTTTGCCATTATTTCCTCTGAAACTCCCGGGTAAACCGTGGATTCTAGGATAACAAGCGCGCCCTTTCCAATAATCTTGCCCACTGTTTCGGAAGATCCGATCACTGGGCCTAAATCCGGAACTTTGTGCCCATCCACCGGAGTAGGAACTGCGATTATATAGATGTCCGCCCCGCGTAAGTCTTCACGTGAACTAGAATATGTTATGCTTGGGTTGAGCAGCTTTTCTTTTGTTTCCTCTTTTGTGCGGTCCTCACCATTCTTAAGTTGTTCAACCCTTTGCTGGTTTATATCATAGGCAATTATTCGGAACCCCGCCTCCGCAAATTTTACAACAAGCGGGAGCCCCACATATCCCAGGCCCAGCACCCCGATTTTTGCGTTTCTTTTTTTTATTTTTTCAATAAGCATGTTCCCACCGTTCTTTATTTTTGCCTAGCAACGTTTTTTACATAATTGCTATACCAGCGCTCAAAACAGTAAAGCCCAGTTAGCATCTTGGAATGGTCTTTTTTTTCCGGATTCGTGTTCCATAAAAAGCCTTTCAATGAAGTTCCTGCGGAATATCCCATCAGCTAGTGCTTTGCCCCCAAGCACCCTCTTTCTGAAAGCACCATTCCATTCCTCCCGAATTAGGTCCCCTATCTTTACACTGTATCCGAAACCCATTTTTTTTCCGTAGATCGTTTCTTCTGGCAGAATGCCTGCCATTGCTTTTTTCAGGATGTATTTGTTCTTTGAGGGGTCGGACATGCTCCCCACTTTTTCTTCGAGCGGGAGCGAAAAGATATATTCCGCAAGTTTATGGTCCAGAAATGGGGCACGCACTTCCAGTGAATTCATCATCGCAGGCAAATCCGCTGCAGTAGTGACTGAATGGGAATTTTCCAGCATTATTCCTGCCCAGTTGGCATGTTCGATATACCAGTCAGAATCGCACCGTTTGCATTCTTCATCGATTATGCTTCCGAAGTCTTTTCCCCTTATCTCAGAGTAAGCATTTTCACTAAACAATCTTTCCAGCACTGCCGAATCCTTCCGGTATAGCTCCCCTTTCTTTTTCCAGTTTGGCACGGAGGCCATCCCCACGAATTCCCCCAACCCCCCTGGCAGCACCTTTGAAAGAAAAGAAAACATTCCTCGTGGAACGGGCTCAAGCGCATGAAAAATCCTTGAAACTAGCAGGGCCTTTCCGCTTCCATTATACCCAAAAAGCAATTCATCTGCGCCATGCCCGGTCAGGGTCACCTTTATTGACTCATCATGTATCTTCCGAAACAGCACAAATGAATATGCAAGGGGGGGCAAGTAAATCGGCTCTCCATAATAATCGATTATTTCATCGATTATCTCCAACTGGTTTGGGCTGAATAAGAACTGCTGGTGGGTTGTACCAAAGAGCTGCGAGATTTTCTTTGCACGCCCAAGCTCCGGATCGGTTTCGTCCAATCCATACGAATATGTTCTCACTCCCGGTTTGTCTTTCACGAGTACGCTCGTGATTGCGGATGAATCCAGCCCCCCAGAAAGAAGGAGGCTTATTTCCACATCCGCAACTTCCCTTATTTTTATGGCTTCCTCTAATAATCCATAGAATTCCCCAACCGAATATTTTTCGTTTTTCTTGAAGCTTGGTTTCCAGTATCGGTTTAGCTCTTTGATTTCCCCGTTTTTGATTATCATAAACCCCGAGGGCGGAAGCCTCCGTATTCCTTTGTATATTGTGAATGGGTCTGGCACATGCCTGAAATTGCGGAGGAAATAGTAACCCAGGGCTTCAAAATCTATTCCTGTGTCCAGCCCAGGGGCATTCTCTAGTATAGGTTTTATTTCGGAAGATATGAAAATTCCGTTTTCATTTTGGGCATAGAAAACAGGTTTTTGCCCGAACCTATCCCGTGCAACTAGGATCTCTTGCTTCTTTTCATCCAGAAGTATAAATGCAAACATCCCCCGCAGCTCCTCAAGCATGTGCACCCCATATTCTTCGTAGAGATGCACAAGAACTTCTGTATCGGTATTTGATGAAAACCTGTGGCCTCCTTCCTCTAACCTCTCCCGCAATTCCTTGAAATTATAAATCTCCCCATTGAAAACAACCCAAACAGTTCCATCCTCGTTTTGCATGGGTTGCCTGCCAGCATCGCTAAGATCGATTATGCTCAGCCGGGTGTGCCCGAGGGCGGTATCTCCCTTCACATGGGTTCCGCTTCCGTCCGGCCCTCTTCTTTGGAGCAGCGCGTTCATGCCGTTTATTATTTTTGGAAGCTGCATTTTTTTCTTTGCAAAAATCCCATTAATTCCGCACATTTCAACCCTCTGCTGCTTCCCCCAGTATTTTTTCCATTTTTTCCATCCGGGTTTTTTCTGAGAATCTTTCTAGAAATATCTCCTTTGAGGCATCAGCCATAGATTTTCGCAACTGTTCATCCCCAATCAGCTTTCCCAGGTACTCCTCCAGCCTTTCTACCACTTTTGGGAATTCATGCTCTTTGGCATATTTTCCGATATCCTCATCCCAGAATCTGTCTGAGGGCAAATTGTTTTTTTCAAAATATCTAATAGGCGGTTCAATGAGAAATCCATTTTTTCCGTGTTTCACCATTTCTGGTATCGCGTATAAGTCAGTTGCAACAATTGGAAGGCCCCGGCTAAGCGCCTCCAGGAGAACAAGCCCGAATGAATCCTTGTAAGTGGGCAATACGAAGATATCACAGGAAGGATAAATCTCTGATAATAGCCTTTCCTTTGAAACGTTTGCTTCCATAAAAGTTATGCCTGGCATTTCCCGGTATTTTTCGATTATTTCCTTAGGGGTATTCGAGATTACAGTAAGCCTTGCATTGGGGAATTTTTTACCTATCTTTTCAAATGCAATAAGCAGCTCCTTCCCCCCCTTTAGGTAAAATTGTGTTGAGATAAAAAGAAGGCGAACCTCATTTTGTTTGCGTTTTTTTGTAAAATCTGGTTTTGCAAAGGGATATACAACCTCACATTTCGCAAGAGCGGTTTTCCCGAATATTTTTCCCACCCCCTCCTTGCACGCTTCGCTAATGCATATTATTTTCCGGCACCTGTTTTCCATTAGCCTGTTTTTTATTATGTGCTTTGTGACGGGATTCTTTATTGCCCCCCAGTTGTAAAAAGTAAGGGAAGTGGGGTTGTCTAGCTCTATCACGTACGGTTTGTTGTTGGTGATTATCGCCCCCCAGGAATAGACCAAGTCTGAGTCCACTAATTTTCTGCTTTTGATATGTTTTGCGTTTATTAAGGGAAGGAGGCTAGCAATGCGCCTTTTTGTGGCCATCAATAGGTTCTTCCTTGAATACTGGATAAGCTGATGATCAATTATAAACTTTTCCACGTCTGTAAGCGCTATTGCTCCCTTTGGCAGGTTTTGGATTGTTTCCCGCTGCCGCATCCGGTAATGCTTTTTTACGTTAAAGTATATGGAAATATCGTCCAAACAAACTCCCCTCGGCGTTCCTGATCCAATTTACCTCATGATTCCTATAAAAACTATGTGGGTTACCCATATTTTAATAACATTTCTGATTTCCGATATGGGTTTGTTCCAACCGAGTATATCACCATTTGATTTTTCGTACTTTGGTCTTTCGAATAGAATTCCCACAAATTACCACCAAGCCTATTTAAAGTGTCTCTTTCTTACTTTTATTGGAACGGGAATCATGAAAACGAGGGTTATCACTTTATTGGCAATGTTGCACTATCGCAATAACCTAAAAGTAGGGAAGGGGGTTGTTTTTGTTGATTTTCCTAGGGTCTGGGGAACATTAGCTGTCGGGGAGCATACGCGTTTTAGCGGAAAACTTACAATCAAAGGAGATGTAACAATCGGGAAATATTGTGCATTTGGAGGAGACATCAGAATAATCACAGCGAATCACAGAACAGATCTTCTTGGTTTGCAATGCCAGTTTTATACAGAGCTTTTTGGAGAAAGTATATTGAAAAAAGGCCGAGTAAAAATAGGCAATAATGTTTGGGTTGGTGATGGGACAATACTGCTTCCGAATGTAACTGTGGGTAATGGTGCAGTTATAGGGGCAGGAACCATAGTGACCAGGGACATTCCACCATACTCAATTGCAGTGGGGAATCCTGCGAAGA
>JBKHJL010000032.1:0-11086 GCA_046538155.1 Candidatus Micrarchaeia archaeon
AAATTACTCAATACTGAGAGGCTTCGGGCCGTGGGGGCTTGAAGCCTTGGCCTCAAATTACTCAATACTGAGAGGCTTCGGGCCGTGGGGGCTTGAAGCCTTGGCCTCAGCCAGCATCCGTTGCTACTTTGGCAGTTCAAGAACCAGTTCCCTGAAATCCAAAAATTCCCGGCACAGAACATCGTGCCTGAATCCATACCCAGAATAATAACTCCTAAGTGCAGAATAGCCCGAAGGACAACCTCCTGCAGGAATAATAGTTATGCGGGAAATATCATTTTCTTTGGCAACGAATTTGGATAATTCTATTGCGATGGGAAATATGCCATATCCTCTGTCCTCCGGGGCAGGCAGTCCGTACTCGGACCTGGGGGCAATTTCGGAATTTGTTTTCATTTTGGATATTTTTACCCTATTATCCCCAGTGCGCATCTGGAGGAGAATCTCAAACAAAATCCTGCCCCTCTTTTTCCTAATTCCATCAATAGCGAGTTCATAAAACATTCCACCATAAAAAAGCCTGCCGGAAGCACCAAATCGTTCTCCAAGGGCATTTGAAAACGAATTCGGTGGCTCAAAAAACAGCCTTCTTTTTCTAAAATCCTTTGGGCAGTTCCTGGGCGCATTCCGTCTTGTGCAGGAATGCAGGGCCCTCTCTAACTTTACCATATACCCACATATAACAACAAAAATAATTAAAATATGGCTGCTTTGAGCAATGAAAATGATTCACCTGAGGAAAACTGCTTGCCAACAGAAGTGTTTTCTGACGTGAATTTATAAAGGTTCTCCAATACATATTTGATGGATTAAAATGCAGGACAGCAGAGAACAGCCTCCGCCAGTGCCTCCCGAAGACATCATGAAAATGTCAAAGCATAAGCTTTCTTCGGACATAAACCCCAGGGAAATCTTCTGGGCAATAGTGGGCGCTTACAGGGAAGGCGAGGGCTTTGAAGAACTCGTAAAAAAATACAGCGGAATACGTGAGGCTCTAGTAAATATCGGCTGCAGCGTGCTTCAGGAGCCCAGCAAATCATACAGGATCAGGATTGCAAGAACAAAACTGGCAAAATGCCTATTTTCAATGATTGTGACAGGCAGGTGGGGGGACGTGCTGGAAAGAGCATTGTCCAACCTGTATTTGAGGAAAAAAGGTCCGAACCTGCAGATGCTAATGGCATTCGGGGACAGTTTTTCAGAAAACAAGGAAATTGTGGGCCCCTGGCTCAAGAGCCTGCTCTGCGAGGAGAGGCCTTCAGAAGAAGTGCTGGGTTACGTTGAGGGGGTGGGGGACAGGGAGCTGGTGAAATACCTGCGGACAGAGCTCCTTAATATTGCGAGAACAGAGATAAACGAGTCCCAGATTCTGGCAATGAAATCACTGGAAATGCTGCTCCCGGGAGATCGTGAAGTAGGAAAAATGTTCATAGACATGATGGACGACTGGGATATGGAAACAAAAGAAGTGGCCCTGAAAACACTGGCTAAATATTCAATTCCAGAAGCAGGCAAAAAAGCAGTATCCATCTACACTTACGAGCCGGATGAAAAATTCAGAATGGTGTTGGAGCAGATAATTGATAAAAACAAGGAAGAAGCAAGAAGGGAATTCAGCAAAGCCTTCCTGCAGGCAAGGGGGCAGGATGCAGAAGCTCTTGGGGCCCTTGCAAAAAAAATATATGGGAAAAAGGGCGCGAGGAACTTGATTCCGGAAAACCTGCCAGACGGGGTGAAAAAAGAAGCAGAGGAAGCGGTGGGGTGAAAAAGTGGAAACAATCAGGATACCTGAGGAGAGGATGGGGGAATTAATAGGGAAGGATGGAAAAAACAAAGGGGCAATAGAGGAAGCATTTGATGTTGAGATTACTGTAAAGGAAGATGGAGAAATTGTCATAGAGGGAAACGGGGCAGATGCTTTTTTCGCGAGAGACGTTGTGGAAGCGGTAGGAAGAGGATTTAGCATCGGGGATGCGGCTAAGCTTTTTAAATCTGGATACATATTTCACTCAATAGAGTTAAAGGACCAGTTTTCCACGGACAAAGCCCGCAAGAGGATGAAAGGAAGGGTAATAGGAGAAAAAGGCAAAATCAAGAAAGAGATAGAAGAATCCACTGACTCAAAAATAATGATTTATGGGCATACGGTTTCAATAATCGCGCCCGATGAGATGATGGAATTCGCAAAAGAAGCGGTGTTCAAGATACTGGACGGAGCGCCACACAGCACGGTAAAATCCTACCTGCGGGATGTGAGAAAGAGGAAACTGGCCATAAAATTAAAGGGATAACATGGCCAAAAACATATTTGGAGGATTCAGGGAATATTCTGTTGCCGAGTTCTTTAAGAAAAACAGGCAGATGCTCGGATTTTCCGGGAAAGTCAGGTCACTTACCACCATCGTGCACGAGTATGTCACAAACTCCCTGGATGCGTGCGGGGAAGCAGGAATACACCCTCATGTAGAAGTATGGATAGGAGAAGTGGAAAAAAATAATAAATACAGTATAAAGGTAAAAGACAATGGGCCGGGAATACCTGAAAAACTGCTGGGCAAGGCATTAGGGATGATGCTTGCAGGCACCAAGTTCAACAGGTATGTACAGCAGAGGGGGCAGCAGGGAATCGGGGCTGCCGGATGCACGATGTATTCCCTCATAACAACCGGGCAGCCGGTAAAATTCTCATCAACACATAAGGGTAAGAAGATAAGTGGGAAGCTGGGCATAGATTTCAAGGCAAACAAGCCGCTTCTTATGGAGGTGCAAAGGGAACACTGTTCAGAAGAAGGGCACGGGCTGGAAGTGGAGGGCATATTCGGGGAAACAAAATATGAGAAGGGGGGGCACGGAGTTGGGGAATATCTGAAAAGAACCGCAATAGCAAACCCCCATGCAACAATAATATTCAACACCCCTGAAAAAGACAGGTTTGTTTATCCGCAATCCGTGGAGGAGCTTCCGGAAAAAGCAGAAGAAGTCAAGCCGCATCCACTGGGGGTGGGGCCCAATGACCTTGTGGACATAGCAAAAAAGGCAACAGGATACTCACGGCTTTCAGCAATGCTCCAGAACGAGTTTGCACGGGTGAGCCTAAACAAGGTAAAGGAACTGAGAGAGCTGGTGCCTGAAGTCACCTTTGACATGAGGCCCGGGAAACTCAACTGGAATGGTGCAGAAAAACTGGTGAATGGATTCAGGAAAGTGAAGTGGATTGCCCCTGCAACTGATTCAATAGTTCCGATAGGAAAAAAACAGATAGAAAAATCGCTGGAAAACATACTTAATCCGGAAGTGATATATGTTACGAGCCGGCCTCCGAAAATTTACCGGGGAGGCATTCCCTTTGTGGTTGAAGTGGGGATAGCCTACGGGGGGGATATAATCAAAGAGGGGAAGGGAGGTGTGGTCATGCGGTTTGCAAACAGGGCGCCCCTGCTTTTTGATGCAGGAGGATGCGCAATAACCCAGACAGCAAAAGCTGTGGAATGGAAAAGATACGAAATAAAGAAATTTGAAGAGGAACCAATAGCTATTCTGGTAAACATTGCCAGCGTATATGTGCCCTATACTTCTGCAGGAAAACAATCCATATCCGGGGAAGATGAAGTTGTTGAAGAAATGAAAAACGCAATGATGGAAGCGGGCAGGCATGTGCAGAAACACCTCTCCGGAAAAAGGAGGGCACGGGAAAAAAGCACCAAAAAGAAGGCAGTCATGAGATATGTTGGGCAGATAAGCGCGGACCTGGCAGAACTAGCAGATGAAAAAGGGAAGGGGGAAAAACTGAAAGTATCCCTAAAAAAAATGATTGAGACGAGGTTTGAGTAGATGTCTGAAAAAGAAACAATCAAAAAATTATCGGGTCTCGGAAAGGAGATGATTGAGCAGATAGAACATAACTGCTCACCGACATTTGAGGCCCCTTTGAGAAGCAGAGGCAACATAAAATACGATAATGCAGTGGGATACCTGCGGCTAGGGGGAAAAAAAGAAGAGAGGAAATTCCTGAACGTGGCGCAGGCAAGGACATTTATGCAGACCGTTGCCATAGCAAACAAGACCAAAAAATTTCTCCTGGAAGACCTGCATACAAGCATCAGGGGCCTTTATTACCAGCTTAAGTTCAGCCTGGGGGAAAACCTGGACGAAAGCCTGTTTGAAGAACAGACCGAATCAAATGCCCTGGTTGAGGACCTGGAGGTTGCCATGGGAATAAAGAGAGAAGACCTCCACCTTACTACTGACAGGAAGGGAGTCGTTGCAGGAAGCATGACCGTGAAAGATAGCTTTGCAGGGGAAGAAACAATAATAGACTGCTCAAAACAGGGAAGAAGCGGATGGATGATTCCCAGCGATGTTGACAATGGAATGGAATTCGTGGATGTAAAAGCGGATTATGTGCTGGTAGTAGAAAAAGATGCATTATGGCAGAGGCTCAATGAGGACAGGTTCTGGAAAAAGGACAACTGCATACTTATAACCCCAAAAGGCCAGGCATCAAGGGGAACCCGGAGGATGATAAGAAGGCTGGCTGATAAGGGACTCCCTGTTTATGTATTTACAGACTGTGATGCATGGGGATGGTACATATACTGGACAATAAAAACAGGGAGCATGAACCTTGCATACCTTGGAAGTGATTTCTCAATTCCCGAAGCCAGGTTTATAGGGGTAACCATGGGGGACATAGAACAATTTGAATTCCTGAAAAAGCTTACTATAAAGGCGAAGCCGATAGATATAAAAAGAGCTGAAGAGATGATTAATTATCCCTGGATAAATACGCACCCAGAGTGGGTAAAAGAGCTAAAAAAAGTGCTGGAGCAGAAGAAAAAGATAGAACAGGATGCGCTTCAGGGGCAAAAGCTCACATTTGTGGGAGAATATATCCGGGAAAAAATACGAAATAAAGAGTGGTTGCCATGAATCTGCCTTCTATGGCCTTAATCCAGCAGCTTGAAGAAACGCTAAAGGATGCCAGGCCCTTCAGACAGGACAATATAGAGAAACTTGAGGACCTGCGTGAGCAGATGCTTTATTCGGGATTCAATGCCCCATTCAAAGGGATACTGCAGAGAACCATGGAAGAAGCAAAAGACATGGAAGAGGCAGAATGGGCAGACCTTAAAAAACAGATAAGCTACTTCAAGCAGATTGCCGGGATGAAAAAATACAGCCTGGCGAGAGCGAGCATTGCGCTGTCTGCGCACCGGCTTTCAAGCCACTTCCTGGAAATGGGGTATGCGGATATCGCTGAGCACACCCCTCTGGACGGAAACCACCTTGCAATACTGATGGATTCAGGAGCAGAAGGGGTGCTCGCATACAGGACCATAATGGACAGGTTTGACATGATGGCGGAAGTGAGCAACTGCTTCCAGGTGAAGGTGAAAAACAAGGATGAAACCCACACAATCCAGATTGATGACAAGGAAAGAATAGATTACAAGGTTGCAAGGATGTTCGGGCTGGATGCCGTTGCTACTGATGTCAGGCCCAGTATGCGTAGGAAACCTCTGGTCGCCTCAAAGGGAGTAAGGATTTCCCTTGTCTCAGCGATAGTTAACTACATTTCAAAATCAGTGGAAGAAGAACTCCTTCAGAGTGAAGAGGGGGAAGTAAAAAAATACAATAACTTTCTCAGGGAAAAGGGAATACGGCCAGATGTCCGTATGGACCAAGTTGATGGTTACGAAGAAACAAAAGAGGAGATGGTAAAGGGGGGGCTGTTGGAGAAAAAAGAGGGGGAATACCGAGTGGGTAAAGAGCTTGCAAAAAAGCTGAATATGCGTAAAAAAGAAAGAAGGGAAAAAATCCTCAATCGGAGCACCATGCTGTTGCTCGCCCCCATGCTGAAATTTTACCTTACCACCACAAGGGAGCAGAGGAAAAAATCAAACCTTTATCCTGGGATGGCAGTGGTACCAAGCAACAGTCATTCAAGATTGTTCATATTCCTTTATGAAGCAGACCCGGAACTTCCCGCCCCCACGATACTGCGCAGGAAAATGGAGATAGAGGAGATGGGGGTGAGAGTGGACCACCAGAAGCTTGCTGCAGCCCTTCTCCTGAAAGAAAGCGGGAAAGACGCAGAATGGGTTGCTGAATACCTGGGGATGGAAAGGGAGGAAGTGGAAAAAACCCCAATGCTTCTGGAATCCATTGAAAAAGAAGGTAGAGGAAGAGAATTCCTCAAAAGGATTAAAAAGGATGCGTGAGGAAAAGGAAAAATTCAAAAGTCGCAGGTAGATAACTTATGGCAAATGGTTCAAAAGAAGCTAGTATTATTGAGCTTAAAGGAACAAGAGACCAGGTATACCAAAAAATATCCAGCAATGGTAATGCAGAAGAATTCTTCCTGAAAACAAAGCCCAATGTTATGATGTTTGTTGTGCTTCTTAATGAAACGAATATAAAGAGGCTTTACATAAGCGAGGGAATATCAAAAACAATACCTAAAAGAATAATGGGGAGCCTGGGAAAAAGCATAGATATTGTAGTGAAGAAATGCAGCAGGGGGAGGCCCCGGGAATATAATGAAAAAGAAGTAAGAAAAGTGCTCTCCAAAAAAACCAGCAATCAGGAAAAAATGAAGGAGCTGGACATGCCCAGAAGAACATTCTTCTACTGGAAAAAAAAGCTTGGGTTCGGTAAAAAATAAACCGCTTAAGCTATTATTGCTCCTGCTGTTCGGGCTCTTCTGTTTCTACTTCATCTCCATGGCTTTCCATGTAATCTATAAGATTTGCCCGGTGGGCATCCGCATCATATTTCTCACAATCAAGCAATGCCTTGTATGCACCGAGTAAGCGAAGGCCGTACTTTCCAGCCTGCTGGTTGGAAAGAGTCGGGAGCTTGCAGGACTGGTAGTAGTTTATGAAATTTTCCACTCCGCAGCAGTTATTGCTTTTTGCTGTTCCATCCTGGTTGCAGCATGGGTTGGAACCAGCAGCCACTGAACAATAATCATCATCTATGCCAGCCTGTGTAGAATACTCATAAATCCAAGAATCCACATTATTATGGAAAGCAGAAAATCCGGAATAATAGTAGGAAGATATGAAAATTACATATGCATTCTTGAGATTAGTATACTCAGGACTGTCCTCCCCATACTCGCTCTTCAAATAAGTGAGGCCAAGCCCGGCCTCATTGGAATTCACCATGTTTTTCCCGTACCGGAGCTTGTCCAGAATTATTGCAGTGCCAAGGCAGGCATTATGGGCCTTGTTAAAGGGATTGAACTCATAGTTTCCGCACCAATCTGCCTGGTCCCGGTAATCATCACTTCCACCATCATCCCATTGGATATATGGGTAAGTATGGACCTGCATTATCCCAAGAGAATGGAACTCCTTCCCCTGGGGCGCGGACTGAGTGCAGATTCCCGCAGGGTCCTCAACCTGGGGGAGACAGCCAGTACACTGGGAAGCTGGGAGCTGGGAAGCGGCACACATATCCCCTCCCGGGCCCTCTTCGGGATTGGAAAGCCCTGTTTCTCCATGTGCAAATGCCCGGGTAAGAACAGGGTCAAGATCCCGCAGGTCGGAATAGATATCCAGCTCGGGGTAAATTTCGCACTGGCTGTAGAGGTCATCAGAAGTGTCAATATTGGGGACATATCCGCCAAGGTCTATCTCCGAAGGCATACTGGTGATGAGCTGCCCGTTGCAGCGGAAAAAAGTTTCCGATGGCTCAACAGGATTGTCAAGCAGCTCATCCATATCAGGAGAACTTCCCATATAACGCTCAGTGAGCTGGTATAACTTCATGTTTTCAGCATAAGAGCAGTCTGCACACTGAGAGGGAGAAAACACTATTGGGGAGAGCCCCCATCCGGTATAGTATACCTGGCATAAGGAAAACCACATCGTGTGCTCAGGATAAATAGTGCCGTTTATGCTCATCAGGCCGCAATCTTCACAGGCAAGCGGTCCTGTATCAAGGCCATAGAGAGAATAGGGGGCAACTCCAAGGACACCCGCGCTGATTAAAGAGGGGATGCTCTTGTACATCTGCCCGTATGTTTTGGTTATCTCATCAGGGCTCCAGATACAATAATTAGCTGCTGAATACTCCTGGGTATTGGGCTGGTTTGAATCAAGAAGTACATACGCCCAGATAGTCGGCTTTCCATACTCCTCCATTGAATAGCGGGAATACTTCAAGGCGTCCCAGAGCAGGGAGGCGCCAGCGCAGTTGCGGGAATGGTGTGAATTAACTCCTACCGCAACAAGGTCTATTTTGCTGCGGGCTTCCTGGGCATTGTTGGATTCGTTGAAAATATACTGGAGAGCATCATAACTGTCGTTATAACTCCCATACTCTGCACTGTAATTAAAGCTGGGGGCAATCGCAATAAGGCAGTCGGGGCACTCATCCTTCATCGCTATTGCCTGCTCAACAGCCCTGTCCATCTGGGAAAGATTAGAGGCATCAAAATCAAATTCAGAAGTGAGTATTACCGGACCGGATTCTTCAAACTGGCTTGCAATCAGGGCGGCGCGCCTTACATCAATTGCTTTGCCTTCGCTATAAAGCAGGTACATGGGAAGAATATCCTTATCAAGAAAACATTCCCCTCTCTGAGCCTGGGGGAGGGGGTATTCAAGCCCTTCGGAAGAAGCAAGCCAGCGCACTGAAAAGCGGAGGGAATTGTTGCAAAATCGTGTGGCATCGGCAAATTCTGCAAAATTGGAACCCTGGCCAAGCATGAAAAAACGCACCCTATCCGGGCCGAAAATATCGCTGAACCAGAAAAATTCTCCGGAAATGTCCAGGAATTTTTCTTCAGTGCAGTTGGTTTGAAAATAACACTCTCCGCCTTCAAGGTCCATGCTGTAGAACTGATTGAAGGGATTGATAAGCTGAAAGCCACTGTTCTCACAGACCATGCAGACGCAGCTTTCATCAGTTGCCTCGCACTTGTAATCCGGATTATTCAGGTCCAGTGCTTCTGAGCGGTTTATCTCCGCTGCCTCCTCTGCATAATAATCATCCATTGATGAACATCCCGCGACGAGCAACAACAGAACCAGCAGGAACATCTGTTCTTTTCTCATGCTTCTCTACCCCACCTTTTATCCCACCTTGCCTTCGTGGTCTCCATGAATCCGGAAGTGCCATATCCATGTGGCTTTCCCATGTAATAGTTGTCACCTGCAAGATTATCCTTTAGAATGTTGCGCTGAATCCCGTGAGTACATGTGTGGTTTATATCCGGAGAAACAACCTGTCCGCAGTAAGCGCATCTGACCTTTTTGCTGCATGCAGGGCAGGTTCCGCCCTCAGGCATCCGGGTTCCGCAGGTGGGGCAGTATCGGAAATTCTTTGCAAAAACAGTATCAATTGCTTTGCGCTTCAGGACTTCTCCTACTGCTTCCCCTGACCTCATGAACATTGCTTTGGCACCATGCTTTACCTGCCCTCCCCGGGTTGTGGCACTTGTGGCTCCCCTCTCCCGGAAAAAGGAGCTTGCCTTGGAAACTGCTCTGCCAACCCTTGCAAGCTGTGCTTTTGCCTGATAACCAAAAAAGGTTGCCGGGTTCATAAAGCGAAACAGAGTATTCTGGGGAAATTTATAATGCCTGAGCTCAGCGCTGCGGTCCATCATAAGTGAGAAGGGATCTACCTCTCTCTTGAAAAGCCCGAGATGCGTCTGCTTACGGACATACTGGTCATAATCCATGAACGGGCGAAAGCGGGACTCATAGCGGAGGTGGTTTGCCGTCCTGGGGTCCATCCTGAGATTAAAGCTGAAATCAACATAAGTGGCACCGGGGTTGCCGTTCCCCCATATGGTGTTCACACCTGCCTGATACATCCAGGAATCCTCATGTGCTCTCACTACCCCTGTCATCATTTCAGTCCCACCATAATGCTTCTTGACCATCGGGCCTCCAAAAGCCTTTACCAGCATGCTCCTTGCATTTCCGGGGGAAACATAATAGGGATTGGAATCTGAGCGGTTAAGCAGAGGTGTGCCGTTGCCAAGAATCCTGGACTGGACAAAGCGGGAGGGAATATATGCAAGCGGGGAAAGGGGAGAAGCTGCGGCAACCGCGGCCATTCTCTTCCAGTTTGTGGAAGTCGGATCAAAAGAAGAATAAAACCAGTTCAGCATAGAAGCCCTTGCCTCTGCCCGGCGGGGCTGTGTCTGTGAATATGGGTGGAGAATGTCACGCTGCAAATCAAATGCGGGCATTTCCGGCTTTATGGTGCGGAGCTGGCGTTCTGCTTCTGCACAGGCCTGTTCCGTTGTAAGATGCTTTTCTCCATGCTGGAGAGTCTTCATCATCTCTTCAAACCTGGCATTATAATAATCCATCTGCTTTTCATACTGCCTTGTGGCCTCCTCCCTGAACTGCGCGGGCTTTCCTTCATAAACCGGAGCCTGCCTGTACTGCCGATCATACTTACTCATGAATCCCCAGCTGGAAGTAAGATAAGTACGGTATGCAAGACCGAAGGGAGTACCTATTGCCCAGTTGAAAATCTGTGGGGCCCATTGAATGCCCCACATCCTTTCCCTTATATTTGCCTTGAAACCCTCCCAGGTCGTCCAGGGCTGGGAACCTGCAGAACTCCAGCGCTGGTAGGCTCCGGGACCGTACGACATTGCCGGCCCGTGGTGGAAGAAAGCAGAATATATAAATGGGCTTCCTATCGCAGAAGTGCTGCCCCTCGGATCCCTGGTAATCGTCTCATCCCATAGGGCGTGGTAGCGGTTAAACGTTTCACTGAGGTTGGTATATGCCCGTATTGCCGGGTCGGAATCGGACCTGATATCCGGACGGGTGAATTCTCCTGAAGCAAGCTTCAGGCTAAACTTGGAGCCAGATTCCCTGAAATAGTTTGAAATTGTGCTGCCTTCATATTCCGTCTTCATCTGCTGGCCAAAAGTGGAAAGCAGGAACTTTTCAAAACCAAGATTTGCCTTGTTGGTGATTGGGTCCCAGTGTTTTCTCCCCATGTTCCAAATATTCTTGAACCATCCCCTAACCCCTCCTACCTTCTCATAATCCTCAACCTTGCCTGCGTATACCTCAGAAGAGCGGGTTGCGGGGGTTCCAAACTTTATTGC
>JBKHJL010000033.1:0-10448 GCA_046538155.1 Candidatus Micrarchaeia archaeon
TTCAGCCCGCAGATAGCCCGCGAACAAACTTCAGGTTTTAGCGAATGCTTTTATTTCTGGTGCAAGAGCAAATCTGATGGGGGTCTCGAACAGAGGTATTTCCCAAATAGACTCCCTTTATTTTCTTTTCCTTCCTTCATTTTCTTGCAACAGGAGGCAAATCCATGAAACAATTCTTTAATTTCAGCAGAGGCAACATCATCCGTTTTATCCTTTTCTCCGCAATCATCGCATTTGTATATCTTGAAGGAATGATCTCCATTACCTTATTCATCTTTTTCGAAATCATCTTTTTCATCCGGTTTATCAATGTAAAGAAATACGTGGAGATGAAGTTCCTTGACCACTATCCTGCGTATGAGCATCTTCCAGGGTGGGCAAAATGGTTAATAATCCTAATCACATACCTGATAATCTTCCTAATCTTCAAATGGATATTGATCAACATAATCCTGGAAGGAATATTCCACATTCCCGTAAACAACGAGATTCATGGGATTGCAAACTACCCCATGAGTAAAAATTGATGCCCAGTAGCGTAAAGCGGGTCATGTTTTCTTGAGCTCTGCTCAAGAGATGTAACCGGATCGTGAACTTTGTTCAGGAGAAGAAAGCGAAGCTTTCTCAGAGGTTACAAGGATTACAGAAGTTTTTACTTCTAGCGTAAAACGGCAGAAAAAAAATTTCGCCGAGAGGGAGATTCGAACTCCCAAGCCCCGAAGGGCACCAGATCTCAAGTCTGGCGCATTACCGGATTCTGCCATCTCGGCATGGTTTGGAATTAACGAAGAAAAGAAAATAAAAACCCTTCCCTATCTGGGCAGATGCTTATAGGATTTTTTGCGGTGCTCTATTGTCATTACCAGCAACATCCCCTCTTCAGTTTTCAGCTCGATTATGATTCTTTGGTCCCCTGCCCTCAAACTATAATATGGATATCCTACGAGCCTTTTTAGGAAATGTGCTGGCCGTATCCGGCACCTCTCCAAGGCCGAAATTATTCTTCCTTGGTCTTCCTTTCCCAATTTTGCAAAAAGTTTCTTTGCTTCATCTGAAAAGAGCACAGAGTACATCAGAGTCCGAACTCCTTCTTTACTGATTCAAGGCTGTGCACGCGACCTGCCTTCACATCCTTTTCTGCTCTTGCCAGGGATTCCTTGGTTTCAGCTGAAAGCTCAGAAACATCTTCAAGAAGGTCTTCAATTACCTCCTCATAAGTCTCACGCTCGTAAAGCTTTCTTTTTTTGAGCTTTTCCAGAAGCTCTTCTGAAACCTGGATAGAAGTATTTGCCATAGTAGATTATAGTATGCTATGGTATTTAACTCTTCCGTTTGGCAAGAGTAATTATCGGATAATTATATGCAAATTCCCCTCCATCCATGTAATCCCGGGAATAGTGCACCGAAACAACCCCGAAATACTCCCCAATCATCTCCCTGTCCTCCGCACTGGGGCGGGAAATAATGCCAAAATCCTTCCATCTCTCGGCGTATTTTCTCCATTCGTCCTTATTTCCCATGGGAAACCCTAGAGGAGCTCTTCCCTGCGGTCAATGATGTGTTTTGCATCAGGCCCGGTCCCGATAAGTGTAACCGGAATCCCGAGCTTTGCCTCAACCTGGTCCAGGAACCTCCGTGCTTCCGCGGTAAGCTCTCCATATTCCGTCTGCCCTTCGTTCCCAGGGAAACGGATGTCCATTTTGGTTACTGCAATTTGGGTAGCGGAGTTAACCTGCGCCGCAAACTTCAGGTCTTCCCAGTGCAGCTCAGGCGAGGTCCTCCTGGGCCTTCCGGTAACGGTTCCGTATTCCTGGAAATTGAGCTTTACTGCTTCCTCTACTCCAATCTCTTCTGGGAAAGGGCCGTTCCCCACGCGAGTAGTATACGCCTTAATGACCATAATTACCTGGTCTATGGAAGTGGGCCCCAGCCCTACGTCCGCAGCAATCGTGGAAGCAGATACATCCTTTGATGTTACAAATGGGTAAGTTCCATACAAGCAGGAAAGCATGAATCCCTGGGAGCCCTCCACAAAAACATCTTTTGCGTTGTTCACGGCCTGCGCCACATCCATCACATATTTCTGCATCTCCGGGACATCTTCTATCAAAACAGCATCCCTCCTGGCACGCGATGTAACTGATGGCCCGCACCCTGTTTTAGTGGTCCCGATTTTTTTGCTCAGGGCTGCAGCTGCATCTTCTTCCTTGTGTTCAGGAGTGATTGCGGTGCATCGTTTGTCCACAAATACCCTACCCTCGGTGCCGGTCATCTCAATCTCTTTTGTGAAAACTTCCGGGTCCACGGATACCCCCGGCCCAATCATAACTTTTGAATCCGTGTTCACGAAACCAGAAGGAAGCATCCTGAGCGAATACCATTTTCCATCATACAGAACTTTGTGCCCTGCATTGGGCCCGACTCCTCCCCTGGCCACAATTTCCGGGGAATCCTTCAGTGCAATATAGGAAGATATTTTCCCTTTGCCTTCGTCACCATATTGTCCGCCCACCAGTATATTTTTCATAAATCCACCATCAAATTTTCTTTGAAAATATTTCAATACATTTTTCAAGGGTTTCCGCAGGTCCCGCTTTTGCCGAGCATCCTGCAGCTTTTGCATGGCCTCCCCCGCCCCCGCCAAATTCTTCTGCAAGCTCCTTCATAACTTCGTTCAGTTTTACAGGAACATGTTTCCGGGCGCGGGAAGAAATCCTGGTTTCCTTTATTTCACCTTTCCACTTTGCAGCAAATACAACATCCGCGAACTCAGAAATGGAGGATGAAATCAGTGATTCATGTGAAGGAACTACTGTAGTTGCCACCACATACCCTCCATGCACGCTTATTTTTACTTTCCTGAATCCTTCAAGCACGGCAATTTTATATTCTGCATCCATTTCAGGCTCAGCATCATCCAGCATCTCCCGGTATCCCCGGCCTGAAATGGAAATCATTTTTGCAAGCATTTCAAAAGTGTGGGCACGCCCGTTTTTGAACCGCGCAGTATCCGAGATTATTGCCACCCCCAGTGCATAAGCAACTTCAGGGGAAATCTCAGGTAGAAGCTCCCCCAGCATTTCTGCTGCAGAAGGGGCAGTTTCATCCCGAATGGTAGTGTCTGCATCAAGGTTGTTCTCAGATTTATGGTGGTGGTCTACGATAAGCTTTATTTCCCATTTTTTGCCTTCCTCAAACAATACTGATGTGGAGCAGTCCAGCAGCACAAGCCCTTCATACTCTGCAGGATTGAGTTCTTCAAGTTTTATCAGTTCCATGCCCATTTTTTCTGCAAAAGCCTCTGCCGGTGCCTCCATCTTGTCCGGAAGCGCCATCACTGCGTTGGGTAGCAGGCTTTTCACTGCATAAACCGTGCAGAGCGCATCCAGGTCCATGTTTGCGTGGCTGCTCACCACAAGTTTTGAATTCCTGTATTTTTCAAGAAAGGCAAGGAATTCCCGGCGTTTTTCCTTCAAGCGGTTTTCCGTGCCGGAATCCCCTTCAGGATGCTTCATCCGAAGAACCCATCTCTTCCTGCAGTTTTTTCTGGAGACGGGTAAGCTCTCCCTTGAGCTTTTCTTCCTGCTCTCCAAGGGTTTTCATCCTGCTTTCCATAAGTTCCTTCTTTTCCTCAAGGTCTTTTTTTGCATCCTCTACAGATGTTTTTATCATGACGCTTCCTATTGTTTTATACACGTCTCCTGATGCATTTTCCAGTTCCTCAAGTGCCAGCTTGGATTCCCCGAGCTGTATTTGGAACTGCTGCTTTTGCATCATTACTGCCTGAAGCTGCCTTTCAAAGTTCTGCAGCCTCACAATTTCTTTTTGCATTTCTTCTTCCATACTATACACCGTCTAAATCATCAATTACCTTGATGTGCCTTAGGCACGTATTCAGGGCCGCCCTCATTGCGACCGGGTCCTTTGCCCGTATTTCCACAGCAAGACTCTTCCCTTCTGCTTTTGCTTTTATGGACGAGCGCCCCGAAGCATTTTCCCCCATTGCCTTTTCCGCATCCTTTGCGCTTTTTTTGCTGGAGAATTCAAATTCCAGCTTTCCCCGGCAGTCCATCCTATTCCCTAGTCCGCTCCTATTTCCTTTGCAATCGGGGGCCTCGCTTTGAAAAGCACTTTTGCCCCGGTGGAAGGAAATTCAAATGTTTTGAGGTTTGAAATGTTTACCCTGTTTCCGGTTTCCCATTCCATGTATTCCCCCATCATTCCTCACCTGCCTCTTCCTTTGCCAGCATTTTTCGTGCAGTGTTCGCTGTAGGGGTGGTCAGGGTATATGCCCCGCCCGCAATTCTTGCCCCGCAGGACCGGCATTCCCAGAGCGCATAGGATATGCGCTTTACAGAGCGCTTTCCGCACTTCGGGCATTCATATGAATCCTTTTTCCGCTTTGTTGCGGTGTCCGAAAGCTTTCTTATTCTTCTTCCGTATCTTGAGCCTTTCACAGCTACCACCTAAAGATATTTTCTGAGTTCTTCGGATTTTTCAAATGCAGTGTCCACAAGGTCCAGTACCTCGTCTTTTTCTATTCCTGCATTGCCCGATTTCTGGATGCTTGCGATCTTCCCTTCTACTGTTCCCACGGTGAATGACATGTCCTGTGCATATTCTTCTTCATGGGTGGGGTCCATCAGGAAGTGCTTGCCTACTTTTATAAAGCTTGTAGTCAGCGGCTTGTACTTCATGTCCAGCCCGCCGGAAAATTCATCCCTTATTATTTCACCGTTTTCCACTTTTGGGACTTTTGTATCCAGGAGTGCTGCGCACCCTGCAAGTGCCCCGGTGTCCATCAGGTTCCCGCAGTGGTCCAGAACCCAGAGGTCCAGGAAGAGCCCCAGAACTTTTCCTTCTTCTATGAAGAACTTGTTTACATCTATTACTTCTGAGCTCCTTATTCCCCGGTCAATGACTCTGGCGAACTCAATTGTGTTCTCGCCGGGGGGCCCGGGTTCAAATGATGGGGATGCAAGTGGAACGAATTCTGCATTTGTCATGAATACGCCCTCATCAGGTCTGTCCGGAAATGGGGTCATCATATCAAATTTGACGGCTGCAAGTACTTTTGTTCCGCCTATTTCCACGAGAGCAGAGCCTTCTGCATTGGGGACTGTCCCTTTCTGCACGGAAACGTTTCTCCACTCGTTGAGCCCTCTTTCATCAAACCTCTGGTCCTTTTCCAGAAGCTCCTGGAGAAAATCCTTTCTTACTTCCCTGAGTATTTTGGTTTTTGTTTCTTCTCCCATGAAAACACCTCACATCCTGAACTTTCCGCGCTCTCCCTTTTCATAATTCTCTCTGAGGGCGTCTGCCTGAAGTTCATATACTTTTTCCGATGCTTCTATTGCTTCATCAATATTCCGGGCAAGCTCTTCCTTAGTTAGGAGCCCATCCATCTGCATAAGCACGATTTTCTTGTCTTTGTGGGTAATGGCCATTGGTATGTCCGATTCCCCGAAATTGTCCTCGTCTTTTCCAAGGTCCACGACCAGCTTTCCTTCCAGCTTGCCAACGGCAATCCCAGAAACCATGTCCTTCATTGGAATTCCCGCATCTGCCAGCGCAACTGCTGCCGCGGTAAGGGATGCAACGCGCGTTCCACCCTCTGCCTGAAGCACTTCAACATACACTTCAATCTGGCTTTTAGGGAACTGCTTTGTGAGCACAACGGGCTCAAATGCCTCCCTCATCACTTTGGAGATTTCTATGCTCCTTCTGTTGGGGCCGCTTCTTGAGTGCTCCCCTTTTGAGCAGAAAGGAGTCATGGTGTACCTTATCTTGAGCCTGGCCTTGTAGGGGTCTGTTTCATGCCTTGGAATACACTCCCTGGGGCCGAATACTCCGGCCACAACCCTGTTTCCGCCCCACTCTACATAGGCAGAGCCGTTTGCTTCCTTTAGGATTCCTGCTTCTATCTTGAGGGGCCTTATGTCCTTGAGCTCCCTTCCATCAAGCCTTTTTCCGTCTTTAATCAATTCTGGCTTTTGCATTCAATCACATCTTTTCAGAATCATTCTTCTTTTGGGGGAACAGTTACTTCCCCTCCATTCTCGTTAATGTACTGAGCCACAGTGTCAGTGAGCCCGCGGGTGTGCGCCTTCTCAATTATGAGTTTTATTGTTTTTAGCGCAAGCGGGAGGTTTCCCCTTCCGCCTATCCATACGTATCCATTGTTGCCTACGAAAATAGAGCACCCTGTACCTTCCCGCAGGATATTGAGCATGCTGCTCTTCTTCCCTATAACTCTTGGCACTTTTGAGGCAGGCACATCCACTATTTTTCCGTTCGGGAGCCGCTTTGCATCGTTTATGTCTACGGTCCCCACTTCATCAACGAATTTTACCCTTCCATATATCAGGTCTCCCTGCTTGAAGGTTATTCTGCTGAATTTTGAGTTTATGAACCCATCGTATGGGAGATTCAGGTCAATATTGTATCCTGAATGCCGTACATTGGTAACAATTCCAACTACGTTGTCCCCTGTTTTTGGTTTATAAATCATTTCAAGGGGGATAAATTTCTCATCCCTTACCATCCCGAGAACGGTTGCATATGTGTTTCCGTTTTCGCAATATGTATTTGGGGCCCTAATTTCCTTTTCCCAGAGCAATTCTCCGGGGACAGCTATCTTTTCCAACAAATCACCTATTCAATTTTCTTTGTTTCGGCTTGTCCTGCCGTCAGCTTGTTTATCTTGTCTATAAATTCTCCCTGCATCCCTGCAGGTATTTCCACGGCTAATATGAGGTGGCCGTCCTTCAGCCACTGCTCCTTCTTTATCCCGTATGTTTTTAGTGTGCCGTAGGCCCGGTGGGAATACTCAGGGGGAATCTTTACTGCCATCTCCAGCTTCTCAAATTTTATGGGTATGAGCGGCCGGAGCTTCTTTAGAAGTTCGTCCATCTGCTCCTTAGGGTCCCTGAACGGGTCCACATGGAACCGGACCTCCTCCATTGCATTTTCAATCCTCCTTGGGGGAATGGGCGCTTTTGTCCTCACGTCTATGGCTTCCCTGCAAATCATGTGTATTATCTGCTTCTTCTTGTCCCCCACTTTCTTTTTCCTCTGCCCAGTTGTCAGCTGCACCGTTCCCTTCTTCAGTATTGTTTCCAGTATCTCGTTTATGTCGGTGGTCCCGAACGCTTTCTGCAGGTCCGAGTTCTTTGCCCGGTCCCCTTTTTTTGCATCCTCGTAAACCTCTTCCACCACGAGTATATTCTTCAGGTCTTTTTTCCCTCCGTCTATGTACTGGTAGGTTGCATCCGGGTCCACGTAAAGCTCAAAATGCTTCCCTTCTTTGTCGTAGGAGGCAATAATCGCTTTATCTAAACTCACCATACTATCACAGAACGCTAACAGCCAAAATTCGGCATTGGGCATTATTTATTATATAGGGGTTTATAAATGTTTCCTTAAATCGCCATTTCTTCCAAAGCCAAGATATAAAACCTTTAATTTAGAATATGGCTCCATGGTAAACTATCTCTGGACATTTCTCCTGATTTTAGGGCTTTGTTTTGCAGCAACCCCCATAACAGAGTGTACGACAGTTTCTGCCCCTGGCCAGTATTATTTAGCCAACGATATCATCAACAATACTGCGGACCCCTGCATCCAAATAACCACGGATAACATATTGCTTGACTGTGCCCACCATTACCTTGAGGCTTCTGAAGGAGGAATCGGCGCTTCCCTTTCAGGCACCCCTTCCAATATCACAATCGCCAACTGTTCCATCTATTCCTCCAATGATGGCCAGATTATGATTCGCGGAAGCGGAGAAGATTTCCATTTCCTGAATCTTGAGCTGAATGGAAGTGCGCCTTCCCTTGCCTTCCAGGCAAACCAGTCTGAAGTATACAATCTTTCTTCCAATGGTACATGGGTAGCGGATATGGGGAATGTTTCCGGCATCACGATTCAAAATATTACGGGAACCAGGAGTTCCCCGGGAAAGATATCTGCAGAAAGCATCCTTCGCTATAGTATACTGGACCTGCACAATGTATGGATTGACCTGACTGATGCATCCAACGGGACAGTGGAAAATATTTATTGCTCCAATCAGGCAAACGGAGGCTGTTATGTCCTTAATGCGGGGACCCCTACTTCTGTTTTGAACAACAATACCCTGAGAAATGCCTATTTTTCTGACTGCCAGTTTATGGGGTTCCCCGCTCCCTGCTTTACATATCCAAAATCAATAGGAAGCGTTTATTTTTATGAGGTTGAACTTGTCAGGCCCCCCGGATTGTACTTTCCCCCCGGATTTGTTGCAGATGGAATACGGATAGTAAATGCTTCGGGTGGAGCAGGAATCGGCGGGAACAGCATTGTCCGCAACATGAATATTTCCCTTGATGCTTCTGCAGGCGACCCTGCTTTTGTAGCGTTTGGGGACAGTGTCCGGGTTTCAAATGTGGATATACAGCTGAGGGACAGTCTCCAGACAGGCATTGCAGTGGCAACCCCATTTAGTCCCCCTCTTTCAAATTCTATGTTTGAAGATTTTGATGTTTCCGGCGGGGCAAAGGGGCTAGAGGTACAGAATGCACTTGATAATGTCACTTTTTCGGATGTAAGCATGGACAACATGGCAATGGGGGTTGCGCTTTCAAGGGAGGCCAAGGATTTCACGGTTGATGGCCTTGTGATTACAAATGCTTCAGATGCCGGAGTCAAAATTGAATCCACATACATGGTTTTCCCGTGTGATGAACCTCTGGGCCACCAGTTTACTGATGTCATCATACGGGATTCAGAGTCAGGCATTGTGCTTACCGGAGCCACAGGCGATGTTTGTGATGTCCGCTTTTCCGGGGTTGAAGCGGAGGTTGATGATGCAGGGTTTCTGGTGGAGGCCGAAGTTTCGCGTGTCAGCCTTGACGATTTTAATATTTCTGTTTCCGACAATACAGGAGTGGGAATGAACCTCTCCCGGAATTATTTTTCCAATTATACAAATGGTGAAGTTTCAGGAGGAGAATACTGTATCTGGACTTACCATGCAAAAGAGAATAATAGCTATGCAGGGCTGGAATTGCATGATTGTGATACAGGGTTTCTCCTGGGCAATACTGTTACTCCTCCTGTTTCCAATTATGTAAACAACACAGGCATCCATATCCATGATGTGCTCCTTGCATACGATATAAGCAATTTCTGGTACCCCGTTATATTTGAAGAGGTGTTTTTTGGGGAAAATGCAGTCGGAATGGGGATGGAGTTTTCTACCTTTGGATGCATTGACTTCAATTCTGTAGCCCAGCCCGCCCCGCTCCCCCATGGATATACAGAATTTCTTGGAAACTATCTTGAAGTGCGGGAGTTTGATTCAAATCCTGCCTGTGCGGACCCAACACATTATGCATTCATGAATGAGACGGGTTTCCTGTGGACAGCTGAACAGGAATCCGGCTATGACATGAGTACCCTCAAAGTCCTGAAGTGGAACGGCACCAACTGGTCTGAAGTGCCAGGTACCCTGGACCTCTCCAACCGCATTTATGAAGCAGGGCATATGGAGAATTTCAGCATATTCACCCTTGCTGCAGAAACAGAAGAGCCTGCCCCGTCCGATGATGGAAACGGCGGCCGGGAAGAAGCGGGTCCGATTTCCCTCTCTGTGCCAGAGGGGGCATATGTGCTTGAGACTGTTATCATTCAGGCCTTTGACAAAAACGGAGATCCCCTCAATGCAAAAATTTCCGTGGAATTTGACGGGGAAACAATATTCAGCGAATTTGCAGGCCCAGATGGAGAAGCAGAGGTTGTTCCTATGGAGGAAGGGGTTTATGCAGTGAGTGCATACAGGTATGGGTATGAAAGCCCATTTCCGTCTGAATTTGTGGCCAGCCCCAGGCAGCTTGATGTATCTATCCCTTCCTCTGTTTATGAAGGTGAGAGGTTTGCGGTAGTTGTGGTTTCAGGGGAAGAGTTGCTTGAAGGGGCAAATGTTGGCATCGGCAATCTCCTGCAGGTATGCGGAGAAGACGGCACTGTGCATTTTACTCTTTTCCACCCCGGCGAGTATGAAGTAAAAGTTTCAAAAGATGGATACGTTTCCTGGTCAGGTGTCCTGGAAGTCCTGCCGGAGCAGACGGATGAAGAATCTGAAGAGGGAACGGAAGAGGGAGAACCCGCAGAAGAGGATACCCATTTACCACCTGAAGAGGAAGAACCCGCAGAAGAGGAAGAGCCCTTCTCTGTCCCTGTTTCCCATGGGGAGGTGCCCAGTGTGGAGGAGCCCAGGCAGCCTGTAAGCAAGGAGGCAAAAGAATTGCAGCAGTACTACTTGTGGATACTCCTCCTTCTCATAATTGCTGCAGGAGCATACTGGATATACAAAAACAGGAAAGGGAAGTAGGGTAATCTGCTACCCATATTTTATTGAAATAATCTCCTCAAGAATACTGCCAGCTTCAGCTGAGCAGTTGAAT